>NZ_DASQCJ010000150.1:0-15074 GCF_035634735.1 Cellulomonas sp.
CTCGCGCGGCACCCACGCGGCCCCGGCCGCCGCAGCACCCGCTCCACCCGCACAGACGCAGGAGACACCGATGGTCCAGGGCCCCCACCCGGCACCGCCCCGCAGGGCGGCCGCGCCCGCCGCCGCCCCCGAGCCCGCCCGGCTCGCGGAGCCCGCGGTCGCCCGCGACGCCGCTCCCGCCACCCGCCCGCGACCCGCCGTCGCCGAGCAGGTCACCGGCGCCAAGTCGATCGTCCGCTCGCTCGAGGAGGCCGGCGCCGAGGTCGTCTTCGGCATCCCCGGCGGCGCGATCCTGCCGACCTACGACCCGCTGATGGACTCCACCCGGCTCCGGCACATCCTCGTGCGGCACGAGCAGGGCGGCGGCCACGCGGCGACCGGGTACGCGCAGGCCACCGGCAAGGTCGGCGTCACGATGGCGACCTCCGGCCCGGGCGCGACCAACCTGGTGACCCCGATCGCCGACGCCAACATGGACTCGATCCCGCTGGTCGCGATCACCGGCCAGGTGGGCGCCTCGCTGATCGGCACGGACGCGTTCCAGGAGGCCGACATCGTCGGCATCACGCTGCCGATCACCAAGCACAACTTCCTGGTGACCGACCCGGACGACATCCCGCGGACGATCGCGGAGGCGTTCCACATCGCGTCGACCGGCCGCCCGGGCCCGGTGCTCGTGGACATCGCCAAGTCGGCCATGCAGACCGACACCACGTTCACCTGGCCGCAGCAGCTGGACCTGCCCGGCTACCACCCGGTGACCAAGCCGCACGGCAAGCAGATCCGCGAGGCCGCCCGGCTGCTGGCCACGGCCCGCCGCCCGGTGCTGATGGTCGGCGGCGGCGTGATCCGCTCCGGCGCGTCCGCCGAGCTGCGCCGCCTGGTCGACGAGTCCGGCGCCGCCGTGGTCACGACGCTGATGGCCCGCGGCGCGCTGCCCGACACGCACCCGCAGCACCTGGGCATGCCCGGCATGCACGGCACGGTGGCCGCGGTCGCCGCGCTGCAGAAGGCCGACCTGGTCGTGGCGCTCGGCGCGCGGTTCGACGACCGGGTCACCGGCAAGCTGTCGTCGTTCGCCCCGAACGCGACGATCGTGCACGCCGACATCGACCCGGCGGAGATCGGCAAGAACCGCACGGCGGACGTGCCGATCGTCGGCGACCTGCGCGAGGTCATCGCGGACCTGCTGCCCGAGCTCGCCCGCGAGCAGGTGCAGCACGGCAAGCCGGACCTCGAGGCGTGGTGGCAGCAGATCGACTCGTGGCGCGAGACGTTCCCGCTCGGCTACGACGAGCCCACCGACGGGCACCTGGCGCCGCAGCACGTGATCTCCCGGATCGGCGAGATCTCCGGCCCGGAGTCGATCTTCGTGTCCGGCGTCGGCCAGCACCAGATGTGGGCCGCGCAGTTCATCAGGTACCAGCGGCCGAACTCCTGGCTGAACTCCGGCGGCCTCGGGACCATGGGCTTCTCGGTGCCCGCGGCGATGGGCGCGAAGGTCGGCCAGCCCGACCGGACCGTGTGGGCGATCGACGGCGACGGCTGCTTCCAGATGACCAACCAGGAGCTCGCCACCTGCACGATCAACGAGATCCCGATCAAGGTCGCGGTGATCAACAACTCCTCGCTCGGCATGGTCCGGCAGTGGCAGACGCTGTTCTACGAGTCCCGGTACTCGAACACCGACCTGCACACCGGCCACGGCACGATCCACGTCCCCGACTTCGTGAAGCTCGCCGACGCCTACGGCGCGGTCGGCCTGCGCTGCGAGACCACGGCCGACGTGGACGCGACCATCAAGCGGGCGATGGAGATCGACGACCAGCCCGTGGTCGTGGACTTCACGGTGTCCCGCGACTCGATGGTGTGGCCGATGGTCGCCGCCGGCGTGAGCAACGACGACATCCAGTACGCCCGGGGCATCTCCCCGGCGTGGGACCGCGAGGACTGAGGAAGAGATCATGAGCCGTCACACCCTCTCCGTCCTCGTGGAGAACAAGCCCGGCGTGCTGACCCGCGTCGCGGGCCTGTTCGCCCGCCGGTCGTTCAACATCCACTCCCTGGCGGTGGGCCCGACCGAGCACGACGAGATCTCCCGGATCACCGTCGTGGTCGACGTCGACGCCCTGCCGCTGGAGCAGGTCACCAAGCAGCTGAACAAGCTGATCAACGTGATCAAGATCGTCGAGCTCGAGGACGCCGCCTCCGTGCAGCGCGAGCTGCTGCTGGTGAAGGTCCGCGCCGAGGGCCCGGTCCGCACCCAGGTGCTCGAGGTGGTCGAGCTGTTCCGGGCGCACGTCGTCGACGTCGTCCCGGACACCGTGACCATCGAGGCCACCGGCAGCCCGGGCAAGCTCACGGCGCTGCTCGCGGCGCTCGAGCCGTTCGGCGTCCGCGAGATCGTCCAGTCCGGCATCGTGGCCATCGGCCGCGGCCCCCGCTCCATCACGGACCGCGCGCTCGAGCGCGTCAGCCGGTCCGCCTGAACCGTCCGTCCGCACGACCCCGCACACACAAGGAGAACCATCGTGGCTGAGCTGTTCTACGACGACGACGCCGACCTGTCGATCATCCAGAGCAAGAAGGTCGCCGTCATCGGCTACGGCAGCCAGGGGCACGCGCACGCGCTGAACCTGCGCGACTCGGGCGTCGACGTGACCGTCGGCCTCCGCGAGGGCTCGGCCTCCCGCGCCAAGGCGGAGAACGAGGGCCTCAAGGTCGCGACGGTCGCCGAGGCCGTGCAGGGCGCCGACGTCGTCGTCATCCTCGCGCCGGACCAGGTGCAGCGGCACATCTACCGCGACGAGATCGCCCCGAACCTGACCGAGGGCGCCGCGCTGGTGTTCGGCCACGGCTTCAACATCCGGTTCGGCTACATCAAGCCCGAGGCCGGCCACGACATCGTCATGGTCGCCCCGAAGGGCCCGGGCCACCTCGTGCGCCGCGAGTACGTCGACGGCCGCGGCGTGCCGGTGATCGTCGCCGTCGAGCAGGACGCGTCGGGCTCCGCCTGGGACCTCGCGCTGTCCTACGCCAAGGGCATCGGCGGCCTGCGCGCGGCCGGCATCAAGACCACGTTCACCGAGGAGACCGAGACCGACCTGTTCGGCGAGCAGGCCGTCCTCTGCGGCGGCGTGTCCCAGCTGATCCAGTACGGGTTCGAGACCCTGACCGAGGCCGGCTACCAGCCCGAGGTCGCGTACTTCGAGGTGCTGCACGAGCTGAAGCTGATCGTCGACCTCATCTTCGAGGGCGGCATCACCAAGCAGCGCTGGTCGGTCTCCGACACGGCCGAGTACGGCGACTACGTCTCCGGCCCGCGGGTCATCACCCCCGAGGTGAAGGAGAACATGAAGGCCGTCCTCGCGGACATCCAGAACGGCGCCTTCGCCGAGCGGTTCATCACGGACCAGGACGCGGGTGCGCCGGAGTTCACGGCGCTCCGCGAGAAGGGCCAGAACCACCCGATCGAGCCCGTGGGCCGCGAGCTGCGCAAGCTGTTCGCCTGGGTGAAGCCGTCCGACACGGACTACGTCGAGGGCTCCGCCGCGCGCTGACCCGCCGGCTGCTCGACCGGAACCGAGTGGAGTGCTCTGCCCGACACGCACGGCGTGTCCGGGTGGAGCACTCCACTCGGCGCATGTGGGGGAGGATCAGGGCATGACCGACGACGCCGCCGCCAGCACGCACGCCGACGAGGTCCTGGAGTTCTGGGAGGTCGCCCGGGTCCGGGCCGGCGTCGTCCGGTTCGCCTCGGTGCTGGGCCCGGGCGTGCCGGGGTCGCTCGTGCCGCCGTCCTGGGCGTTCGGGGACGACCCGGCCCTGGCCGACGCGGCCCTCGCGCTCGTGCTCGACGGCACCAAGACCGCCACGTCGACGGCCCTGGCCGAGTTCGAGCACGCCGACGAGCCCCTGCCGGTCACGGGCGACCTGGCGATCGTCACCGACGGCGCGGGCCGGCCCGGCGCCCTCATCCGCACCACGCGGGTCGAGACGGTCCCGTTCGGCGAGGTCGACGGGGAGGTCGCCGCGGCCGAGGCGGAGGGCGACGGGACGCTCGCGTCCTGGCGGGCGGAGCGCGAGGGGTCCTGGGGCCCGGTGCTCGAGGCGCTGGGCGCGGTGCTGACGGACGCCACGCCGGTCGTGGTCGAGCGGTTCGAGCTGCTGTACCCGCGGCCCGGCGACCGGGCCGCCCCCACGACGCCGTCCGAGGCCTGAGACGGTCGTCCCGATTCGTAAGACGACTCACTAGGGTGGCAAGCATGGCGCAGCGCATCAACCTGGCCGTCGTCGCGGGTGACGGCATCGGCACCGAGGTCGTGGAGCAGGGTCTCCTCGCCCTGGAGGCGGCCCTGTCCGGCTCGGGCAGCACGGTCACCACGACCGACTTCGACCTGGGCGCGCGCCGCTGGCACGCGACCGGCGAGACGCTCACCGACGCGGACCTCGAGGCGATCCGCTCGCACGACGCGATCCTGCTCGGCGCCATCGGCGACCCGAGCGTGCCGTCCGGCGTGCTGGAGCGCGGGCTGCTGCTCAAGCTGCGGTTCGCGCTGGACCACTACGTGAACCTGCGCCCGTCCAAGCTGTACCCGGGCGTGGCCTCGCCGCTCGCGAACCCGGGCGACGTCGACTTCGTCGTGGTCCGCGAGGGCACCGAGGGCCCGTACGTGGGCAACGGCGGCGCGATCCGGGTGGGCACCCCGCACGAGATCGCCAACGAGGTCAGCGTCAACACCGCGTTCGGCGTCGACCGGGTCGTCCGCGACGCGTTCGCCCGCGCGGCGGCCCGCCCGCGCAAGAAGCTCACGCTGGTGCACAAGCACAACGTCCTCGTGCACGCCGGCCACCTGTGGCGGCGCACCGTCGAGGCCGTGAACGCCGAGTTCCCCGACGTGACGGTCGACTACCTGCACGTGGACGCGGCGACGATCTTCCTGGTCACCGACCCGGCGCGGTTCGACGTCATCGTCACGGACAACCTGTTCGGCGACATCCTCACCGACCTCGCCGGCGCGATCGTCGGCGGCATCGGCCTGGCCGCGTCCGCCAACATCAACCCGGACCGCACCTCGCCGAGCATGTTCGAGCCGGTGCACGGCTCCGCCCCGGACATCGCCGGGCAGGGCAAGGCCGACCCCACCGCGACGGTGCTGTCCGTCGCGCTGCTGCTCGAGCACCTGGGCGAGCGCGAGGCCGCGGCCCGCGTCGAGGCCGCGGTCGCGGCGGACGTGGCGGAGCGCGGGGACCGAGTACGGTCGACGGCCGAGGTGGGCAAGGACCTCGCCGCGCGCATCGCCGGCTAGTCGCCGCCCGCTCGGGGCGCACCGCCGCGCCCCGCGCCCGTCCCACCCCGGCCGTCGCCCAGGTACCGTCAGATCAGACTCCTGGTGAAAGGCCGCAGACAATGAGCATCTCCGACACGACCGACCTCGGCGCCACCTTCGAGGTCCGGCCCACCGACACCCCGACGCCCGACGCCGAGCGGGAGTCGCTGCTCGCCACGCCGAAGTTCGGCACCGTGTTCACCGACCACATGGCGCGCGTCTCCTGGACGCAGGGCCTGGGCTGGCACGACCGCCGGGTCGAGAAGTACGGCCCGCTGCTGCTCGACCCCGCGACCGCGGTGCTGCACTACGCCCAGGAGATCTTCGAGGGCCTCAAGGCGTACCGGCACGCCGACGGCTCCGTGTGGACGTTCCGCCCGCGGGCCAACGCCGAGCGGCTGCAGCGCTCCGCCCGGCGGCTCGCGCTGCCCGAGCTGTCCACCGAGGACTTCCTCGCGTCGGTGACGGCCCTGGTGCGGACCGACGAGGCCTGGGTGCCGTCGGGGGAGGAGACCAGCCTCTACCTGCGGCCGTTCATGTACGCCTCCGAGGCCTTCCTCGGTGTGCGGCCGTCGATGCAGGCCGAGTACCTCGTCATCGCGTCGCCGGTCGGCTCGTACTTCGCGGGCGGCGTGAAGCCGGTGTCGATCTGGGTGTCCGAGGACTACGCCCGCGCCGCGGCCGGCGGCACCGGTGCGGCCAAGTGCGGCGGCAACTACGCCGCGAGCCTGCTCCCGCAGCAGGAGGCGTACGCCCGCGGCTGCGAGCAGGTGTGCTTCCTGGACGCCGCCACCGGCACGCTGCTCGAGGAGCTCGGCGGCATGAACGTGTTCGTGGTCGGCGCCGACGGCTCGGTGTCCACGCCGCGCCTGACCGGCTCGATCCTCGAGGGCGTCACCCGGTCGTCGATCCTGCAGCTGCTCACCGAGGACGGCCGCGAGGTCACCGAGCGCGACATCCCGCTGGCCGAGCTGCTCGACGGCCTGCGCGACGGCAGCGTCGCCGAGGTGTTCGCCTGCGGCACCGCCGCGGTGGTGACCCCGATCGGCCGGCTCGCGGGCGGCGACTTCGACGTGACGGTGGGCGACGGCGAGGCCGGCCCGGTGATGCAGAGCATCCGGCAGCGCCTCACCGACATCCAGTACGGCCGGGCCGCCGACCCGCACGGCTGGATGCACCGCCTGGTCTGACCCGGTCGCCGAGTTCGGCACTCCGTCGCCCAGGTCGGCACCTCCAGGTGCCGAACTCGGGCGCGGAGTGCCGAACTCGGCCGCTGTCCCGCACGCTGGACGGGGCTGACGGCGGGCGTGACGTGTGCCACCATGAGGCCATGTCCGGTCTCCCGATCGTCATCGCCTAGCGCGTCCGCCCCACCCCCGCGGACGCGCCGACCTCCCGAACCCGGGGGGTCTTTTTGTTGCTCGACCCGCACGCCGACCCGGCGCGCACCCCGGCAGCTCGCCTCGTCCCCTCGCCGAGAGAAGCACCCCCCGTGACCGAGCCCACCGCCCCCGACGCCCCCGCCACGCTGCCCCGCGGCGGCGCGGCCCACCCCGCCCCCGGCGGCCCCGCGGCGTTCGACGTCTACGACACGACGCTGCGCGACGGCGCCCAGCAGGAGGGCATGAACCTCTCGGTCGCCGACAAGCTGGCGATCGCCCCGCTGCTCGACGACCTGGGCGTGGGCTACATCGAGGGCGGCTGGCCGGGCGCGATCCCGAAGGACACCGAGTTCTTCGCGCGCGCCGCCAAGGAGCTCGACCTCCGGCACGCGGTGCTCGCCGCGTTCGGCGCCACCCGCAAGCCGGGCGTGCGCGCGTGGGACGACCCGCAGCTGCGCGCCCTGCTCGACTCCGAGGCGCCGGTCGTCACGCTCGTCGCCAAGTCGGACTCGCGGCACGTCGAGCGCGCGCTGCGCACCACCGGGCCCGAGAACCTGGCGATGGTCGCCGACTCCGTGCGGCTGCTCGTGCAGGAGGGGCGCCGCGTCGTCGTCGACGCCGAGCACTTCTTCGACGGCTTCCGGTTCGACCCGGCCTACGCGAGGGACGTCGTGCTCGCGGCGGTCGAGGCCGGCGCCGAGACGGTCGTGCTGTGCGACACCAACGGCGGGATGCTGCCGTTCCAGGTGACCGAGGTGGTCCGCGACCTGCGGGCCGCGCTGGGCACCGCGGACGCCCTGACCCGGCTCGGCGTGCACGCGCACAACGACTCGGGCTGCGCGGTCGCGAACTCGCTCGCGGCGGTGGAGGCGGGCGCCGTGCACCTGCAGGGCACCGTGAACGGCTACGGCGAGCGCACCGGCAACGCCGACCTGCTCGCGACCGTCGCCAACCTCGAGCTCAAGACCGGCCGCAGCGTGCTCGTGCCGCCCGCGGACCGCCCGGGCGGGCTCGCGGAGATGACCCGGATCGCGCACCAGATCAGCGAGATCACCAACATCGCGCCGTTCGCGCGCCAGCCCTACGTCGGGGCGAGCGCGTTCGCGCACAAGGCGGGGCTGCACGCCTCGGCGATCCGGGTCGACCCGGACCTGTACCAGCACATCGACCCGCAGGCCGTCGGCAACGACATGCGGATGCTGGTCTCCGAGATGGCCGGCCGCGCGTCCATCGAGCTCAAGGGGCGCGAGCTCGGCTTCGACCTGGCCGGCCAGGACGAGGTGCTCACCCGGGTCACCAACCGGGTCAAGGACGCCGAGGCGCAGGGCTACACCTACGACGCCGCGGACGCGTCGTTCGAGCTGCTGCTCGCCGAGGAGGTCGACGGCTCCCGGCCGGCGTACTTCCGGGTCGAGTCGTGGCGGACGATCATCGAGCGCGCGGGCTCCCGCGGCACCCCCGCCACCGCCGAGGCCACGGTCAAGCTGCACGCCGGCGGGGAGCGCATCGTCGCCACCGGCGAGGGGAACGGCCCGGTCAACGCCCTGGACCACGCGCTGCGGCTCGCGCTGCAGCGGGTGTACCCGGAGCTGGCCGCGTTCGAGCTGATCGACTTCAAGGTGCGCATCCTCGACGCCATGCACGGCACCGACGCGGTGACCCGGGTGCTCATCGAGACGTCCGACGGGCAGACCGCGTGGAGCACCGTGGGCGTGGGGCCCAACCTGATCGAGGCGTCCTGGGAGGCGCTGACGGACTCGGCGATCTGGGGCCTGCGCAACCGGGGCATCGCCCCGCGCTGACCCGGGTCCGCACTCGCGCGGAGCCGCGCCGCCCCCGCCTCCCGACGATTCGTCGAGATGGCAACTCTCGGCTGCGCGGGGGCGCCCGCGCACAGCCGAGGGTTGCCATCTCGGCGGGGGTGGCGGGCACAGTGGGTCCGTGCGGGTGGTCGTCGCGGTGGACGCGTTCAAGGGGTGCCTCTCCAGCGCCGACGCCGGAGAGGCGGTCGCCGCGGGCGTGCGCGCCGCGGACCCCGGCGGGTC
Source organism: Cellulomonas sp. (assembly GCF_035634735.1). Lineage (GTDB taxonomy): Bacteria > Actinomycetota > Actinomycetes > Actinomycetales > Cellulomonadaceae > Cellulomonas. Next base: position 8,758 of record NZ_DASQCJ010000150.1, read on the forward strand.
GGTGCGGGTCGTGCCGGTGGCGGACGGCGGCGAGGGCACGGTCGACGCGCTGCTCGCCGCGCGGCCCGGGCGCCGGGTGGTGGCGCGGGTGGTGGACGCGGTCGGGCGGCCGCTCGACGCCGGGTACGCGGTGCTGGACGGGGACGGGCGCGGCGAGGCCGGGGCGGCGGGCGGTGCCGGGCCGGCGGGGGCGCGCGCGGACGACGGCCGCGGCCCGACCGCCGTCGTCGAGGCCGCCTCCTGCGTCGGGCTCGGGCAGGTCGAGGTCGGTCCCGACCTGCCCCCGCGCGCCGGTTCCGCCGGACTCGGGCTCCTCGTCCGGCACGCGGTCGACGGCGGGGCGCGCCGGGTGGTCGTCGCGCTCGGCGGCTCGGCCTGCACCGACGGCGGGCTCGGCCTGCTGCTGGCGCTGGGCGGCGCGGCGCGGGACCGCGCCGGGGCACCGCTCGGGGCGCCCGGGACCAACCCGCTGTGGGACTTCGGCACCCTCGACGCGCTGCCGGACCTGGGCCGGGTCGACCTGGTCGTGCTCACCGACGTCGACAGCCCGCTGCACGGGCCCGCCGGCGCCGCGCACGTGTTCGGGCCGCAGAAGGGCTCGACCCCGGCGCAGGTCGCGCACCTCGACGACCGGCTCGCCGCGTGGGGCTCGGCGCTGGCGGCGCACGGGCGCGCGGTCGCGGGACTGCCCGGGGCGGGCGCGGCCGGCGGGCTCGGCGCCGCGCTGCTGGCCCTCGGCGCGCGCCGGGAGGCCGGGTTCGCCCACGTCGCGCGCGCAGCCGGGCTGGCCGAGGCCGTCGCCGGTGCGGACCTGGTGCTGACGGGGGAGGGGCGGCTCGACGCGCAGACGGCCCGCGGCAAGACCCCGGCCGGCGTGGCGGCGCTCGGGCGCGGTGCGGGTGCCGTCGTCGTCGCGCTCGCGGGCGCGGTGGACGTGGACGCCGACGACCCGGCGAACCCGTTCGACGCGGTGCTCCCGGTGCACCCGCGGCCGTTGCCGCTCGCGGAGGCGCTCGACCCCGCGACGACCGCCGCGCACCTCGCCGGGACGGCCGCGCAGGTCACCCGCCTCGTCGCCGCGGCGCGTCGCCCCCTCGCGCCGGGCGGCGGCCCGCAATAGCGTGGCGCGGGACAGCGCCCCCGGCCGAGGGAGAACCCGATGACGGAGCCCGCGCGCCCGCCCGCCCCCGCCGACGGGCCTGCACCGGGCGGGTCCGCACCGCGCGAGCCCGCGACCGGCGGTGCCCCGCCCCGCCGGGACCGGGCGTGGCCCTGGCTGCTGACCCTGGTCCTCGCGCTCGCCGCGGGCGTGCTGCTCGCCTGGCGCCCGTGGGCCCCGGCGCCCGGGCCCCGCGAGCCGGACCCGGCCGCGACGGCGTCGGCCGCGGCGACCCCGACGGCGGAGCCCTCGCCGTCCGCCACCTCCCCGGCCCCGTCGGCCGCCGGCGCGTTCGACGCCGGCTCCGCCCCGACGCTGTTCCTCACCGACACCGAGCTCGCCGAGGCCGTGCCCCTGGCCGCGGGCCAGTCGCTCGCGGACGCCGACGAGGCCGCGTGGGGCCTGCCGGAGCGGTCCGCGGTCGAGCCGTCCGCCTGCACGCCCGCGGTCACCACCACCGAGCGCGAGCCCGACATGTTCCTCCGCCGGTTCGCCAGCGACGACGTCGTGACGGTGATCCAGTCCGTCATGGTGCTCGCCGACGCGGCGGCGGCGCAGGAGGCGTTCGACGCCCTGGTCGGGACGCTGGAGGACTGCGACGCCTACCAGCAGATCAACCCGGGCGCCGACGGCGGCTCGTGGACCGCGGAGCCGCCCACGACGGACCGGGGCGACGCCCCGACCGTCGTGCGCCGGCTGACGCTGACCGCCGAGGGCGCGACCAGCCCGGAGGTCGAGGTGACCGCGCTGGCGGGCAACGCCCTGGTGACCACGACCGCGTCCGGCGTGGACCCGGCGGCCGAGCCGGCGGACCCGGCCACGATGGCGGCCGTCGCGCGGAGCAGCGCCGAGCGCGCGCTGGCCGGCCTGGGCTGAGTCCCGGTCCGGGTGGGCCGGCATCCCGGCCCGGGGCGAGGATGGGCCCATGAGCGACGCACGGACGGTGGCGGTGCTGGGCACCGGGATCATGGGCGCGGCGATGGCGCGCATCCTGCTGCGGGCGGGGCACGCCGTCCGGGCGTGGAACCGCAGCGCGGCGAAGGCCGAGCCGCTGGCCGCCGACGGCGCCACGGTCGCGGCCACGCCCGCCGAGGCGGTCGACGGTGCGGACGTCGTGCTGACGATGCTGCACGACGGCGCCGCGGTCGCCGAGGTGATCCGCCAGGCCGGCCCCGGGTTGCGCCCGGGCGCGGTCTGGCTGCAGTCCACGACGGTCGGCGTCGACGACACCCCGGCGCTCGCGGCGCTGGCCGGCGAGCTGGGCGTGACGTTCGTCGAGGCGCCCGTGTCCGGGACCCGGCAGCCGGCCGAGGCGGGGAAGCTGGTGGTGATCGCGGCCGGGCCGCCCGGGGCGCGGGACGTGGTGGCGCCGGTGCTCGACGCCGTGGGCGCGCGGACGGTGTGGACCGGCGAGGACGCGGCCGCGGGGTCGGCGACCCGGCTCAAGCTGGTCGTGAACAGCTGGGTCATCACGGTCGCGAACGCCGCGGGCGAGGTGCTGGCGCTCGCCGAGGCGCTGGGCGTCGAGCCGGACCGGTTCTTCGAGGTGCTCGACGGCGGCCCGCTGGACACCCCGTTCCTCCGGGTGAAGACGGACCTCGTCCGCGAGGACCGGCTGAGCCCGGCCGCGTTCGCGGTCGGCACCTCGGGCAAGGACGCGCGGCTGATCGTCGCGGCCGCGCGGGAGCGCGGGCTCCGGCTGGACGGCGCCGAGGCGTTCTCGGCCCGCCTCGACCGCGCGGCGGCGCAGGGCCGGACCGACGAGGACATGGCGGCGACGTACTACACCTCGACGGTGGACTGACCCTGGGGCGGCACCCAGGGGTGCGCGCCGGGCCGCGGTGAGTGAGGCCCGGGCGTCCTAGGGTCGCGCCATGGGTGCCGTCGCCGCTGCCGATATGGTCATACTTCCGACTAGAGTCGATGCCATGCGCACGCTGCCCCTGAACGAGGTGAAGACCAACCTGTCCGCCGTCCTGGACGAGGTGCAGGCGTCGCACGAGCCCGTGACGATCACGCGGCACGGCAAGCCGGCGGGCGTGCTCGTCTCGGCGGAAGACCTGGACACGCTGCTCGAGACGCTCGCCTGGCTGTCGGACCGCGACCACGCCGCGGAGATGGCGGAGGCCGACGCCGCGGTCGAGGCGGGGGACACGCTGAGCCTCGACGAGGTCGAGGCGCGGCTGGCCCGGCGCCGCTGAGCCCGTGTACGAGGTGCGGTTCGCGCCGCCGGCTGTGCGCGCGATCGACCGGCTCCCCCCGAAGCTCGCGGACGCCGTGCTGCGGTTCTGCCGGGAGCGGCTGGCGGAGAACCCGCACCGCGCCACCAAGCCGCTCACGGGCCGGCTCGCGGGCGAGCGGAGCGGGTACGTCGGCATCGGGTTCCGCGTGATCGTCCGGGTGGACGACGAGAACCGGCCGGTGCACGTGCTGCGGATGGGCCCGCGTGCGGATGTCTACCGCTGAAAACCCCGTGCGCGGCCCGCCGGGTGCGCCGTACCGTCGCCCGCATGGGAACGCTGATCAGCACGGCCGCCGCGGCCGTCGCACGCCCCCGGCCCGCCTGAGCGCGGCCGGACGTCAGACCGGCCGCCGCCTCCGGATGCCCCGAGCACCCGGAGCCGGGCCGAACCCCGCTTCCGCCCCTCCGGGTGCTCCGTCCTGCCTGCGACTGGAGCACCTCCCGTGCGAGATCACCACGGCGGCCGGCACGAGCTCGGCCAGAACTTCCTGCACCACCGCCCGACCGTCGACGCCGTCGTCCGCCTGGTCGGCGCGACCGACGGGCCCGTCCTCGAGATCGGCGCGGGCGACGGCGCGCTGACCCGGCCGCTCGCGGGCCTCGGTCGCGACCTGCTCGCGGTCGAGGTCGACCCGCGCCGCGCCGACCGGCTGCGCTCCCGCGCGCCCGGCGCCACCGTGCTGTGCGCGGACGCGCTGCGCGTGCCGCTCGACCGGCCGGTCGTGGTCGGCAACATCCCGTTCCACCTGACCACGCCGCTGCTGCGCCGTCTGCTGCACCACGGCAGGTGGCGGCACGCGGTACTGCTCACCCAGTGGGAGGTGGCCCGCAAGCGCGCGGGGGTCGGCGGCCGGACGCTGCTCACCGCCCAGACCGATCCGTGGTTCGAGGTCGCGCTGCACGGACGGGTGCCGGCGGGCGCGTTCCGGCCGCGGCCGTCCGTCGACGGCGGGCTGCTCACGGTGGCCCGCCGGGAGCGCCCGCTCGTCGACCCGGCGGAGCGCGACGGCTACCAGCGGCTCGTCGGCGCGGTGTTCACCGGGCCGGGTCGCGGGCTGGACCACGTGCTCGCGCGGGCCGCGCGGGTCCCGGCGGCGACGGCCCGGCGGGCGCTCGCGGACGCCGCGGTGCCGCCGCGCGCGCTGCCCCGGGACCTGCGCCCGGAGCAGTGGGCGGCGCTGTGGCGGGCGCTGTGCGCCGCTCCGGGTCGGCGTCGGCGGTAGGTGGCGCGGCTCCCCGGCGACCACGCCGGTCAGGGGCCTAGGATCGGGACCGTGCGTGGCGAGTACAAGGTCCCCGGCGGCAAGCTCGTGGCAGCGGACGTGGAGGTGGCAGGCGGGACGCTCACCGAGGTGAGCGTCAGCGGCGACTTCTTCCTCGAGCCCGACGCCGCCCTCGCGGTCATCGACGAGTCCCTGCGCGGCCGGCCCGCCGACGCGCGGGTCGCCGACCTGACGACGGCGATCGAGGACGGCCTGCGCCGCGCCGAGGCCGACGGCCGGTTCGACGCCCCGGTGCAGATGGTCGGGTTCACGCCCGAGGCGGTGGCGATCGCCGTGCGCCGCGCGCTCGGCCACGCGACGTCCTGGCAGGACCACACCTTCGAGCTGATCCACCCCGGACCGCTGCCGCCCGCCGTGCTCGGCGCGCTGGACCAGGTGCTGACCGAGGAGCTCGCCGCCGGCCGGCGCGGCCCGACGCTGCGGTTCTGGGAGTGGGACGAGCGCGCCGTGTTCATCGGCTCGTTCCAGTCGCTGCGCAACGAGGTCGACCCCGAGGGCGTCGCGAAGCACGACGTGACGGTGGTCCGGCGGATCTCCGGCGGCGGCGCCATGTTCATGGAGGCCGGCAACTGCATCACGTTCTCGCTCGTGGTGCCCGCCTCGCTGGTCGACGGGCTGTCGTTCGAGCAGTCGTACCGGTTCCTCGACGACTGGGTGATCGGCGCGCTCGCCGACGTGGGCGTCACCGCGACGTTCGCCGGCCTCAACGACATCGCGTCCCCGGCGGGCAAGATCGCGGGTTCCGCGCAGAAGCGCCTGGCCGGCGGCGCCGTGCTGCACCACATGACGATGGCCTACGACATCGACGCGGACAAGATGCTCGAGGTGCTGCGGATCGGCCGGGAGAAGCTGTCCGACAAGGGCACGACCAGCGCGAACAAGCGGGTCGACCCGGTGCGGTCCCAGACGGGGCTGCCGCGGGAGCAGGTCATCGACGCGTTCATCGCCCACTTCCGGTCCCGGTACCGGACCGTCGACGGCGACCTCCGGCCGGAGGAGCTGGAGCGGGCGCATCAGCTCGTCGAGGAGAAGTTCGGCAACCCGGAGTGGACCGCGCGGGTGCCGTGAGCCGCCCGGGGCCGGCGGGCGCCGCCGTGACAGGACCAGGGTCGGGTCGGGGTGGTCCCCGATGCGCCGGGGCGGGCGCGTCCGTCAGGCTGGTGCCGTGAAGCTCCTGCTCAACCTCATCTGGCTCGTGTTCGGCGGGCTGTGGCTCGCGCTCGGCTACGTGCTGGCCGGGATCATCTGCTGCGTGCTGGTCGTGACCATCCCGTTCGGCGTCGCGTCGTTCCGGATGGCGTCGTACGCGCTGTGGCCGTTCGGCCGCACGATCGTGGACCGGCCGACCGCCGGCGCGATGTCGACGATCGGCAACGTCATCTGGATCCTCGTCGCCGGCTGGTGGCTCGTGCTCGGGCACGTCACCACGGCGTTCGCGCAGGCGATCACGATCGTGGGCATCCCGCTGGCGATCGCGAACCTCAAGATGATCCCGGTGTCGCTCGTGCCGCTCGGCAAGGAGATCGTGCCGACGGACCGGTCGCTGGCGGCGTACGGGCACTGAGCCCGGGCGGCCCGTCCGGCGCCGGGTCCGCGGTCAGCCCGCGGCGTGCCGCAGCACCGCGACCAGCGC
>NZ_DASQCJ010000151.1:0-6167 GCF_035634735.1 Cellulomonas sp.
GTGATGGACGAGTTCCACTTCTACGCCGACCCGCAGCGCGGCTGGGCGTGGCAGGTGCCGCTGCTCGAGCTGCCGCGCGCCCAGTTCCTGCTCATGTCCGCGACGCTCGGCGACGTGTCGTTCTTCGTGGACGACCTCGAGCGGCGCACCGACGTGCCCGTGGCGGTCGTCGCCGGCGCCGAGCGCCCCGTGCCGCTGTCGTTCACCTACGAGGTCGAGCCGCTGCACGAGCTGCTGGAGATGCTGGTGCAGACCGGCCGCTCCCCCGTGTACGTCGTGCACTTCACGCAGAAGGAGGCCGTCGAGCGCGCGCAGGCGCTGCTGTCGATGACCCTCGCCAGCCGCGAGCAGCGCGACCGGATCGCCGACGAGCTGGGCGACTTCCGGTTCGGCCCCGGGTTCGGCAAGACCCTGTCCCGGCTGCTGCGGCACGGCGTCGGCGTGCACCACGCGGGCATGCTGCCGAAGTACCGCCGGGTGGTCGAGCGGCTGACCCAGAAGGGCCTGCTCCGGGTCGTGTGCGGCACCGACACCCTCGGCGTCGGGATCAACGTGCCGATCCGCACGGTGCTGCTCACCTCGCTGGTGAAGTACGACGGCGTGCGGATGCGGCACCTGTCCGCCCGCGAGTTCCACCAGATCGCCGGGCGCGCCGGCCGGGCCGGGTTCGACACCACCGGCGAGGTGCTGGTGCTGGCGCCGGAGCACGTCATCGAGAACCGCAAGGCCCTGCAGAAGGCCGGCGACGACCCGAAGAAGCTCAAGAAGATCGTCCGCAAGCAGGCGCCGCCCGGGATGGTCAACTGGACGGACAAGACGTTCGAGCGGCTGCGCGACGCCGAGCCCGAGCCGCTGACCTCGTCGTTCGGGGTGTCGCACGCGATGGTGCTCAACGTCCTCGCCCGCCCGACCGGCGACCCCGTCGAGACCATGAAGCACCTGCTGCTCGACAACCACGAGCCCGAGTCGTCGAAGGGCCGGCTCGTCCGGCAGGCGATCGCCATCTACCGGTCGCTGCGCACCGCGGGCGTGGTCGAGCGGGTCGTCGAGGACGGGCCCGGCCCGGAGCGGCTGCGCCGGACCGTGCGGCTGACCCTCGACGTGCCGCCGACGTTCGCGCTGAACCAGCCGCTGTCCCCGTTCGCCTACGCCGCGCTCGACCTGCTGGACGTCGAGGACCCCGGCTACGCGCACGACGTGGTGTCCGTCATCGAGGCGACGCTGGACGACCCGCGCCAGGTGCTCGCGGCGCAGGAGAACCGCGCCCGCGGCGAGGCCGTGGCGGCGATGAAGGCCGACGGCATCGAGTACGAGGAGCGGATGGCGCTGCTCGAGGACGTGTCGTACCCGAAGCCGCTCGCCGAGCTGCTCGGCGCGTCGTTCCAGATCTACAAGCAGACCAACCCCTGGGTCGCCGACCACGAGCTGTCCCCGAAGTCGGTCGTCCGCGACATGCACGAACGGGCGGCCACGTTCGCCGAGTACGTGTCGCTCTACCAGCTCGACCGCACCGAGGGCGTGCTGCTCCGCTACCTCGCGGACGCGTTCCGGGCCCTGCGGCAGACCGTGCCCGACGACCTGCGGACCGAGGAGCTGCACGAGATCGTCGAGTGGCTCGGCGACCTGGTGCGCCGCACCGACTCGAGCCTGCTCGACGAGTGGGAGCGGCTCGCCCACCCGGAGGACCTGGACGACGCCACCGTCACCGAGTCCCGGCCCGAGGACGACGCTCCCCCGCCGATCACGGTCAACAAGCGCGTGTTCCGGGCGCTGGTCCGCGGGGCGCTGTTCCGCCGGGTCGACCTGGCGGCGCGCGAGGCGTACCCGGCGCTGGCGGCGCTGGGCGACCAGGACGCCTCCGACGCGCCGTGGACCGCGGACCGGTGGGGCGACGCGCTCGACCCGTTCTACGACGACCACGACGAGATCCTCACCGGCCCCGCGGCCCGCGGCCCCGCGCTGTTCCAGGTCGACGAGCGGCCGTCCGCGCACGGCGAGGCGGGCGCCCGGGGCGAGCTGTGGTTCGTCCGGCAGCTGCTCGACGACCCGGCCGGCGACCACGACTGGCGCATCGACGCCCTGGTCGACCTGCCCGCCTCGGACGCCGCCGGCGAGGTCGTGCTGCGGGTGCTCGCGGTGGGGCCGCTCTGACCTGCGGGAACGTCTTGACCGGTTCCAGATAAGGGCAGGCAAACCTGCGTTTCCGCAGGTCAGGGCAGCCTTTCCTGTGATGACAAGGCGTCATCTCCGGCCTACCGTGGCTGCCATGAGCGCCCTGTCGACCCACCTCCTGGACCGTGACCGCACCGCCGCATCGGCGACCCGGCGCGCCGCCGAGGGCGCCGCTCCCGATGCCCCGGGCACCGGCACCCCGGGCCCCGGCGGCCCCGCCGTCGCCCTGCCGACCGCCGAGCGGCTGAACTGGCTGCGCGCGGGCGTGCTCGGTGCGAACGACGGCATCGTCTCCGTCGCCGCCACCGTGGTCGGCGTCGCCGGCGCGGCCACGGGCCTCGCCACCCTGGCGGTCGCCGGCGTCGCCGCGCTGGTCGCGGGCGCGCTGTCGATGGCCGCGGGCGAGTACGTCTCGGTGAGCAGCCAGCGCGACGCCGAGCGGGTGCTCGCCGCGCACGGCGTGCGGGACGCCGAGGAGGGGCTGACCAACCCGTGGCACGCGGCGCTCGCGTCGCTCGTGGCGTTCGTGGTCGGCGGCGTGGTGCCGCTGCTCGCGATGCTGGGCCCGTGGGGCGGCGAGGCGCGCGTCGTGGCGACGTTCGCGGCGGTCGTCGCGGCGCTCGTGGTGACCGGCACCGTGAGCGCCCGCCTGGGCGGCGCCCCGGCCGGCCGCGCGGTGCTCCGGAACGTCGTGGGCGGCAGCCTGGCGATGGCGATCACCTACGGCGTGGGCTCCCTGGTCGGCCTGGCGGTCTGACCGGCTCGGGGGCGCTCGGGCCGTCGAGGTCGGCGGTTGCGCCTCAGGTCGCCGGTTCCGCCGGGGTCCGGGCGGCCGCAACCGCCGACCTCGGCCGGACGAGACCCGGCAGCGGGAGGCCCAGACGGGCGGCGTCCTCGTCGGTGAACAGGAGGGCGACCTCGTCCGCGCCCAGGTCGACGGCCTCGCCGGGCGCACCCGACGTGGCCGCGACGAACCAGACCGGGCCGCCTCCGACCTCGACCCGGATCGCGAGGGGCACGTCGGCCGCGCCGCGCTCGCCGGCGGGCGGCCCCACACGGCGGCCGCGGAGGTGACGGTCGCGCCGAGCCGCCCCGCCCAGCGCGGGTGGGCCGACACCGACCAGGTCTCGGGTCCCCCCTCGGCGCCGGGCGCGGGGGCGGCGAGGGGCAGCCGGTCGAACACCTCGACGCCGTGGCACCCGAAGGTCCACGCCCAGGTGATCGCCCGCGTGCCGGCGTCGGTCACCAGCTCCACGCCGAGCACCGCGTGGTGCCAGTCCTCGTGGTCCCACACCCGCGGCTCCGGCCCGAGCGCCGCCACGTCCGCGTAGGCGACGCCCAGCAGCCGGAGCCCCACGAGCCCGTCGACCGCGTGCTCGAACGCGCCGCGGCGGTCGGGCTCGTCAGACACGCCCCCATGCTGCCGCACGCGGGGGCGCGAGGTCGCCGTCACGCGCCCGCCGCCAGGACCAGCGCCAGGACGCCGAGCACCCCGCCCGCCAGCACGGCGTCCGCGGCGCCGAACGGCACGGGGCGCCACACCGTGCGCGGACCGGCGGCGAGCCCGCGCGACTCCAGCGCCAGCGCGACCCGCTCGGACGCCCGGATCGACGCCACGAGCAGCGCGAACGCCGAACGCGCCCACCCGCGCCACCCCTCGCGCGGCCGGCCGTCCCGCCCGAGCGGGGCGCGGACCAGCTGCGCCGCCCGGATCGTCGCCCACTGGCGCGGGAGCCCGGCGAGCATCCGGTGGCCCGCCAGCAGCGCGTACGCGTACCGCGGGCTCAGCCGCGCGTGCCGGACCAGGCTCACCATGAGGTCCCGCGGCGGCGTGCTCGCCAGGAACGCGACGGTGGCGACGCCGATCACGCACCCGCGCAGCGCGAGCGCGGCGCCGACCACCAGGCCCTCGTGCGTGACCCGGAACGGCCCGCCCGCGACCAGGACCGCGCCCGGCCGGCTCGCCGCGTTGACGAGCAGCACCCCGACGCCGAACGTCCAGAACGGCACCTGGGCGAGCAGCAGCCGCCGGCCGCCCACCCCGGCGCCCCACCGGGCCGCGGCGAGGCCCAGCAGGTAGAGCGCCGCGAGCGTCGCGGGGTCCAGCAGCGCGAGGGTCGCGACCGACACCGCGACCACGAGCAGCAGCTTCACGGCCGGGTTCCGGGCCGCCAGCGGCGTCACGCGACCGGCTCCGCCGCCCGGCCGACCGGCCCCGTCGCCCCGCCGAGGGCCCGCGCGTCCAGCGCCGCGAGCGCCGCCCGCAGCCGCGCCGCGTCGGGCACCGCCGCGGCGAGCCGGCGCAGCAGCAGCGAGGGCCGGAGCCGGGCGGCGGCGAGCAGCCCCGGCGCGCGGAGCAGGGCGAGCGGGTCCACCTCGGCGACGAGCCGGCCGCCCGCCGCCACGAGCACCCGGTCGGCGGCCGACGCCACGGCGCGCAGGTCGTGGCAGGTGAGCAGGACGGCGCGCCCCGCGCGGGCCTCGTCCGCCAGCGCCCCGAGCACGGCCGCCGTCCCGTGCCGGTCCAGGCCGAACGTGGGCTCGTCCGCGAGCAGGACCGGACGGTCGTGGACCAGCATCGCGGCGAGGCTCAGCCGGCGCTGCTCGCCGCCGGACAGCCGGTGCGGGTCCCGGTCCGCGAGCGGGGTCAGGCCGAACCGCGTGAGCGACGCGGCCACCCGCTCGTCCGTCGCCGGGCCGGGCGGCAGCCCGGTCGCGACCTCGGCCCGCACCGTGCGCCCCGCGAGCTGGTGCTCCGGGTTCTGGACCACCAGCCCGGCGCGGGGACCGTCGACGGCGCCCGCGAGCGGCGCGAGCAGCCCGGCGAGGCACGCGAGCAGCGTGGACTTGCCGGCGCCGTTCGCGCCGACCAGCGCCACGACCTCGCCGGCGCGCAGCTCGAGGTCCACGTCGCGCAGCACCGGCTCCGGCGCCGGCCCGCGCCGCCCCCGGCGCCGGCCGCGCCCGACGGCCAGCCCGCGGGCGGCGAGCAGCACCTCCCCGGGCGGCGCGGGGGCCGTGCGCGGCGCCGGGCCCCGGGACACCGCGTCGGCCAGCGCCAGCACCCGGTCGTGCTGCCCCCCGTCCCCCGGCGCGCCGCCGAGGGTCACCGCCAGCTCCACGTCCTCCGGGAGCCAGCAGCCCCGCGCCAGCAGCTCCGGTCCCGCCGCGCGCGCGACCTCCGCCGCCGGCCCGTCGTGCGTCACCCGGCCGTCCGCGGACAGCACGACCCACCGCCCCGGCAGCCCGGCGACGCCCGCGTCCCCCGCGAGGGCGTCCAGCCGGTGCTCCACCAGCACGCACGCGGCGCCGGTCGCCTGCCGCGCGGCCGCCAGCGCCGCCCGCACGGCCGCCACCCCGTCCGCGTCGAGCATCGACGTCGGTTCGTCCAGCAGCAGGAGCCGCGGCCGGGTGACCACGGCGGCGGCGAGGCCGACCCGCTGGAGCTCGCCGCCGGACAGCGCGTCCGTGCGCCGGCCGGCCAGGTGCGCGGCCCCGGTCGCCGCGAGCGCCGCCCCGACCGCGGGGCCGATCGCGGCGGGCGGCGTCCCGAGGTTCTCCAGCGGGAACGCGACCTCGTCCGCGACGTCCGCGAGGCAGACGCCCGTCTCCGGGTCCTGCGCGAGCACCCCCACCACGTCCGCGAGCGCCGCGACGCCGTGCTCCGCGACGTCCCGGCCGGCGACCGCGACCCGCCCCCGCACCCGGGCGGGGACGGCGTGCGGCACCGCGCCGTGCAGGCAGCGCAGCAGCGTCGACTTCCCCGCCCCCGACGGCCCCAGCACGAGGACCTGCTCCCCGGGGGCGAGCCGCAGGTCGACGGGCCCGACGCCGGCGCCGCCGTCGAGCACCGCCTCGAGCCCGGCGACGTCGAGCACGGCCCCCGCGTCAGCCGGCACGGCGCTCGAGCACCGGGCGCTCCGCCGCCGCCGCCCGCCCGATCGCGAACCCGTCCAGCACCCCGGTGCGGAGCAGCGCGTCGACGACCACCTTGG
>NZ_DASQCJ010000152.1:0-3533 GCF_035634735.1 Cellulomonas sp.
CGCGACCGACGGGATCGCGTTCTTCTTCCGGGACGCCCGCTTGGTGGCGCGGGCCGGCTCCATCGCGGCGATCTCGCGGCGCAGCTTGGCCATCCGGTCGCGGATGCGGCGGCGGTCCAGCTCGATCTTGGTCTCACCGGGTCCGCGCGAGCCCATGCCCGCGCCGGCGCCGCCGACCTGGCCTCCGGCCTGCCGGGACATCGAGTCGCCCCAGCCGCGCAGGCGCGGGAGCAGGTACTCGAGCTGCGCGAGCTCGACCTGCGCCTTGCCCTCCCGGGACTTGGCGTGCTGGGCGAAGATGTCGAGGATCAGCGCGGTCCGGTCGACGACCTTGACCTTCACCACGTCCTCCAGCGCGCGGCGCTGGGACGGGGCGAGCTCGCCGTCGACGACCACGGTGTCCGCGCCGGCCGCCAGGACCACGCCCGCGAGCTCCGCCGCCTTGCCGGAGCCGAGGTACGTGCCGGGGTCGGGGTTCTGCCGGCGCTGCAGCAGGCCGTCGAGCACCTGGGAGCCCGCCGTCTCGGCCAGCGCGGCGAGCTCGCGCAGCGAGATCTCGGCGCTCTCCTGGGTGACGCCCCCGCCGCCCCAGAGGCCGACCAGCACGACGCGCTCGAGGCGCAGCTGCCGGTACTCGACCTCGGTGACGTCCTGGAGCTCGGTGGACAGCCCGGCGACCCGGCGCAGCGACGTGCGCTCCTCCAGGTCGAGCTGCTCGCCGTCGTAGGTGGTGTGGACGGTCGCGCCGTCGTGGACCGCCGTGCCCGCCCGCGCGAGCACGCGTGCCACGACGTCGTCGGCGACCCGCTGGGCGTCGCGCGCGGCCTGCTGCGCGTCCACCTCGGTCTCCGGGACGTCCTGCTCGCGAGTCGTGGGGTTCTGGGGGTCGTTCACGCGGTTCCTTCGCTGTCGCCGGTGGGCCGCCGTCGGCGGCGGCCCGGGTACCAGTGTCGCGCGCCGCGGGGGCGGGCGCGAGGCTATTCGCCACCGGCGGACGGGCGCGGCGTCGCGGCGGCCGGGGCGCGCGGGGCGGGCGGCCGGGGCGCCGGGCGGGCCGGTAGGGTCGCGGCGTGACCGGCACCGAGCACTACTTCACCGCCGAGCCCGCCTCCCCCGACGAGCGCCGGGCCCGCACCGTGCACCTCGCGGGCCGGGAGGTCGAGGTCGAGACCGCCGGCGGCGTGTTCTCCCCCGACCACCTGGACGGCGGCACCGAGGTGCTCCTGCAGCACGTGCCCGACCCGCCCCGGGACGGCGACCTGCTGGACCTCGGCTGCGGCTGGGGCCCGGTCGCGCTCAGCCTCGGGCTGCTCGCCCCGCACGCGCGGGTGTGGGCCGTCGACGTGAACGAGCGGGCGCTCGACCTGACCCGGCGCAACGCGGCGCGGCTGGGCGTCGACGGGCTGCGGGCGGTGCGCCCCGAGGAGGTGCCCGACGACGTCCGGTTCGCCGCCATCTGGTCGAACCCGCCGATCCGGGTCGGCAAGGAGACGCTGCACGCGATGCTGCGGCAGTGGCTCCGCCGGCTGGTCCCGGGCGGCGAGGCGCACCTCGTGGTGGCGAAGAACCTCGGGTCGGACTCGCTGCTGCGCTGGCTGGCGACCGAGCTCGACGGCGTCGCGGAGGTCGACCGCGTGGCGACGGCGCGGGGGTTCCGGGTGCTGCGGGTGGTCGCGGCGGGCTGAGGCCGGCGGGCGGGGGTTCAGACGCCCGCGCGGACCGCCGCGACGGCGGCGCGGGCCTGCGCGAGCGACGGCACGCCCGTCACCGTCCGCGCCGGGGCGCCGGCGGCGTCGAGCAGGACCGTCGTGGGGGTCTCGGTCACCCCGAACCGCTCGGCCAGGTCCGCCCGGTGCGCGACGTCCACCTCGACGTGCGCGACGCCGTCCTGGGTCGCGACGACCCGCTCCAGCACGCGGCGGGTGGCCCGGCACGGCGCGCAGAAGCCCGACGACAGCTGGAGGAACGTCGCGTCGCTCCCCAGGGGGCGGCGCAGGTCCTCGGCCGTCAGCGCGGCGGCGGTCGACGTGTCGGTCACGCGGGGTGCAACGCGGGCGCGGGGCGCGGTGTTCCGGCCGCGGTCGGCGGCGCGCGCGGCGGTCAGCGGGACAGCGCGGCCGGGTCGACGTCGAGGTCGGCGACCAGGACGGCCGGGCCCGCGAGCTCGACGTGCCCGTCCGGCAGCGCCGCGACCCGCACCGTGCCGCCCGGCACGTCCACCAGCCAGACGTCCGGCGCCTGCGGGCCGGCCCACGCCCGCACCGCGAGCGCCGCGGCGCACGCGCCGGTGCCGCACGACCGGGTCTCGCCGACGCCGCGCTCGTGCACCCGCATCCGCACCCGGCCGACGACCGTGCCGTCCGGGAGCCGCTGCTCGCCGAGCGGGACGACCAGCTCGACGTTGGTGCCGTGCGGCGGCACCGGGTCGACCGCGGGGGCGCGGGTGAGGTCGGCGGCGGCGAGCTCGGCCTCGTCCGCGAGCGCGAGCACCGTGTGCGGGTTGCCCAGGTCGACGCTCAGCGCGGGGCGCGGCACCGGCAGGCCCGGGACGTCGACCTGCGCGTCCGCGCCGGCGGCGGCCGCCTCGGGGCCACCGGGCAGCCGCCACTCCCCCATGTCGACGGCGTACCAGGTCTCGCCCGCGGGGCCGGCCGCCTCGCGCACACGGCGGACGCCGGCGCGGGTGCCGAGCACGAGCTCGCCCGCCGCGGGGTCCCACAGGCCGAGCGCGCGGGCGTACTCCGCGACGACGCGCACGCCGTTGCCGCACATCTCCGCGATGGAGCCGTCCGCGTTGCGGTAGTCCATGAACCAGGTGGCCGCCGGGTCCTCCGCGAGCACCGCGGCGCCCTCGGGCAGCTCGGCGCTGGCGACCAGCCGGATGACCCCGTCGCCGCCGATGCCCGCGCGCCGGTCGGCGAGCGCCCGCACCAGGTCGGCGTCCAGCGCGGTGCCGGTCCGGCCGTCGAGCAGCACGAAGTCGTTCTGGGTGCCGTGGCCCTTGGTCACGCGCAGCGCGGCGGCGGGGTCGCGCAGGGCGCGGGCGGCCGGGGTCGCGGCGGGGGCGGCCGAGGACGCGGCGGGGGCGGTCATGACCCCAGACTACGGCGCGGGGCCGGGTCCTCCGTGGCGAGCCCGAGCGTCCCCGCGTCCGCCGCCGCGACCAGCGCGAGGGCCCGGTCGACCAGGTCCGGGTCCCGGGCGTCGAGCCAGTGCACCCGCGGGTCCCGGCCGAACCAGCCCATCTGCTTGCGGGCCAGCCGCCGGGTCCCGGCCACGACCTGGGCGCGGGCCTCGTCCTCGGTGATCTCGCCGCGCAGGGCCGCCAGCACCTCGGCGTAGCCGACGGCCCGGGAGGCGGTGCGGCCGATGCCGCCGTCGAGCAGGCCGCGCACCTCGTCGACGAGCCCCGCGGCCCACATCCGGTCGACCCGGGCCTGCACGCGCTCGTCCAGCACGGCGCGGTCGCAGTCGAGGCCGATCTGCACGGCGGGGACCTCGTAGTCGTGGCCGGGCAGGTTGGCGGAGTACGG
>NZ_DASQCJ010000153.1:0-21608 GCF_035634735.1 Cellulomonas sp.
AGCAGCTGCTCGACGCCGGACCGGCGGCCGAGCGGCACCTCCTTGAGGAACAGCACGGCGATCAGCGCGATCACGCCGAGCGGGACGGCGTACAGGAACAGGTCCGCGATGCCGTGGCCGTAGGACGACTCGACGATCGTCTTGACCGGCTCCGGCAGGGTGGACACGTCCGGCACCGAGGTGGTGCCGCCGCCCAGCGCGGCCGGGTCGATGCCGGCCGACACGAGCCCGTCGGTGATGTAGCTGGTGATGCGGTTGCCGAGCACCGCGCCCAGCGCCGAGACGCCGATCGCGCCGCCGAGCGTCCGGAAGAACGCCACGGTCGCCGTGCCCGATCCGGTCTCGGAGACGTCCAGGATGTTCTGGACCGCGAGGACCAGGTTCTGCATCAGCATGCCGACGCCGGCGCCCATGACGAACATGAACAGGCCGACCAGCAGGAAGCTGGTGTCGTACCGGATGGTGCCCATCAGGGCCAGACCGGCGGTCAGCAGCGCGCCGCCCGCGACCATGAAGCCCTTGTAGCGGCCGTACTTGGTGATGAACCGCCCGGCGATCGTCGACGACAGGAACAGGCCGAGGATCATCGGGATGGTGAGCAGGCCCGACTCGGTCGGGGTCTTGCCGCGGGCGACCTGCATGTACTGGCTGAGGAACACCGAGGTGCCGAACATCGCCACGCCGACCGCGACGGACGCGATCACGGACAGGACGACGGTGCGGTTCTTGAACAGGTGCATCGGGATGATCGGGTCCGCGACCTTGTTCTCGACCAGGACCGCGATCGCCAGCACGACGACGGCGCCGATCACCATGACGGCCGTCTGCCACGAGAGCCAGTCGAACTTGTCGCCGGCGAAGGTGACCCACAGCAGCAGCGACGCGATGCCCACGGAGATGAGCGCGGCGCCCCAGTAGTCGATCTTGACGACCTTGCGGGCCATCTGCGGCAGGTGCAGCGTGCGCTGCAGCACGATGATCGCGGCGACCGCGAACGGCAGGCCGACGAAGAAGTTCCAGTGCCAGGACAGGCTGTCGGTGAGCACGCCGCCGAGCAGCGGGCCGCCGACCATGCCGACGCCCATGATGCCGCCCATGAGGCCCATGTACCGGCCGCGCTCGCGCGGGCTGAGGATGTCGGCCATCAGGACCGTGGCCAGCGCGGTGAGGCCGCCGGCGCCGATGCCCTGGAGTGCGCGCATGCCGATCAGGAAGCCGACGGTCTGCGAGAAGCCGGCCGCCGCGGACGACAGCACGGAGATGACCAGCGCGATCTGGATGAGGAGCTTGCGGTTCACCAGGTCGGCGAGCTTGCCCCAGATCGGGGTGGTGATCGTGGTGGTGAGCAGGGTCGCGGTGACGACCCAGGTGTAGGACGACTGCGACCCCTTGAGGTCGCTGACGATCTTGGGCAGGGAGCTCGACACGACGCTCGTGGCCAGGATGGACACGAACATGCCGAGCAGGATGCCGGAGAGGGCCTCCATCACCTGCCGGTGGTTCATCGCGGGCGCGGGCCCGCGGTCGACGGTCGGGCTCTCGGCCCGGGTGGTGCTGCTCATGCGTGAACTCTGCTTTCGCCCTGGGATGCGGTGCCCGGCGCCGTCGGCGGACGTGGTGGTGGTGCGGCGCGGCCGTCGGAGGCGGTCGCGTGCTGCGGGGCCGGTGCGCGCGGCTGCGCGCCGACCGGGGTGGGTCAGGTGGCCGCGGCGGCGAGCGCCGGCGCGCGGGGGTCGTCGGCCGGGGTGCTCGTCGGCGCCGGGTCGGTCGCGTCCGCCGCGGCGCGCGGACCGAACTCGGCCATGGTGTCCGCGATCCGCTCGAGGACCGCCGACGCCTCGGCCAGCTCCGCGGGCGTCCAGGCGCTGAACGCCTCGGCGGCCCGCGCGTCCATCGCGACCTTGGTGTCGGCGGTGAACGCCCGGCCGCGCTCGGTGAGCCGGACCGTCCGGATGCGGCGGTCGGTGCCCGGCGCGTCCGGCGTGCTGCGCTCGGCGTAGCCGGACTCGACCAGCTGGCTGGCCTGCCGGCTCGCGACCGAGATGTCGACGTGCAGGTGCTGCGCCACGTCGCCGATGCCGAGCTCGCCGACCTTGTCCAGCAGCCAGAGCAGGCTGAGGGCGGCGCGCGGGCAGTCGAGGTCGCGCGCCAGCTCGGTGCCGACCTCGCGCTGCACGCGCTGCAGACGCGCGATGGCGTCGATGAGCACGCGGTAGGCGGGGGTGCTGGGCACGGCGGGGACCTCTTTCGTTGGTTGCAGCAGGCAAACTATCACAACGGTTGCGCTGGGCAACTTGTTCCACGGCGGATGTGAGGGTGATCACCCGCGCCGCCCGGCGCTCCGGCACAGCGTGTCCGGGGCGTGACGGTTCCACTGTCGGACTGAGCGCTCGGCGGCCTAGGGCGGGCAGCGCGGGGCCAGGCAGCGGGGGACAGGCGGCGGGGGCAGGCGGCCGGGGAGAGGCTGCCGAGGACGGGCTGGGACCGGGGTGTCAGCGCCCGGCGGCGTAGCCCTGCATGCCGCGCGGGTTGGCCGCCGCGTGCAGCAGCCCGTCCGGCCGCACCCCCGCGGCGCTGACCCGGCCGAGGCTCCACGGACCCGCGTCCCGGACCACGTGCCCGCGCCGGCCGAGCTCCGCCAGCACGTCCGCCCCGAGCCGCGACTCGGCCTCGACGCCGCGCCGGGTGCTGGTGCGGGGGTGGAACGACGACGGCACGTGCGTGGAGTGCCACCCCGGGGCGTCGATGGCGGCCTGCAGGTCGAGCCCGCCGAGCAGGTGGTGCAGCAGGAACGGGATCGTCCACTGGTCCTGCTGGTCGCCGCCGGGGGTGCCGAACGCGAACCCGCCGCCGTCGCGGAGCACCAGCCCCGGGCTCAGCGTGGTCCGCGGGCGGCGGCCGGGCGCGAGGGACGACGGCAGGCCGGGCTCGAGCCAGAACATCTGGGCGCGGGTCGGCAGCCCGAACCCGAGGCCGGGCACGACGGGCGAGCTCTGCAGCCAGCCGCCCGACGGGGTGGCCGAGACCATGTTGCCCCAGCGGTCGACGACGTCGACGTGGCAGGTGTCGCCGCGGGTCTCCCCGGACGGCCGGACGTCCAGCGCGGGGCCGTCCACGGCGGCGGCCGCGCCGGCGGGCTCGGCCGGGGCGGCGCCCGGCCCGCGGGTCGGCTCGCCCGTCCCCAGCGCCGGCCCGCCCGCGGCGTCCTCGTACCGCCCCGGCCACACCGCGGAGCCGTCGGGCCCGGCCGCCGGCGCTCCGAACAGCGCGGCCAACCGCGGCGCGCGCCCGTCCGGCGACCCCGGCCGCACCCCGTCGGAGGCGGTGGGCCCGACGAGCCGCGCCCGCTCGGCCGCGTACGACCGGGACAGCAGGGCGTCGAGGGGGACGTCGCCGTCGGCCGGGTCGCCGTACCAGGCCTCCCGGTCCGCGAACGCCAGGTCGGTCACCTCGAGCGCGGTGTGCACGAGCTCCGCCGACCCCAGGTCCGCGTCCGCGACGCCGAGCTCCTCCAGCATCCGCAGCTGCTGCAGCAGCACCGGGCCCTGGCCCCACGCCGCGGTCTTGTGCACCTGCACGCCCGCGAAGTCGACGGCGACGGTCGGCTCCTCGGTGGCCCGCCACGACGCGAGGTCGTCGGCGGTGAGCAGGCCCGCGTGCGCCGACCCGGACGAGTCGAGGACGGGCTCGCGCACGAACGCCGCCATCGCCTCCGCGACGAACCCCTCGTAGAACGCCCGCCGCGCCGCCTCGATCTGCGCCAGCCGGTCGGCCCCCGCCGCGCGCGCCTCGGCGAGCACCCGCTCGTAGGTGTCGGCGAGCGCGGGGTTCCGGAACCGGGCCCCGGCCTCGGGCGCGGCGCCGCCGGGGAGGTAGACCTCGGCGGACGTCGGCCAGTGCTCCGCGAACAGCCGCTCGACGGTCCGGATCGTGCGGACGGCCGCCGGGACCAGCGGGTAGCCCTCGCGGGCGTAGCCGATCGCCGGGGACAGCACGTCGGCGAGCGGCAGGGTGCCGTACCGCGCCAGCAGGTCGAGCCACGCCCCGAACGCGCCCGGCACGACGGCCGCGAGGTGGCCGGTGCCCGGGACGACGTCGAGCCCCAGGTCCGTGTAGGCGTCGATGGTCGCCGCCACGGGCGCCGTGCCCTGGCCGCACACGACGAACGTGCGCCCGTCCGCGGCCCGGTGCCCGATGATCGGCGCGTCGCCCCCCGGGCCGTTCAGGTGCGGCTCGACCACCTGCAGCGTGAACCCGGCCGCCGCGGCCGCGTCGAACGCGTTGCCGCCCCGCTCGAGGACGGACTGCCCGACGGCGCTGGCGAGCCAGTGCGTCGAGGCGACCATGCCGTGCGTGCCGACGAGCTCGGGGCGGGTGGTGAACACGGGCGGCTCCAGGTGGCGCGGGCGGGCGGGGCGCCGCCCACGGTACGTCGACCCCCCGCCGACGCGCCGCGGGGGCGCCGCCCGCCCGCGCCGGCTCTCAGCGGGCGTACCGGCGCATGGTCAGCGGCCCGAACACCGCGACCAGCGCCAGGGCCCACACCAGCGTGACGACCACGTGGTCCCCGACGGGCGTGCCGTTCATCAGCCCGCGCACGCCCGTCACCAGGTCCGACACCGGGTTCACCTCGACGAACGCCTGCAGCCAGCCCGGCATCGTCGACGGGTCGACGAAGATGTTCGAGCCGAACGTGAGCGGCGTGATGACCATCATCGACACCCCCATCACCGCGTTCGGCGTCCGGAGCACCAGGGCGAGGAACGTCCAGATCCAGCCGAACGCGAACGCGAACAGCAGCAGCAGCGCGACCCCCGCGAGCACGCCGGCCGGGCCGCCCGCCGGGCGGAACCCGATCAGCAGGCCCAGCGCCACGATCACGACCGACGCGATGGTGAACCGGACGGCGTCGCCGAGCAGCATCCCGACGAGGGCCGACGGCCGCCAGATCGGCAGCGACCGGAACCGGTCGAACACGCCCTTCTGGATGTCGGTGTTGAGCGTGACGCCCGTGTACATCGTGATCATGATGACGCCCTGGACCAGGATGCCCGGCAGCAGGAACTGGATGTAGTCGTCCACGCTGCCGGCGATCGCGCCGCCGAACAGGTACGTGAACAGCAGCGTGATCATCACCGGGAACACGGTGACGTCGAACAGCTGCTCCGGGACGTGCTTGATCTTGAGCAGCGCCCGCCAGCCGAACGTCAGCGACGTCGTGAGCCCGGAGGGCCGGGCCGGCCGCGTGCCGGAGGCGAGGACGCCGCGGACCGCCGCGGTCGCGACCTCGTCGGTCGTGGTGGTCCCGGCCGTCGCGGTCCGGGTGTCGTCGACGCTCATGCCGCCCCCCTCGCGGCGGCGTCGCGCTCGACGCCGGCCTGGTCGTCGGTGCCCGCGGACCCGGCCGGGTGGCCGGTCAGGGCGAGGAACACCTCGTCCAGCGACGGCTGGCCGAGCGAGAACTGGGCGACCGGCACGTCGGTGGCCTCGAGCGCCGCGATCCCGCGCATGGCCGGCGCCGAGGAGTCGACGCTCGCGGTCAGCGCCGCGGGGTCGGGGTCCTCCGTGACGGCGGTGCCGAGCGCGCGCTCCAGCACCGCCCGGGCGCGCAGCCGGTCGTCGGGGTTCAGCAGCCGGACGTGCAGCGCGCTCGCGCCCACCGAGGCCTTGAGCTGGCCCGGCGCGCCCTCGGCGATCACCTTCCCGGCGTCGATCACCGAGATCCGATCGGCGAGCTGGTCCGCCTCGTCGAGGTACTGGGTGGTGAGCAGGACGGTCGTGCCCGACGACACCATCGCGCGCACGATGTCCCACACCTGGTTCCGGCTGCGCGGGTCCAGCCCGGTCGTCGGCTCGTCGAGGAAGATCAGCTCAGGGGTCACCACGATGCTCGCGGCGATGTCGATCCGGCGCCGCATGCCGCCGGAGAACTTCTTCACCTGCCGGTCGGCGGCGTCCGCCAGCCCGAAGGCGTCGAGCAGCTCGTCGGCCCGGGACCGGGCCGCGGCGCGGGAGAAGCCGTACAGCCGGGAGACGAGCACGAGGTTCTCCCGGCCGGTCAGGTCCTCGTCGACGGAGGCGAACTGGCCGGTGAGCGCGACGCGGCTGCGCACCTCGTCGGCGTCGCGCACCACGTCGCGGCCGAGCACCCGGGCGCTGCCGGCGTCCGGGCGGAGCAGCGTGGCGAGCATGCGGATGGTGGTGGTCTTCCCGGCGCCGTTGGGGCCGAGGAACCCGTGCACGCCGCCGGCGGCGACCTGCAGGTCGATCCCGTCGACGGCGCGGGTGTCCTTGAACAGCTTGACCAGGCCCGCGGTCTCGATCGCGGTCGTCATGGGCGGTGCCTTCCGTCGGGGACCCGCCGGCGCGGCGGCGCGCGGGTCGGGGCGGGGTGCGGTGCGGCGGTGCGGCTGCTCGGCCGGCGACGGCGCGAGGACGAGGGACCCGACGACGGGTGCGCTCTATTCCTAGTAGGAACAACGCGACCCAGCGTAGGTTGGCGGACGTGGCGGAGGCAACGGGTTTCCCGGATGGATCGGGCCAGGCGCCCGACGGCACCCCGGCGCCCTCGCCGACCCCCACGGGGTACGCGCTGCTCGGCCTGCTGATGTTCGCCGGCCGGACGGACACCTCCGTCACCGCGTACGAGCTCAAGCAGCGCGCCGACCGGACGCTCCGCTACTACTGGGTCGCCCCGGCGATGAGCCAGGTGTACTCCGAGGTCGCGCGCCTGGAGGCGGCCGGCCTGGTGCGCGCGCTGCCCGACGCCGCCGGGCCGCCCGGGCGGCGCACCACGCGGTACGCGATCACCGACGCGGGCGACCGGACCCTGCGGGCGTGGCTCGCCGAGACGCCGGCGGAGTTCCCCGTGCTCAAGCACCCCGTGGCGCTGCGGCTGCTGATGGGGCACCTGGTCGACCCGGCGACGGTGCGGGACATGCTCGACGACTACGTCGCGGCGCTCGCCGAGCGGCGGCGGGACCTGTCCGGGGTCCGGGACATGCTCGGGGACCGCGCGGAGGTGCGGTACCCGGCGATGGTCGCCGACTGGGGCCTGGCGTACTACGACGCCGAGGAGCGGATCGTCACCGAGCTGCGGGAGCGGGTCGTGCGGGACCTCGGGGCGGCGGGCGGCGTGTCGGCGGGCGGCGCCGCGCCGGAGAGCGGTGCCGCGCCGGCGGACGACCCCGCCTGACGGGCGGACCCGGAGGGCGTGTCGGAGGTCGCCGCTACGGTCGGGGGCGTAGCACCGGGGTCGGCGGACGGCCGGCACGACGGCGGGGGGACGCGATGAAGTTCGGCATCGTCGGGACGTTCGGCACGGTCGACCAGCTCGTCGGGCTGGCGGCCGAGGCGGAGGACGCGGGCTGGGACGGCTACTTCACGTGGGACGCGGTCGACATCGGGGTCGACGGCGACGTGTGGGACCCGTGGGCGGTGCTCGCCGCCGCCGCGGTCCGCACCGAGCGGATCACGCTGGGCGCGCTGGTGTTCGCGCTGCCGCGGCGCCGGCCGTGGGTCGTCGCGCGGCAGGCGCTGACCGTCGACCACCTCTCGGGCGGCCGGCTGGTCATCCCCGCCGGCCTGGGCGTGCCGGTCGACCGCGCGTTCGCGGGCGTCGAGGGCGAGCTCACGGGCACGCGCGAGCGCGCCGAGCTGCTCGACGACCACCTCGCGATCCTCGACCTGGCGTTCCGCGGTGAGACGTTCTCCTACGAGGGCACCCACCACCGCGTCACCGACATGCGGTTCCGGCCGCGGCCGGTGCAGCGCCCCCGCGTGCCGATCTGGGTCGTCGGCGCCTACCCGAGCGAGCGGTCCATGGGCCGGGCGGTGCGGTACGACGGCCTGGTCCCGCAGCTCCGGGGCGACCGCGCGATGGACCAGCTCGGCCCGGCGGAGGTCGCGGAGATCGCCGCGTGGGTGCGCGAGCACCGGGCGCCCGGCGCCGGACCGTACGAGATCGTCCTGCAGGGCGTGCTGCCCGAGGACCCGGCCGAGGCGCAGGACCACGCCGCGGCGCTCGCCGAGGCGGGCGCGACGTGGTTCGTCGAGTCGCGCTGGGAGGGGCCGGGGGCGACGTACGAGGCGCTCGCGGAGCGCGTGCGCCGGGGCGTGCCGCGGGGGTGAGCCGCCTGGGGACGCCGCGTCACCGCCGCGCCGGCACGCCCTCCGCCGCCCGCGCCGCGGCCTCGGCGACCCGCGCCGCCCGGGTCTCCGGCCGCCTCGCGTCGACCAGCCAGCGCAGCACGACCTTCCGCGCGCTCGGCGCGAAGCCGTCCCAGTGCGACCGCGCGCCGGGCAGCGCGTCGAGCGCCGCCGCCAGGTCCGGCGGGACGACCAGGTCCTCCACGTCGTCCAGCAGCGTCCACGACCCGTCCGCCCGCGCGGCCGCGACCACGGCGGCACCGGCCGGCTCCATCCGCCCCGCGGCCTCCAGCCGCGCCACCCGCTCCTTGCTCAGCCGGGACCAGCCGCTGCCGCGGCGCCGCGGCGCGAACCACTGCCGCGTGCTGTCCGGGTCGGGCGCCCAGGCCTGGCCGTCGATCCAGCCGACCGCCAGCGCCTCGGCGACCATCTCCTCGTAGCCGAACGTCGGCCGCCCGGACGCCGGCTTCCACCGCACCAGCCACACGCCGTCCGAGGTGGCGTGGTGCTCCGCGAGCCAGCCGCGCCAGTCCTCGACGGTCTCGGCGTGGAACCGCGGCCGGTCGGCGAGCGACGTCATCGTCCTGGCCCGTCCGTCCGCGCGCGCCGGTCAGTGCCCGCCGGCGGGGGCGGGCAGGTCGTCGGCGGGGTCGGGCGCCTCGCCCTTGCCGACCCGCGAGTGCCGGTACGAGTACACGGCGTAGATCAGGAGGCCGAGCGCCAGCCAGACCGCGAACCGGACCCAGGTCAGCACCGTCAGGTTGGTCATCAGCCACAGGCAGGCGACGCCCGCGACGATCGGCAGCACCGGCGACCACGGCACCCGGAAGCCGCGCTGCAGGTCCGGGCGGGTGCGGCGCAGGATCGGGATGCCGAAGCTCACCAGCACGAACGCCGACAGCGTGCCGATGTTGATCATCTCCTCCAGGCGCTCGACCTCGGACAGGCCGGCGATGAGGGCGACGATGATGCCGACGCCGACCTGCAGCCGGATCGGGGTCTTGTACTTGTGCGAGGTGCGGGAGATGCCGCGGGGGAGCAGGCCGTCGCGGCTCATCGCGAACACGATCCGGGTGAGGCCGAGCAGCAGCACCATGATCACGGACGTCAACCCGATGAGGATGCCGATCGAGATGACCTTGCCCGCCCAGTCGGCGCCGACCAGGACGAACGCGGTCGTCAGCGAGGGAGAGTCGGACGCCGCCAGGTCGGTGTAGGACACCATGCCGGTGACCACGACCGTGACCAGGATGTACAGCACGGTGACGATCGCCAGGCCGCCGAGCACGCCGCGGGGCACCGCGCGCTGCGGGTTCTTGGTCTCCTCGGCCGTGGTGGCGACGACGTCGAACCCGATGAACGCGAAGAACACCAGGGCCGCGCCGGACAGCACGCCCATGACGCCGTACTGCGACGGGTCGAAGCCCGACAGGAAGCCGAACAGCGGCTGCTCCAGCCCGGAGGCGGACTCGGCGGGCTGGGCCGGCGGGATGAACGGCGAGTAGTTCTCGGCGCGCACGTAGAAGAACCCGGCGACGATGACGAACAGCGTGATCGCGACCTTGATGATCGTGAAGATGCTGTTCACGCGGGTGCTGAGCTTGGTGCCGACGGCGAGCAGCGCGGTGAACACCGCGACGACCAGCACCGGGCCCCAGTCGAGGTCGACCGGGCCGAGCTCGAGCGTCGTGGGCACGTCGATGCCGAACAGCCCGAACGCGTCCGACAGGTACACGCCCCAGAACTTCGCGATCACGGCGGCGGCGAGCAGCATCTCGAGGATGAGGTCCCAGCCGATGATCCACGCGACCAGCTCGCCCGCGGTGGCGTAGGAGAACGTGTAGGCGGACCCGGCGACGGGAAGCGTCGAGGCGAACTCGGCGTAGCACATGATGGCGAGCGCGCAGACGACCGAGGCGATCAGGAACGAGATGATCACGCCCGGCCCGGCGTAGTTCGCGGCGGCGGTCGCGCCGACCGAGAAGATGCCCGCGCCGACCGCGACGGCGACGCCGAGGACGGCGAGGTCCCACGCGGTGAGCGAGCGCTTGAGGGACCGGTCCGGGTCCTCGACCGACGCCAGCGAGTCCTCCACGGACTTGCGGCGCAGCACGCTGCGGTTGCTGATGGCCACGACGGACCCCCTCGGACGACGGCAGGACGCGGGCGAGCATGCCGAAGCCTGTGCTCCCTCGCACGGCGGGGTCCGGTGGATGAGACCGGATCCGGCGACCCGTCAGATCCCGCCCGGGAAGCCTAGTTGCCGCCAGGCCTCGTAGACAGCCGTGGAGGCCGCGTTGGTGAGGTTGAGGGACCGGCGGCCGGGCTGCATCGGGATGCGCAGCAGGTCCGTGACGGCCGGGTGGGCCAGCGCCTCGGGCGGCAGGCCGGTGGGCTCCGGGCCGAACATCAGCGCGTCCCCGTCCCGGTACTCGACGTCGGTGTACCGGCGCTCGGTGTGCGTGGTGAACGCGAACACCCGCGCGGGGGCGAGGGCCGCCAGGCAGGCGTCCAGGTCGGGGTGCACGACGACGTGCGCGAGGTCGTGGTAGTCGAGGCCGGCGCGCTTCAGGCGCGGCTCGTCCATGACGAAGCCGAGCGGCTCGACCAGGTGCAGCGTCGCCCCGGTGGCGGCGGCCAACCGGATGGCGTTGCCGGTGTTGCCGGGGATGCGGGGCTCGAAGAACACGACGTGCAGCACGCCGGTGATCCTCTCACCGGTCGGGCGGCCGTCCCGCGCCCGGGTCCCCGACCTGCGTGGACGTCGGTGGCGGGGGCTAGCGTGGGGGCGGTGGGGCGAGCGCCCCGCAGCCCCGAGAGGACGACGATGCCGACGATCCCTGTCTACCGTGCCGCCGACGACCGGTACGAGACGATGCCCTACCGCCGCACCGGGCGCAGCGGGCTGGACCTGCCCGCCCTGTCCCTGGGCCTGTGGCACAACTTCGGCGACGTGAACCCGCTGGAGACGCAGCGCGCCGTGCTCCGCCGGGCGTTCGACCTCGGCATCACGCACTTCGACCTGGCCAACAACTACGGCCCGCCGTACGGCTCCGCCGAGGAGAACTTCGGCCGGCACCTCGTGCAGGACCTCGGCCCGTACCGCGACGAGCTCGTCATCTCGTCCAAGGCCGGCTACGACATGTGGCCCGGCCCGTACGGCGACGGCGGCTCCCGCAAGTACCTGCTGTCGTCGCTCGACCAGTCGCTGCGCCGGCTCGGCCTGGACTACGTGGACGTGTTCTACTCGCACCGGCCGGACCCGTCCGTCCCGCTCGAGGAGACGATGGGCGCGCTGCACACCGCCGTGACCAGCGGCAAGGCGCTGTACGCCGGCATTTCGAACTACTCGCCGTCGGCCACCCGCGAGGCCGCGCGCATCCTGGCCGACCTCGGGACCCCGCTGCTCATCCACCAGCCGTCGTACTCGATGTTCAACCGGCACGTCGAGCAGGTGGCCGAGGGCGAGACCGAGTCGCTGCTCGACGCCGTGGGCGACCTCGGCGTCGGCATGATCGTGTTCTCCCCGCTCGCGCAGGGCCTGCTCACGGGGCGGTACCTGTCCGGCGAGGTGCCGGCGGGCTCGCGCGCCGCGACCAGCCGGTTCCTGTCGGCCGAGCAGATCAGCGACACCTACCTGTCCCGGGCGCGCGCGCTGAACGCGATCGCCGAGGCGCGCGGACAGTCGCTCGCGCAGCTCGCGCTCAGCTGGGTGCTCCGCGACCAGCGGGTGACGTCGGCGCTCATCGGGGCGTCGTCCGTGGCGCAGCTCGAGGACAACGTCGCCGCGCTCCGGGCCGAGCCGCTGACGGCGGAGGAGATCGCGGCGATCGAGCCGCACGCCGTGGACGGGACCGCGCGGCGGTGACGGCGGGCGGCGCCGGGGCGGCGGGGGTCGCGGGCGCGTCCGGTGTCAGGGGTGCGGCTGCTGTCGCGGGTGCGGCTGGTGTCGCGGGTGCGGCTGGTGTCGCCGGGGCGGCCGGGCTGCCGGTGCCGGTCGTGCTGCTGCACGGGCTCACCGACGCGTCGACCTGCTGGCCGACGGTGCTGCCGCGGTACGCCGGCGCCCGGCCTGTCGTCGCGCTCGACGCCCGCGGCCACGGCGGCACGCCCCTGCCCGACGAGCCGTTCACCGTCGCGGCGCTCGCGGCCGACGCGGCCGAGGCGCTGCGGGCGCTCGACCTCGGGCCGGCGCTCGTCGTCGGGCACTCGATGGGCGGGGTGACGGCGGAGGAGCTGGCGCTCGCGGCGCCGGAGCTCGTCGCGGGGATCGTGCTCGAGGACCCGGCGTGGGTGACCGCGGAGCCGCAGGCCGTCGACGGGCCGGGGACGGACCCGGCCCTGCTCGGCGTCTCCGGGGCGGCGGGTACGGGTGCGGGTGCGGGTGCGGGCGAGCGGGACCCCGGCGGCGTCCCCGACTGGCTCGCCCCGGCGGTCGCCGCCGTGCAGGGCCGCACCGTCGACCAGATCGCGGCCCGCGGCCGTCTCGACAACCCGCGGTGGTCCGAGGCGGAGGTGCGGGGCTGGGCCGAGGCGAAGGCCCGGGTCGACCCGCGGCTCGCCGAGGTGCCGCACGACTGGCTCGGCCGGGACTGGGTCGAGGCGCTCGCGGACGTCCGGGTGCCGGTGACGCTGCTGACCGCGGGGCCGGGGCTGGGCGTCGTCTCGGAGCGCCAGGCGGCGCGGGCGGCAGAGCTGCTGGGCGACCGGCTGACCCACGTCGCGTTCCCGGACGCCGGGCACAACATCCGCCGGGAGGCCCCGGGCGCGTACCTGGCGGCGCTGGACGCCGCGGTCGCCCGCGCCGACGCGTCGGCGGGGGCCGGCGCCGCCGCGCGCTGACCTTCCCGCGGGCAGCGGGCAACGGGGCGCGGGCAGCGAGCCCCGGCCCTGGCCGCGCGCGCTCGCGCCCCGCGCCCCGCGCCCGAGCGCGCGTCCGCCGCCCCGCGCCCTGTCCCCGGCGCGCCCGGGCATCCGCCGAGATAGGGCCGCCCGGCCGAGATAGGGCCGCCCACGGTCCTACCTCGGCGCGGAAGTCCTATCTCGGCGTCGGGAGAGCGCCGAGGTCGGTGGTTCCCGCCGAGGTCGGCGGCTGGAAGCACCGACCTCGGGCGGAAGCACCGACCTCGTCCGGAAGCACCGACCTCGCCACGGCTCGCCCGCCGCGTCGGCCCACCCGCCGCGTCGGCCCACCCGCCGAACCCCCGCGTGGGGGTCAGCCCAGGACCGCCGCGATCACCAGCAGCGACGGCACCGCCAGGACCGTCGTCACCAGGCCCGCGTCCCGCGCCAGCGCGGTGCCCTGCCGGTACTGGATCGCGTACACCAGCACGTTCTGCGCCGTCGGCAGCGCCGACACCACCGCGACCGCCAGCAGAGCGTCGCCCCGCAGGCCCAGCAGCGTCCCCAGCCCGATCGCCAGCGCCGGGTGCACGACGGCCCGCAGCGCCGCGACCAGCGCGACGTCGCCCCGCGGCGCCTGCTCCCCGCCGACCCGCGGCACCGCGAGGGACATCCCGAACGTCAGCAGCGCGAGCGGCGGCGCGGCCGCGCCCAGCAGCTCCAGCGGCTGGAACACGACCGCCGGCAGCGAGAACGGCAGCGCGGCCAACGCGATCCCGGTGAGCGTGCCGATGATGACCGGGTTCCGCAGGGTCCGCCGGAGCACCGACCGCAGGGTGCCGAGCGCCCCGGCCGGCGCCGACCCCGCGACCACCCCGTCCCGCGCCCGGCGCCGCGCGTCGAGCACCACCATCGCGATCGGCCCGAGCACCAGCTGCTGGTAGAGCGTCGGCGGGACGACGGACACGACGCTGCCGAGCAGGTACGCGGTCAGCGGGATGCCGATGTTCCCGGCGTTCACGTAGGACGACGCCAGCACCCCGACGACCACGTCCCCGGACGACCGCCGCCGGACCAGGCCGAGCACGGCCGCCGCGATCAGCGCCACCACGGTGGTCGTCGCGAACGTGACCAGCGCCGACCGGGACAGCAGCAGCCCGAGGTCCGCCCGGCCGATGGTCTCGATCAGCAGCGCCGGCGTCGCGACCGTGAACGCGGTGGCGGCGAGCACGCGCTGGGCGTTCTCGCCGAGCACGCCGGTGCGGCCCACGAACCAGCCCGCTGCGACGACGACCGCGATCGTGCCCAGCGCCGAGAGGACGGCCAGCATCAGGCGGACGTGCCGCCCGCCGGGCCGTCGTCGTCCGCGAACAGCCCCACGGACGCCGCGTCGCGCGCGACCTCCTCGGCCGTCGGGGGCTCCCGGCCCTCGAGCGTCGCGATCACCCCCGGGCCGTACCGGTCGAGCTTCGCCGCGCCGACGCCGCCGATCCGGGACAGCGCGTCCAGGTCGGCGGGGCGGGCGGTCGCGATCTCGCGCAGCGTGGCGTCGTGGAACACCACGTAGGCGGGGACGCCCTGCTCCTTGGCCGCCGCGGCGCGCCAGGTGCGCAGCCGCTGGAACACGGCCGCCGCGTCGTCGCCGAGCTCGGCCGCCGCCTGCGCCGCCGCGGCCGCGCGCCCGCCTGACCCGGACCCGGAGCCCGACCGGGACCGCGACCGCGTCGTCCGGGTCTCCTCCCGCAGCGGCACCGGGCGGTCGCCGCGCAGCACCTCGGCGCTCGCCGGCGTGAGCCGCAGCGTGCCGTAGCCGTCGGCGTCGACGGCGAGCAGCCCCTGCGCCAGCAGCTGCCGCACGACGCCGCGCCACTGCGCGTCGGACAGGTCGGCGCCCACGCCGAACGTCGAGAGCTCGGTGTGGCCGAGCTGCTCGATCCGCGACGTGCGCTTGCCGAGCAGGATGTCGACCAGGTGCCCCGCCCCGTAGTGCTGGTTCCGCTCGCGCTCCAGCCGGACGACCGTCGACAGCAGCTTCTGCGCGGGGACGGTGCCGTCCCAGGTCGTCGGCGGGGACAGGCAGGTGTCGCAGTTGCCGCACGGCTCGGCGTCCTGGCCGAAGTACGCGAGCAGCTGCACCCGGCGGCAGGTCACCGTCTCGCACAGCGCGAGCATCGCGTCCAGGTGCGCGGACAGCCGCCGGCGGTGCTGCGCGTCGCCCTCGGAGGTGTCGATCATCCGGCGCTGCTGCACGACGTCCTGCAGGCCGTACGCCAGCCACGCCGTCGAGGGCTGGCCGTCGCGCCCGGCACGGCCCGTCTCCTGGTAGTAGCCCTCGACGGACTTGGGCAGGTCGAGGTGCGCGACGAACCGCACGTCCGGCTTGTCGATGCCCATGCCGAACGCGATCGTCGCGACCATGACCAGGCCGTCCTCGCGGAGGAACCGGGACTGGTTCCGGGCGCGCACCTGGCGGTCGAGGCCCGCGTGGTACGGCAGCGCGGGCACGCCCTGCGACGACAGGAACTCGGCGGTCTGCTCGACGGAGTTCCGCGACAGGCAGTAGACGATCCCGGAGTCGCCCTCGTGCTCGGACCGGATGAGGTCGAGGAGCTGGTTCCGCGGGCTGGCCTTGGGCGCGATCCGGTACTGGATGTTCGGCCGGTCGAACGACGCCACGAACTGCCGGGCGTCGGTGAGCTCGAGCCGCTCGGCGATCTCGGTGCGGGTCGCGGCGGTCGCGGTCGCGGTGAGGGCGATCCGGGGCACGCCGGGCCAGCGCTCGTGCAGCACGGACAGGCCCAGGTAGTCCGGCCGGAAGTCGTGCCCCCACTGGGACACGCAGTGCGCCTCGTCGATCGCGAACAGGCTGATCGCCGCCCGGTCGAGCAGCGCCATGGTCTCCGGGACCCGCAGCCGCTCGGGCGCCAGGTAGAGCAGGTCGAGCTCGCCGTCCAGCAGCGCGCGCTCGACGTCCCGGCGCTGGCCGAGGTCCTGCGTCGAGTTGAGGAACCCGGCCCGGACGCCGAGCGCCGACAGCGCGTCGACCTGGTCCTGCATGAGCGCGATCAGCGGGGAGACCACCACGCCGGTGCCCGCCCGGACGAGCGCGGGGACCTGGTAGCAGAGCGACTTGCCGCCGCCGGTCGGCATGAGGACGAGGGCGTCGCCGCCGCCGACCACCGTGTCGATGATGTCCGCCTGCTCGCCGCGGAACGCGTCGTACCCCCAGACCTCCTGCAGCACCTCGAGCGGGGCGCGGCCCGTGGTGGCGTCGTGCGCCGGGTGCGCGACCGGCCGGGCGGCGGCGGGGTCGCCGTGCGCGGCGGCCGAGCGGTCGTCGGGGCCGGCGGCGCGGGGGCCCCGTGCGGCGGGCGCGGACCCGCCCCGGGCAGCGGGCGCCGACCCGCCCCGGGCGTCGCGCCCGGGGTCGTACGGCGGCTCCTCGGCCGGGTCGTACGGCGGCTCGTCCGGCAGCGGCCACTCGTCGTCCCATGCCTGCGTCACGCCGTCCACCCTAGCGGCGGCCACCGACCCTCCCGCCCGTCGTCCACAGCCCGGGGGAGCGGCCGCCGGTCCGGGGCGAGGGCACCCGCCGCCCGCCCGACGGGGCCCCGTCGGGCGCCCCCGGGCGACGTCCGTCACACGGGGTACCGCCCCGCCGTGGCGCGGGGCTAGGGTGCCTGCGGGGCCGACCGGCCCGACCCGCACGACGGCGAGGAGGTGGACGCGATGGACGACACCGCGAGTAGTCGGCATCCGTCGACGCCCGTCGTGCTGCGCGCGCAGGCCTGAGCCGCCCCCAGGGCCGCCCGGGGCCGCGCGCGGAGGTCCGGCCCGGCGTCGACGGAGCATCGGCGCCGCCCGCCGCGGCGCCCTCCCGCGCCGCCGACCGCGGCGCTCCCGAACCCGTCACCGCCCCGTGCCGTGACGTCCCCGCCCGCCCGACGTCCCGACCGCTCGGCCCGCGCCCCGGCGCGCCGCCGGCGGCCACCGCGTCGGCGAGCGCCCGTGTCGACCGCGCCCGCCGCGATCGCGACCGCCGACCGTGCCGTGCCGCCCCCGGCGCGCGCCGCCTCCCCGCGAGGCGTCCCGCGCCGGCGACGGTGCCGCACCCCGGCGCCCGCGACCACCGGTCCCGCCCGGGTCGTGCGCCGCCCGGCGCGCGCCCCGCCGGGGAACGCGCGACCACGCCCGGGCGCCACGGGGGACGCCCGCCGCGGCCTCCCCACGAAGGAGCGCGCCATGACCCGCCGCACCGCCGTCCTCGCCCGCCGCCCCGCCGAGCAGCCGACGCCGCTCGACCTGCACGACGTCGTCGCCGTCGGCACCCGCCGCGCCGTCGAGGTCTGGCTCGAGCAGACCCCCGACCCCCGCCGCCGCGCCGACCAGCTCGCCGACCTGTCCGACGCGCAGGTCCGCGCGCTCGTCGGGCTGCTCGACCCGGCGACCGCCGACGACCTGCTCGGCACCCTCGACCCGCACGCCGCCGCCGAGGTGCTGCACGTCGTCCCGGCGCCCGTCGCCGCGGGACTGGTCGACAGCCTGGACCCCGACGAGGCGGCCGAGCTGCTGCGCGCGCTCCCGGACGCGGAGCGGGCGGCCGTGCTCGGCGCGATGCGGGTGGTGCGGTCCGCCGTCGTCCGCGGGCTGCTCGCCTGGCCCGACGACTCCGCCGCGGCCCGGATGAACCCCGAGGTCGCGACGGTCCGGCCCACGATGACGGTCCGCGAAGCCGTCGACGCGCTGCGCGCCCAGCCGGAGGCCACGGCGGACAGCGGCGAGGTCTGGGTGACCACCGACCCGGCGGCCGCCGGCAGCCCGGCGCTGCTCGGCGTCGTCACGTTCCGCGACCTGGTGCTGGCGGCGCCCGAGCTGCTGATCGCCGACCTCATGCGCGAGGACGTCGTCACCGTCGAGCCGACCGCCGACCAGGAGCGGGCGGCCCGGCTGCTCCAGGACCACCACCTGGCCGCGCTGCCGGTGGTCGCGGACGGGCAGCTGCTCGGCGTGCTCACCGGCGACGACGTCGCGGACATCGTCGAGGAGGAGGCGACCGAGGACGCCGTGCGCCAGGGCGGTGCCGCCCCGATGGACGTGCCGTACCTGCGGGCGTCGCCGCTGCTGCTGTGGCGCAAGCGGATCGTCTGGCTGCTGGTGCTGTTCGTGACCGCGACGATCACGAGCAGCGTCCTGCAGCACTACGAGGACGAGCTCGAGACCGTCATCGCGCTGACGCTGTTCGTGCCGCTGCTGATCGGCGCGGGCGGCAACGCCGGGACCCAGATCACCGCGACGGTCATCCGCGCGATGGCCACCGGCAGCGTCCGGCTGCGGGACGCCGGCCGGGTGGTGCGCAAGGAGGTCACGGCCGGGTTCCTCGCCGCCGCGACGATCGCCACCGTCGGGTTCGTCCGGGCCTGGACGATGGGTGTCGGCGGCGAGGTCGCGCTCACCGTCGCCGTCGCCGCGGGCGCGATCATCCTGTGGGCGTCGACGATCGCCTCGCTGCTGCCCCTGCTGCTGCGCAAGGTCGGGCTGGACCCGGCGGTCGGCTCGGGGCCGCTCATCACGACGCTCGTCGACGGCACCGGGCTGGTCATCTACTTCACCGTGGCGCGGTGGTTCATCACGGCGCTCGCAGGGTGACCCGCGCCGTCGCCTCGCCGCGGCGCCCGTAGGGTGGGCGCCGTGGCGGAGGAGACGAGCGGCGCGGGCGCGCAGGTCCCGGCGGCGTCGCCGGTCGAGAGCGTCGACCGCGCGCTCCGCACGCTCGAGGCCGTGGCCGCCGCGGGGCCGGCCGGCGCGAGCCTCGCGGACCTGTCCGCGGCGCTCGGCGTGCACAAGACGACCGTGCACCGCTCGCTCGCGGCGCTCCGGCACCGCGACTACGTCGCGCAGGACCCGGCGAGCGGGCGGTACGGCCTCGGCCCGGCGGCGGTCGGGCTCGCGGACCGGTACTTCGCGGAGGACGACCTGCCCGCCCGGCTGCACGGCGCCCTGGTCGCGCTGTGCGCCGCGACCGACGAGCTCGTGCACCTGGGCGTGCTCAGCGGCGCGCAGGTGGTGTACCTGGACAAGGTCGAGCCCGAGCGGCCGGTGCGGGTGTGGTCCGCGGTCGGGCGGCGGAACTGGGCGGCGACGACCGCGCTCGGCCGGGCGATGCTGGCGTTCGGCGACACCCCGGCCGCGGCGCTCGACGGGTACGTCGCGGCCGTGCAGCCTGCGGGGCGGGTCGACGTCGCGCACGTGGCGGACGAGCTCGCGGCCGCCCGCCGCCGCGGCTACGCGGTCGAGGTCGAGGAGAACGAGCCCGGGATCGCCTGCCTGGGCGTGCCGCTGCTGCGGGGGTCCCGGCCGGTCGCGGCGCTCAGCGTCACGGCCCCGGCGGACCGGATGACGCCGGAGCGCCGGGCGGAGGTGCACGCGCGGGTCCGCGCGGTCGTGCCGCCGCTGCTCCCGCCGGGCCTGGCGCTGCCGCCGGCCTGAGCCCTCGCGCCCCGCCGGTGCCGGCGCCCGGTGCTCCGGCGCGAGATCGGTGCCCCGGCGCGAGATCGGTGCTCCGGACCACCGATCTCGGCCCGGACCACCGATCTCGGGGCCGCTCCGGGAGCCGCCGTTGCCGCCACGCGCCGCCGTGTGCCACGATCGGTGCGCACGGCGCAGCGCACGTTGCGCCCAGCGGAACGAAGGGGTTCGACATGGCGGACGTGCTCGACCGGCTCGCGGCGCACCGGCTGGTGCCCGTGGTGGTCCTCGACGAGTCCCGCGACGCCGGCCCGCTCGCGGACGCCCTCGTCGCCGGCGGTCTGCCCGTCGCCGAGGTCACCTTCCGCACCGCCGCCGCGGCCGACGCGATCCGCGCGATCGCGGACCGGGGCGGGGACGTGCTGGTCGGGGCCGGCACGGTCGTCACCCCCGCGCAGGTCGACGCGGCCGTGGCCGCCGGCGCGCAGTATCTCGTGTCGCCGGGCACGTCCCGCGCGGTCGTCGAGCGCGCCCAGGAGCACGGCGTGCCGGTGCTCCCGGGCGCGGTGACCGCGACCGAGGTGCAGGCGGCCCTGGAGCTCGGGCTCGGCACCGTGAAGTTCTTCCCCGCCGGCGCCTCCGGGGGCAGCGCGGCCATCGCGGCGCTGGCAGCCCCGTTCGGCGGGGTGCGGTTCGTGCCGACCGGGGGCGTCGGGCCCGGCAACCTGGACCAGTACCTCGCGCTGCCGTGCGTCGCCGCGGTCGGCGGCTCCTGGATGGTGCCCCGGGACCGGGTGCGCGACGGCGACCTCGCCGGGGTGCGGACACTCGTCGCCGACGCCGTCGCGCTCGCCACCCGCCTGCGCCCCTGACCGACCGCGCCCACCCGCTACCCGCCCCGCCCCGCCCCGCCCCCGAAAGGAGCGCACCCCCGTGCCGCTGCCGATCCGCCCCGCCGCCGACTGCCGCTACGACGCGGTCTCCCTCGGCGAGGTCATGCTCCGCCTCGACCCGGGCGAGGGTCGCATCCGCACCGCCCGGCAGTTCCGCGCCTGGGAGGGCGGCGGCGAGTACAACGTCGCCCGCGGCCTGCGCCGGGCGTTCGGCCTGCGCACCGCGGTCGTGACGGCGCTCGCGGACAACGAGGTCGGGCGGCTGGTCGAGGACCTGATCCTCCAGGGCGGCGTGGGCACCGAGCACATCCGCTGGCTGCCCTACGACGGCATCGGCCGCGACGTCCGCAACGGCCTGAACTTCACCGAGCGCGGCTTCGGCGTGCGCGGCGCGGTCGGCGTCAGCGACCGCGGGCACACCGCCGCCGCCCAGCTCGCGCCGGGCGACGTCGACTGGGACCACCTGTTCGGCGACCTGGGCGTCCGGTGGCTGCACACCGGCGGCATCTACGCGGCGCTGTCCGAGACCGCCGCCGAGACCGTCCTCGCCGCCGTCACCGCCGCGCGCCGGCACGGCACCGTCGTCTCCTACGACCTCAACTACCGGCCCAGCCTGTGGCGCGCGGTCGGCGGGCCGGCCCGGGCGCAGGAGGTCAACCGCGCGATCGCCCGGCACGTCGACGTCATGATCGGCAACGAGGAGGACTTCACGGCGGCGCTGGGGTTCGAGGTCGAGGGCGTCGACGAGCACCTGTCGGCGATCGAGGCCGACTCGTTCGCCGCGATGATCGACCGGGTGGCCGCGGAGTTCGCGAACTTCCAGGTCGTCGCCACCACGCTGCGCACCGTCCGCAGCGCGACCGTCAACGACTGGGGCGCCCTCGCCTGGTCGCGGGACGAGGGCCTGGTCCGCGCCACGCACCGCCCGGGGCTGGAGATCCTGGACCGCGTCGGCGGCGGGGACTCGTTCGCCTCCGGGCTCGCCGCGGGCCTGCTCGACGGGCAGCCGCTCGCCACCGCCGTCGAGTGGGGCGCCGCGCACGGCGCGCTCGCGATGACCACCCCGGGCGACACGACGATGGCGTCGAGGGCCGAGGTCCTCAAGCTCGCCGGCGGCGGCTCGGCCCGCGTCGACCGCTGACCGCGTCGGCCCCGGACCCGCACACGGCGAACGGCCCCGCCCCCTCGAGCTGAGGGGGGCGGGGCCGTCCCGGTCGGTGCGGTCCCCGGGGCCGCCGGCGCACCGGCGACCGCGGGGGA
>NZ_DASQCJ010000154.1:0-19417 GCF_035634735.1 Cellulomonas sp.
GACCCCGACGCGCCCGGGCTCGAGGTGCCGGCCGGGACGGTGACGGTGACGGGGTACCTGCAGGCGTCCGAGGACTCCGGCGCCGACCACGGCGCGCAGGCCGCGGGGACCACCGACTCGATCTCGTCCGCCGAGCTGCTCGGCGTCTGGGGCGGGCCGATCTGGACCGGCTACGCCGTGCTGACCAGCTCGCAGCCGGCCCAGGACGTGACGATCGAGCTGCTGCCGCCGCCGACGCGGTCCGGGACCGGGCTCAACATCCAGAACCTCGGGTACGCGGCGCAGTGGTTCGTGTTCGGCGGGTTCGCGGTGTTCCTGTGGGTGCGGCTGCTCAAGGACGAGGTGCTGCGGCTGTCGGGGGCGTTCGACCCGGAGCCGGGGTCGGAGCCGGCGGCCGACGACGACCGGGCGGCGGGGACGCCGGGGGACGGGGCGCCGGCCGGCGACCGGGCGCCCGACCGCCGGACGGCGGCCACCTGACCGGCCGCCGGACGCCGGCCACCTGACCGACCGCGGGGCCCGTCGCCCCCGCTCGCCCGCGCCGGCCCCCGCTACTCCCGCTGCCAGGAGTGCCAGAGCGAGGCGTAGTCCCCGCCCGCGGCGACCAGCTCGTCGTGCGGCCCGATCTCGCTGATCCGGCCCGCGTCGACCACGGCCACCCGGTCCGCGTCGTGCGCGGTGTGCAGCCGGTGCGCGATCGCGACGACCGTGCGGCCGTGCAGCACCGCGGACAGCGACCGCTCGAGGTGCCGGGCGGCGCGCGGGTCGAGCAGCGACGTCGCCTCGTCGAGCACGAGCGTGTGCGGGTCGAGCAGCACCAGCCGCGCGAGCGCGATCTGCTGCGCCTGCGCGGGGGTCAGCGCGGTGCCGCCCGAGCCGACGGGCGCCGCGAGGCCCTCGGGCAGCGCGCGCACCCAGTCCCAGGCGTCCACCGCGCGCAGCGCCCGCTCGAGCGCGGCGTCGTCGGCGTCCGGGTCGGCGAGCCGCAGGTTGTCCGCGAGCGGGCCGACGAAGACGTGGTGCTCCTGGGTGACCAGGGCGACCTGGCCGCGGAGCTCGTCGAGCGGCAGGTCGACCAGCGGGACCTCGCCGACGGTGACCGAGCCGCCCGTGGGCGGGTGGATGCCGGCGAGCATCCGGCCGAGCGTCGACTTGCCCGCGCCCGACGGCCCGACGACCGCCAGCCGCTCCCCTGGCCGCAGGTCCAGGTCGATGCCGTGCAGCACGTCGTGGCCCTCGCGGTAGGCGTACCGGACCTCCCGCGCCGTGACGTCGGGGCCCGTGGGCCGGGCCGCGCGCGCGGTGCGGTCGGGGGCGACGTCGGCGACGCCGAGGATCCGGGCGAGCGACGTCGCGCCCACCTGGATCTCGTCGAGCCAGAAGATCAGCTCGCCGATCGGGTGGATGATCTGCGTCGCGTAGAGCGCGATGGTCGTGACGGCGCCGATCGTCGCGTGCCCGGTCGAGATGAGGTACGCGCCCCAGGCGAGCACCGCGACCACCGGCAGCACGAACGAGGTGTCGACGCCGGGGAACAGCACCGAGCGCAGGTTCAGCGTGGCGCTCTCGGCGGCGAACGCCTCGCGCAGGTCGCCGTCCACCCGCGCGCGGCGGCGCGCGCCGAGGCCCAGGGCGTCGACGGTCCGCGCGCCCTCCACGGACTCGGTGATCGTGCCGTTCAGCGTCGCGTAGGCGGCGGACTCGCGCAGGTAGGCGGGCGCCGCCCGGCGCAGGTACCACCGGGTGACGGCCAGCAGCAGCGGGACGCCGGCGAGCAGGCCGATCGCGACCAGCGCGTTCGTGGCGAACGCGGCGACCAGGGTCAGCACGATGGTCGCGGCCGTGACCAGCAGGCGGGGCACGCCGAACCGGACCGTGTACTGGACGCGGTCGATGTCGGTGGTGGTGCGCGCGACCAGGTCGCCGGTGCCGGCGCGCTCGACCGTGGACAGCGGCAGCCGGGTCACCGTGGCGACGAACTCCTCGCGGAGCTCGGCGAACACGGACTCGCCGAGCACCATCGCGGCGCGCTGTGCGTACCGGATGAGCACGGTCTGGGCGAGCACGGCGACGACCAGCACCAGGACCGTGCGGTCGACGACCGACGTGGTGGTCCCGGCGACCACGGCGTCGACCAGCCGGCCGAGCAGCCAGGGGCCGGCCAGCCCGGCGGTGGCGGCGAGCACGTGCAGCAGCACGACGACGCCCAGTCCGCGGCGGTGCCGGCGGAGCAGCGCGGCGGTGTGCCGGCGCAGCGCGGGGGCGTCAGCGACGGGCAGCTTCACGGCGGTCCTCCTCGTCGGTCGTGGCGGTGGTGGTCGGGGTGGTGGCGGCGGTGGTGGGGGTCGGGGCGGCGGGCTCGTCCTCGGCGCGGGACACCACCGCGCGGTAGGCCGCCCCGGTCGCGTCCCGGGCCGTCACCAGGTCGCGGTGCGTGCCGGTCGCGACGACCCGCCCGCCGGCGACCAGCGCCACCTCGTCGACGACGTCGAGCACGAGCGGGCTGGCGGTGACCACGACCGTGGTCGCGCCCCGCCGGGCGTCGGCGAGCCGGCGGGCGATCCGCGCCTCGGTGTGGGCGTCGACCGCGCTGGTCGGCTCGATCAGCACCAGCACCTCCGCGCCGGTGAGCAGGGCGCGGGCGAGGGCGACGCGCTGCCGCTGGCCGCCCGACAGCGAGCGGCCCTTCTCCTCGACCTCGCCGTCCAGGCCGCCGGGCACCGAGTCGAGCACGTCGGCCGCGTCGGCGACCCGCATGGCCTCGAGCAGGGCGTCCCGGTCGGCCCCGCCGCGCACGTCGAGCTCGTCGGCCAGCAGGCCGGTGAACAGGTGCGGGGTGGACTCGGCGACGACGACGCGGTCCCGGACCTCGGCGAGGCCGAGCTCGGTCAGCAGGGAGCGGCCCCAGCGGACGCGGGACAGGCCGGCGTCGTCGGCCGCGCCGGTCGGTGGGACGAGCGTGCCGTCCTGTCCGTCGGCGCGGCGCGGGGCGCCGCGGCGGCCGTCCTCGGCTGTGCCCGCGTCGTCCTCGTCGTCCGCGCCCCCGTGCCGCGCCGGGCCGAGCCGGCCCAGCCGCAGCCCGATCCGCGCGGTCTCGTCCGGGTCGGCGCTCACCAGCGCGGTGGTGCGGCCCGGCCGCACGACCAGCCCGCTGCCCTCGTCGACCAGCGGCTCGCCGGCGGCGGGCGACGGCGCCGGGGTGGCCGGGTCGTCGGAGCCCGCCTCGCGCACGGACAGCACGCGGATGATCTTGCGGGCGCCGACCACCGCGCGGGTGACCACGCGGATCGCCTCGCTCGCGGTCCACAGCGGCTGGGTGAGGAACGCGGCGAAGCCGTAGAACGCCACGAGCTGGCCCGGCGTGATCTCCCCGCTGATCGCGAGCCGCGCGCCGGCCCACACGACCACCGCGAGGAACAGGCCGGGCAGCAGGGTCTGCAGCGCGTCGAGCAGCGACTGGGTCTGCGAGACCCGCACGCCCGCGGCGCGCACCTGCTGCGACTGGGCCCGGTACCGGCCGGAGAACACGTCCTCGCCGCCGATGCCGCGCAGGATGCGCAGGCCGGACACGGTGTCCGCGCCCAGCGTGGTCAGCCGGCCGGTCGCCTCGCGCTGCTCCGA
This sequence comes from Cellulomonas sp., assembly GCF_035634735.1. GTDB lineage: Bacteria > Actinomycetota > Actinomycetes > Actinomycetales > Cellulomonadaceae > Cellulomonas. Next base: position 3,622 of record NZ_DASQCJ010000154.1, read on the forward strand.
CTGCCGCCGCTGCAGCGGCCGCACCAGCAGGGACAGCGCCGCGACGACGACCGGCAGCCCCAGCAGCACGAGCAGGCCGAGCGGCACCGAGGTGCTGAGCAGCACCGCGCCGAGCACCAGGTACGCCGCGATGCCGCCGACGAGCCGGGGCAGGATCGCGTAGACCTCGCCCATCCGGAGCGCGTCGGAGGCGACGGTCGCGACGACCTCGCCGGTCGGCAGCTCGTCGGTGACGGCGTCGCCGGTCCGGGTGACGTGGTGGCCGACCTGCTGCGAGGACGCGAACGCGGCGCGCAGCCAGTTCTCGACGTCGAGCCGGTGGCCCCACACGTTCGTCCCGACCTGCACCATGCCGAGCGCGAAGACGCCGAGGCAGCCGAGCCACAGGGCGGTGCTCAGGCCGTCGTCCAGGCCGTCGTCGACGACGCGGCCGAGCTGCCACGGGAGCAGCGCGGCGGCCACGTTGCCGACGACCGCGACGGCGGTGGCGCCCGCGAGCACGCCGAGCTGCCGGCGGCCCTGCCAGAGCATGAGGCGCCAGGGGCCGGTCAGCGGCGGTCGGCCGGGGTCGGGCAGGGGGAGGGGTCGCACGTCGGTCAACGCTACGGGTGACCCCCGACACAGCGACAGGCGTTTTCCCTGCCGGACGCCGCCGCGCGGTCACGGTGCTCGCCGGGTGCGCGAGAATCGTCGGAGCGTCCCGCCCCCGCCCGAGAGGACCCCGCAGCGATGACCGAGCCCACCGGCCAGCCCACGCCCGCCCCCGCCGCCCCCGCGGCGCGACCGGCCCCCGCGCACCCGGCCGCCGCCGGGCGGCTGACGCGCTACCGCGTGATGGCGTTCGTCACCGGCACGATGCTGCTGGTGCTGTGCCTCGAGATGGTGCTCAAGTACGTGTTCCACGCGAACGGGGTCGACCCGGCGACGGGCGCGCCGCTGCCGGTGCTGGGCACCTGGATCGCGATCGTGCACGGCTGGATCTACGTCGTGTACCTGTTCACCGTCGTGCAGCTGTGGTCGGCGATGCGCTGGTCCCTCGGCCGGCTCGTCACGATGGCGCTCGCGGGCGTCGTGCCGGTGATGTCGTTCATCCTCGAGCGCCGCGTGCACGCCGACGCGCAGGCCCGCCTGGGCTGACCGCCCGTCGGGGTCAGGCGGTCGCGCGGCGCGCCCGCCACCGGGCCACCGGGCGCTCGACCAGCCACCAGCTCGCCGTGGCCGCCAGCAGGGTGAGCGCGACGCCCAGCGCCGTCCCGCCGAGGTCGTCGGGGTGGCCGAGCCAGCGCACGATCGCGCCGTTCCACAGGTACGCCGCGTACGACACGGTGCCGAGGGCGACGGCGGGCCGCAGCCAGCGGGTCGGCAGCGCGCGCCAGCCCCCGACGTAGCTGATCAGGACGACGGTGCCGACGGCGACGGCCGGGACGCCCAGCAGGTACCAGGCGGTGTGCCCGGCCAGGCCGGTGAGCAGCGTGCCGCCGAGGAGGGCGGCGACGATCCCGGCCTGCAGCGCCCGCCGCACCCGCGCCGTCTGCGGGAGCCGCGCGGCCAGCGCCGTGCGCCCGAGGTAGCCGGCGCAGCCGATGAGCAGCGCCGCGCCCCACGAGGTCGGCAGGGCGTAGACGCGGGCGACGTCCGGCACCACGAGGAGCAGCGTCACCATGCAGGCGGCGAGGGCGGCGGCCACGGCCACCCCGGTCGTCGCGCGGAGCCAGCCCCGGCGCCAGGCCCAGGCGAGCACCAGGGGCCAGACCAGGTAGAACTGCTCCTCCGCCGCCAGGGTCCAGAAGTGGTAGACCGACTCGCTGCCGTGCGGCAGGCCCGGGATGTTGATCGTGTAGGTGAGCGCGGCGACGAGCGTCTCCGGCACGAGGTCCGCCTGGCCGAGCAGGTCGAACACGCCCTCGACCACGACGTAGCCGGCGAGCATGAGGAGCAGCGGCGGGTACAGCCGGAGCAGCCGGTGGCCGTAGAACCGGCCGAACCGGATCCGCCCGCCCCGGTCGAGGTCCCGCATGAGCACGCCCGTGATGAGCCAGCCCGACAGCGCGAAGAACACCGTCACGCCGAGGACGCCGGCGGCGCCGAACCGGTCGGGGGCCGCGTGGTTGAGCAGCACCAGGCCGACGGCGAGGCCGCGGAGCGCGTCGAGGCCGGGCAGCCGCGCGGGCCGCGCCGGGGCGCCGGGCGCGGGGGAGGCGGGCACGGGCGACGCGAGCCCGGTGCCGGGCAGGCCGGGGCCGGGCGCGGTCGTCGGCGCGGCGGCCGGGTGGTCATCCCTCACGTAACGGAAGGTATGTCCGCTTTGCGAGGTTTGAGAAGGGCGCTGCGCCATGCGGGGGACGACCGGCACCGGATCTTCACACGGCGACCCGACGCTCACGTGACAGGAGGGTCGCGCGGCCGCGGCCCGCGGCCCGCCGGGGCCCGGCCGCGCGGGCGCGGGGGCGTCGGTCCAGGTCGCGCCGACCCCGCGTGGCTATGCTGTCGCCGCCCGGTGCGGAAGGAGGTGGCCGTGAGCCTGCACCACATGCAGATCGGCGAGGTCGCCGAGCGCACCGGCCTGTCGCTGCGGACCATCCGGTACTACGGGGAGGTCGGCCTGGTCCGGCCCTCGGCCCGCACGCACGGCGGCTTCCGCCTCTACACCGAGCCCGACATCGCACGGCTGGAGCTGATCAAGCGCATGAAGCCGCTCGACTTCTCCCTCGACGAGATGGGCGACCTGCTCGGCGTGCTCGACCGGATCAACGAGCCGGGCATCGCCGCCGAGGAGCACGAGGCCCTGCTCGAGCGCCTGCGGATGTACCGGCTGGCCGCCGAGGAGCGGTCCCGGGCGCTGCGCGAGCAGCTCGCCGTCGCCGAGGACTTCCACGAGAGCCTCCGCAAGGAGATCAGCCGGCAGCGCCGGATCGGCGAGCGCTCGGGCTCCTGAGGCCGCACCCCGCGGGGTCGCCCGGGCGTCGCCGGGGTCGCCCGGGGCGTCCCGGGCTGTCGGCGGGGCGCACTACCCTGGTGGGGTGACCGACGCTCCCGACACGCCCGCGCCGCCGCCCACCGACTCGCCCCGCCCCGTCCTCGTCGTCGACTTCGGCGCGCAGTACGCGCAGCTGATCGCGCGCCGCGTGCGCGAGGCGAGCGTCTACTCCGAGATCGTGCCGCACACGGCCTCGGTGCAGGACATGCTGGCCAAGGACCCGTCGGCGATCATCCTGTCCGGCGGCCCGTCCTCGGTGTACGCCGAGGGCGCCCCGTTCGTCGACCCGGCCCTGTTCGAGGCCGGCGTCCCGGTGCTCGGCATCTGCTACGGCTTCCAGGCGATGGCCAAGGCCCTCGGCGGCGACGTCGCGCAGACCGGCAACCGCGAGTACGGCGGCACCCCCGTCGAGGTCGTCGCGACCGGCACCGTCCTCGCCGACAGCCCCGAGCAGCAGACCGTGTGGATGAGCCACGGCGACGCGGTGCACGCCGCGCCCGAGGGCTTCGAGGTGCTCGCGACCTCGGCCGGCTCGCCGGTCGCCGCGTTCGAGGACCGCGCCCGCCGGCTGTTCGGCGTGCAGTGGCACCCCGAGGTCAAGCACTCGCCGCTCGGCCAGCGCACCCTCGAGCACTTCCTCTACGAGGGCGCCGGGCTCGCGCCCGACTGGAACCCGGGCAACGTCATCGCCGACCAGGTCGAGCGGATCCGCGCCCAGGTCGGCAGCGCCCGCGTCATCTGCGGCCTGTCCGGCGGCGTCGACTCCTCCGTCGCGGCCGCGCTCGTGCAGAAGGCCGTCGGCGAGAAGCTCACCTGCGTGTTCGTCGACCACGGCCTGCTGCGCACCGGCGAGGCTGAGCAGGTCGAGCAGGACTTCGTCGCCTCGACCGGCGTCAACCTCAAGGTCGTCGACGCGCGCGAGCGGTTCCTCACCGCGCTCGCGGGCCACACCGACCCCGAGACCAAGCGCAAGATCATCGGCCGTGAGTTCATCCGCGTGTTCGAGGACGCGGCCCGCGAGGTCGTCGAGGAGGCCGGCGCGCACGGCGACGAGGTCAAGTTCCTCGTCCAGGGCACCCTGTACCCGGACGTCGTCGAGTCGGGCGGCGGCGAGGGCGCGGCCAACATCAAGAGCCACCACAACGTGGGCGGCCTGCCGGACGACCTGCAGTTCGAGCTGGTCGAGCCGCTGCGCGCGCTGTTCAAGGACGAGGTCCGCGCCGTCGGCCTCGAGCTGGGCGTGCCGGAGGCGATCGTCTGGCGCCAGCCGTTCCCGGGCCCCGGCCTGGGCATCCGGATCATCGGCGAGGTCACGGCCGAGCGGCTCGACGTGCTCCGCGCCGCGGACGTCATCGCCCGCGAGGAGCTGACCCGCGCCGGGCTGGACCGCGACATCTGGCAGTGCCCGGTCGTGCTGCTCGCGGACGTGCGCTCCGTGGGCGTGCAGGGCGACGGCCGCACCTACGGCCACCCCGTCGTGCTGCGCCCCGTGTCCTCCGAGGACGCCATGACCGCCGACTGGACCCGCCTGCCGTACGACGTGCTGGCGACGATCTCCACCCGCATCACCAACGAGGTGCCGGAGGTCAACCGCGTGGTGCTCGACGTCACGAGCAAGCCGCCGGGCACCATCGAGTGGGAGTGAGCTGACGCGCCACGGCCCGGTACCCCGCGGGGGTGCCGGGCCGTCGTGCGTCCCGGCTCACTCGGCGCGGGTGGGCCCGCGACCAGGACCTATGTCCTAGGCTGGCGACGGGTCTGAGGGGGGACCTAAGGCCCGACCAGCGGAAATCCGGCCTTTGTGCGCCGCTTCACAAGGCCGGATCGCCGCTGACTCGTGACCTTGGTCCCACGGCGCGGCCGACGGGGGAGACAGGCTCTTCCACGTGGGGCGCACAGGTTCCACCGGGTCGACCGACGGTCGGCCCGCACCGGGGGTAGCGGAAGGAAAGACCATGGCAACCGTGGCAGCGACGGGCGGCTCGAAGGCTGCTCGCGTCATCGGCATCATCACGGCGATCGCGGGCATCGTCCTCATCATCGCCGGCGGCGTCACCTGGGGCTCCGTCTCGAGCCACCTCGCCGAGGAGAACATCACCGTCTCGGACGACGCGGCCGCGTTCGGCGGCCAGCCGGTCACGAGCCCGTGGACCGCGTTCGCCCAGGCCGACATCATCCAGCACCACGCCCTCGAGGCGACCGGCGGGAAGACCTACGCCGAGCTCGAGCAGGACGACCCGCTGCGCGACGTGGCGATGAACGCGTCCTTCCTGCGGGCCTCGCTGTTCACCTCGGTCGTGGCGTTCGGCGTCGCCGCCCTGGTCATGGGCCTCGGCGTCATGTTCATCCTGATCGGCTGGGCGCTGTTCGGCCTCGCCGGCCGCAAGGCCGTGGCGGCCACGGACGCCACCCGCCCCGCCGGCACCGCGCCGGGCGTCGACGAGCACGTGCGGGCCTGACACCCCGCGCACCGCACGGCGGAGGGCCGGGACCCCGAGGGGGTCCCGGCCCTCCGCCGTGCCGGTCGGGCGGGGCCCGCGCGGCGCGCGCAGCCCGCGCGGCCCGGCGGGCGCCGCCCGCGAGTGCCTATCCGACACGTCGACTGCCTATCCCGCGGATAGGCAGTCGACGTGCCTGGTAGGCGCTCGAGGCGGGTCTTGGGCGGTGCTGGGCCGGCGCGGCGTCGACCCGTCAGGCGTCGGGGCGGATGCCGGCGGACGCCAGGACGCGAGCGAGGCGTTGCGCGTCGAGCGCGTCGCCCCACGTCCATCGCACGACGCGGAGTCCGGTGGCGCGGATCCGGTCCTCGCGGCGCTTCTCGGCCCAGACCCGGTCCTCAGGGGCCGTGCGGTCGTCGACCGCACCCGCCCGGTACTTGAGGCGGCCGTCGAACTCGCCGACGACGCCGAGCCCTTCCCAGAGGAAGTCGACCCGGCCGACGAGCCCGCGGCCGTCGCGGACCTCGCGCTGCAGCGCCGGCCGGGGGAGACCGAGCTCGATCATCCGGGCGCGGCTCAGTGACTCCCCGGGCGACTCAGCCGCCGGGTTCGCCTCCGCCACGACCCGGCGCGCCGCGCGGACGCCCCGTCCTCGGCCCGCAGCCGTGACCAGCCCGGCGAGGTCGTCGCGGTCGACCGAGTGCCGACGGAGGGCGTCGTCGGCCAGGACGAGCCCGCGGGCGAAGGATCCGGTCCTTGCGAGGTCTACGACGGTCTGGGCGACCGTCGTGACGGTGACGCCCTCCACCACCCGGGTGTCCGGGAGCGTGGCGACCCGGTGCCGCACCACTCCGCGCGTCGAGGGGGCGCCCCGGGTCGCGGGACGGACCAGGTGCAGGTCCGAGGGCCATCCCCCGAGCAGCGGGAGCCGCCACACCGCCGCGGCGGACTCGTGGCTGAACACGGGAGCCGACATCCGACGGGCTGCTGCGTGCACCCGGAGCCGGTGCTGCTCGGCGCCGTCTGCGGACGCCCAGGACGAGGCGGCCACGTACGCGCCGTGCCGGACCCGAACCCAGGAGCCGGCGCGAGCGGCGCGGCGCAGGTCCTCGCCGGCGAGGCCGCTGGCCCACGCGTCGTCCGCGGTCACCGGCGCCCCGGCCGCCGGCGCCCGGAGTCCGGCGCCCGTGCTCTCCATGCGTCCACCCTGCCGGACGACGGGCGCGCCGCGGCCGTCGTCCACAGCCCGCGTGCGGCTGAGCCGTCGACCTCCCCGAGCCCGCGGCGAGCCCTGTCGGGACCGGTGCGTCGTCGAGTGCACACCAAACGCGTCGAGTGCCTATCGGACTGATAGGCACTCGACGCGTTTGATGGGCGGTCGCGGGCGCGGGCGGGGGTCAGCGCGCGGCGCGCTGCTCGCGGCGCTTGCGGCGGCCGGCCGTCAGGACCGAGCCGACCAGCAGGGCGACGCCCGCCGCGCCCAGCAGCACGATGAGCGCGAGCTGGAGGTCGATCCGGACGCCCGCCGCGACGGCGAGCACGAGGATGCCGACGGCCGCGACGATCAGGCCCCAGACCACGGTGCCCGCCCGCGGGCCGCGGTCCTCGGGCTCCGGTGCGGGGACCGGGGCGGCCGGGGTCGGCGCCGGGGTGCCGTACGCCGGGGATCCGTACGCGGGCGAGCCGTACCCGGGCGAGCCGGCGGCGGCCGACCCGTACGAGGGCGAGCCGGACGCGGGCCGGCCGTACGCCGGGGTGCCCGGGGCCGGCGAGCCGTACGGGGACGGGCCGGTCGTCGGGTCGGACGGCGTCGCCGACCAGGACGACTCCCGCACCGGGGGCGCGGCGGTCACGGCGGCGGTCGCCGGGGCGTCGCCGGCGGCGGCCGTCCCGGTCCCGCCGACGGTCTCGATGACCGCGGTGTCGCCCACGGCGTCGATCCGCCGGGTGGCGCCGCCCGTCTCGATCACCGCGGTGTCGTCCGCGGCGTCGATCCGCCGGGTGGCGCCGCTGGTCTCGATGACCGCCGTGTCGTCCGCGGCGTCGATCCGCTCGGTCGCGCCGCTGGTCTCGATCACCGCGGTGTCGCCGACGGTGTCGATCCGCTCGGTGGCGTCGCCCGTCTGGATCATCGCCGTGTCGTCCACCGCGTCCGGCTGCTGGGTCGCGTCGTCCGCTGCCTCGGCGTCCGCCGCGGCGTCGACCCGGTCGAGCTGCTCGGTCGCGTCGTCCCGGCGAGCGCTGGAGATCGGGGCGGTGGCGGCGTCCGCGCGCTCGATGCGCTCGGTGACGGGCTCGTCCGCGCCGTCGGGGCGGGGGGCCTCGGGGCCGGTGCTGGTCATCAGTCCTCCTCGATGGTGATGCTGCCGACGCCGACCTCGATGTCGAGCTCGATCTCGGCGTCCGCGCGGTCCGTCACGGCCTCGCTGGTGAAGGTGCGGTCGTGGCCCACGCCGTCGCTGCGGTCGTTCTTGCCGTCGACCTTCCACGTGACGTTGCCGGCGCCGGAGCTGACGTCCGCGACGACCGCGGCGCCCTCCGGCACGACGACGGTCACGTCGCCCAGGCCGCCGCTGATCGGGACGACCAGGGTCTCGTCGGTCAGCGGGACGCCCGTGAGGTCGACCCGGGCGTCGCCGACGCCGAACGAGTAGCCCCGCTCGGCCACGGCCCGGGAGGTCACGACGGTGTCGATGCTCTGCACGGGGCCGTTGCCGTTGTCCCAGCGGTCCCAGTCGCCCCAGCGGGCGTCGTCGGCGAGCGCGGCGGGACCCGCGACGACCATGCCGACGATCGCGAGGGCGGTGAGTCCGCCGGCGGTGCGACCGCGGAGGCCGCTGACGATGATCGCCAGGCCGACGAGCGCCAGGCCGCCGCCGACGAGCACGGCCGCGATCGGGCCGTCGTAGACCCCCGCGCGCTCGGCGGCGAGCAGGCCGGCCAGGCCGAGCAGGATGAGGGCGACCACGACGCCGGTGACGGCGGCGCCGGGGCCGCGGCGCGGCGGGCGAGGCGGGCGCGGGGGCGTCGGCGGGGCCGGGGGCGGCGGGGTCCAGCCGCGGCTCGGGGGAGCCGGCGGGTTGGGCGGACCCTGGTGGCGCCGGGCGCCGGAGCCCGCGGGGGCCGAGCCGTACGGCTGCGCGCCGGAGGGCGACCCGGCGGCGCCGTAGGGCGACCCGGCGGAACCGGCGCCGTACGGGGCGCCGCCCGGCGCCGGGGCGGAGGCGCTCGCGCCGGCGGGGCCAGCGGCCGCGGGCACGGGGGCGCCGGCGTAGGGGGCGGCGGGCCGCGGGGCGGCGTCCGCCGGCGGTGCCGACGGGCTGCTGGGGCTGGTCATCGGACGCTGTCCTTCCGGGTACGGGGGCTGCCACGAGGCGGTCGGCGGCCGGCCGTCCCGGCCGCGCCGCAGCGCGCTGACGAGGATGACGATCCCGGCGACCACCGCCGCGAACCACGCGAAGCCGCTGAACCAGCCGGACCGGAACGGGCCCCAGCTGAACCACCAGTCGCCGGCACTGAACCCGACGACGACCAGGGCGATCGCGCCGAGCAGGGCGACGTCGAAGTTCCCGCGGATGGTCTCCTCGAGGTGGATCCGGCCGTCGGACTGCTCGGGCAGCAGCGCCCAGGCCAGGCCGTAGAGCACGAACCCGAAGCCCATGAGCAGGGTCACCCCGACGAGGCCGCGGGCGAGCAGCGGGTCGATGCCGAACCGGGCGGCGAGCCCGCCCGAGACGCCGCCGACCCAGCGGTCCTGGGAGCGGTAGATGCCGGCCCGGCGGATGGCCTGGAAGAAGCCGGCGGTGCCGTGGCCGTCGGACGGGGGTGCGGGAGGAGGCACGGGGCCGGGGGCGCCGGGGCCGCTCGGCGGCACGGTGCCCGACCCGCGGTCGGCGCTGTCGTTCGTCATGGCTCGATCCTGACGCGGCGAGGACCGCCGGCGGCATCGGGTACCCCCCTGACCCGCCCCTGAATGTGCCCCGGGGGTCCCTGATCCTGGGCCCCGAGGGGCGCCCGCGGGGTCCGGGACGTGTGACGATCAGGGCATGGAGTCCCCGTCCCGCCTGCCGCTGCGGCGCCCGGAGCGCGGCCGCGTCGTCGGCGGCGTCGCGGCCGGCCTCGCGCTGCACCTCGGCGTGTCCGCGCGCCTGGTGCGCGTGCTGTTCGCGCTGCTCACCCCCGTGGGCGGCGTCGGCGTGGCCCTGTACGTCTTCTGGTGGGTGACGATCCCGGTGGGCGACCCCGCCGTCGCCGCGGGAGCGGGCCGGCCGGCCGAGCTGTCCCGGCTGCACCGCCCGCTCGAGCACGACACCGTGCAGCGGCTGCGCCGGCTGCCGTGGACGGAGATCGCCGTCGGGGTGGCGCTGCTGGCGGGCGCGGCGGCGATGCTGCTCGCCCGCGCGGGCACGGACGTCGTCGGCAACTGGGTGGTGCCGGTGCTGCTGCTGGTCGCGGGGGCCGCGCTCGCGTGGAGCCAGCTCGACGCGGTGCAGCGCGAGCGCCGGGGCGGCAGCCGCGGCCCGGTGAGCGTGCTGCGGCTGGTCGGCGGCCTGGTGATCGCGGGCGTCGGCGTGCTGCTGCTGGTCGGCCAGGAGGCGACCCCGGGCACCCTGGTGCAGTCGACGGTCGCCGCGGTCGCGGTGCTCGGCGGCGTCGCGCTGGTGCTGGCGCCCTGGTGGCTCCGGCTGGTCCGCGAGCTCGGCGACGAGCGGGCCGCCCGCGCCCGCGAGTCCGAGCGCGCCGACATCGCGGCCCACCTGCACGACTCCGTGCTGCAGACCCTGGCCCTGATCCGCGCGCGCGCCGACGACCCGACGGAGGTCGCCCGGATGGCGCGCGCCCAGGAGCGCGAGCTGCGCGCGTGGCTGTACGACGACCGCCCGGCGCCCGGCACCTCGGTGGCGGCGGTGCTGGCGGCGATCGTCGCGGAGATCGAGGACACCCGCACCGGACCGGACGGCGAGGCGGTCACGATCGAGACCGTCGTCGTCGGGGACACCGAGCCCGACGCGAGCACCGACGCGCTGCTGCAGGCGACCCGCGAGGCGCTGCTGAACGCGGTGCGGCACGGGCGCCCGCCGGTGTCGCTCTACCTGGAGGCCGGCCCGGACGAGGTCGAGGTGTTCGTGCGCGACCGCGGGGACGGCTTCGACCCCGACGCCGTGCCGGACGACCGGTTCGGCGTGCGGGAGTCCATCCTGGGGCGGGTGCGCCGCCGGGGCGGGACGGCGTCGGTGGTGTGCAAGGACGGCGGCGGCACCGAGGTGCGGCTGCGGATGCCCCTGGTGCGCGAGCGCGCCGCGGCGGAGGACGAGAGGACGATGCAGGGATGAACGACGCTCCGGTCGACGTGGTGCTGGTCGACGACCACCTGATGTTCCGTGCGGGCGTCAAGGCGTCCCTCGACGACCGGGTGCACGTCGTCGGCGAGGCCGCCACGGTCGACGAGGCGATCCAGGTCGTCCGCGCCACGCAGCCGCCGGTGGTGCTGCTCGACGTGCACCTGCCCGGGGGCGACGGCGGCGGCGGGGCCGAGGTGATCCGCGCCTGCACCGACCTGCTGGGCGGGACCCGGTTCCTCGCGCTGTCGGTGTCCGATGCCGCCGAGGACGTGGTCGCGGTGATCCGCGCCGGCGCGCGCGGCTACGTCACCAAGGCCATCTCCGGCCCGGACCTGTGCGACGCGGTCCTCCGGGTGGCCGGCGGCGACGCGGTGTTCTCGCCGCGGCTCGCGGGGTTCGTGCTGGACGCGTTCGGCGCGGCCGCGGGCGACGTGGCGACCGGCGACGACGAGCTCGACCGGCTGTCGGCGCGGGAGCGCGAGGTCATGCGGCTGATCGCGCGCGGGTACTCCTACCGCGAGGTCGCGGGGGAGCTGTTCATCTCGATCAAGACCGTCGAGACGCACGTGTCCGCGGTGCTGCGCAAGCTGCAGCTGTCCTCGCGGCACGAGCTGACCCGGTGGGCGGCGGCGCGCCGGCTGCTCTGAGCCGGGCGCGCCGCCGCGTCCGCGCGAGGCGGCGGGGCGTCAGGGCGGCGGGGCGTCAGCCGATGTTGCACTCGTAGCGGACGCCGTCGACGTAGTGCACGCCGTTCCCGAGGTCCGCGCAGGTCTCGACCAGCGAGGCGACGCCGAACGCGCCCAGCGCCAGCGCGACGACCCCGGCCACCAGCCACAGCGCGCCGACGATCACGCCGGCGACGGCGAGGCCGCGGCCCGGGACGCCGCCGCGGCGGCCTCGCACCAGGACGACGATGCTGATGACGAGGCCGATCAGGGCCGTGCACGGGATCAGGGCCGTGACCAGGCCGACGATCGCGAGCGTCGGGGAGGGCGCCGGCTGCGGCGCCACGGGGTACGGGCCGGGGAGCGCGGCGGGGTCGGGGTAGCCGGCGCCCGGGGTGCCCGGCTGCGGGTACCCGCCGGGCGCGGGATACGCGGCGCCGGGCGCGGGCGCGGCGGGCGCGGGGTACCCGCCGGGCGTCGGCTGCGACGTGCCGGGGGACGACTCGCCGGGGTTCGGGTGCTCGGGGGTGGTCATGACATCCTCAAGGTTCGGGGTCGTCGGGCACAGCGGTGCGCGGCCGGCGAGGCCGCGCAGGGGATCCTTGCACGCACCGGGCACCGAGCGAGGGAAGTTCCGATGGACGTCGTCTACGGCCTGCTGGTCGTGCTCCACCTGGTCGGCTGGGCGATTGTGCTGGGCGGGTGCCTGGTCACGCTCCGGCAGCCGGCGTTCCCGAAGGGCGCGCTGCACGGCGCGCTGACGGCGCTGGTCACGGGGATCGTCATGGTCGGGCTGCGGTCCGCCGAGGTGGGCGGGCTCGAGCCGCCGGACAACGCCAAGATCGGCGTGAAGCTCCTGGTCGCGCTCGTCGTGACCGGGCTGGTCTGGTACGGCACCCGCAAGCCCGAGCGGGTCACCCGCGGCCTGGTCGGCGCGACGCTGGGCCTGACCGTGGTCAACGTGGCGGTCGCGGTCCTCTGGCGCTGACCGCCCCGCGTCGACCGCCGCGCGCCGAGCGCGGTGGCTCCCGCCGAGCGCGGTCGCTCGGACGGCCGCGCTCGGCGCGATCGACCGCGCTCGGCGTCGTCAGCCCGGCGCCGGCCCCGTCGACTCCCGCGCCACCAGCGCGACCGGCACCGACGCGGACCGCGGGGCCGCGTCGTCGCCGGCGACCAGCCCGAGCAGCAGCTCGGCGGCCAGCCGGCCCTTGCCCGCCGTGTCCTGCGCGACCGTCGACAGCCGGGGCGTGACCTGCCGGGCGAGGTCCGCGTCGTCGTAGCCGAGCACCGACACGTCGGCCGGCACCCGGAGCCCGGCGTCGGTGAGCCCGCGGACGATGCCCGCCGCCAGCACGTCCGCCGTCGCGAACACCGCGGTCACGTCCCCGGCGCGTACGTCGGCCGCCAGGCGCCCGCCGAGCGCGACGCCCTCGTCGTAGGTCGTCCGCGCGTGCGCCGTCCGCACCGCGCCCGCGGGCAGCCCGGCGTCCGCCGCGGCGGCCCGGAACCCGGCGAGCCGCTCGGCGACGACCCGGCTCGCCCCGTCGACCGGCCCGGCCAGCACCAGCCCCGCGTGCCCCAGCCCGGTCAGGTGCGCGCCCGCCAGCCGCCCGCCGGCCCGGTCGTCGGACCGCACGCGCGCGTGCCGCGCCCGGCCGCCCGCGCCCACGGCCCCGCCGTCGGCGTCCACCAGCACGGCCGCGAGCGTCGGCGGCAGGTCCAGCCCGGCGAGCGCGGCGTCGGTGAAGCCCATGAGGACCACCCCGTCGAGCCCCCACCGGCGCACGGAGTCCCGCACGTCCCGGGCGTCGCCGACCCCGCGCAGCATGAGGTGGTGGTCCCGGCCGCGCAGCGCCGCCTCGAGCGCCCCGGTGACCGCGACGTCGTGCGGGCTGCCGAGCAGGCTCACGCCGTCGGGCCGCCCCGGCAGCAGCAGGCCGACCAGCCCGCTGCGCCGCGCGACGAGCGTGCGCGCCGCGGCGCTGGGCACGTAGCCGAGGTCGGCGACGGCGCGCTCGACGCGCGCGGCGGTCGCGGGGGAGACCCGGTCCAGCCGCCCGTTGACCACGTTGGACACGGTCATCACGCTGACGCCGACGGCGCGCGCGACGTCCTTGAGCGTGACCTGCTCCACGGGCCCTCCGATCGGCGTTGACGTGCGCGCCACTTTAGCGTTAAACAGGACGGCATGAGCGGCACCGAAGACGCCCTGACCCTCGCCACCGGCCCCACCCCGGACGGCGCCGCGGACCCGCGCGCGGTCGTCCGGGGCGACCGGTGGCGCGTCACCGTCCTCGCCGACGGCCTCATGCGGCTGGAGTACGCCGAGGACGGCCGGTTCGAGGACCGCCCGAGCACGTTCGCCCGGCACCGCGCGCTGCCCGTCCCCGAGTTCCGGGTGGTCGACCGCGGGCACGTCGTCGAGGTCGTCACGTCCCGGCTGCGCCTGGTCTACGACCGGGGCCCGTTCAGCACCGCGGGGCTGTCGGTGGAGGTGAGCGGCGGCGTCAGCGCCTACCACTCGACGTGGCGGTACGGCCAGCCCGCCGAGGGGCTCGGCGGCACCGCGCGCACGCTCGACGAGGCCGACGGCCGGGTGCCGCTGGAGGGCGGCGTCGTCTCCCGGCAGGGCTACGCGGTGCTCGACGACTCGCGGTCGATGGTGTTCGAGCCGGACGGCTGGGTCGCCCCGCGCGACGGCTCCCGGCAGGACCTCTACGTGTTCGGCTACGCGCACGACCACGCCGAGGCGCTGCGCGCCTTCCACGCGGTGTCCGGGCCGGTGCCCGTGCTGCCGCGGTGGGCGCTCGGCACGTGGTGGAGCCGGTTCCACCGGTACACCGCCGAGGGCTACCGCGAGGTCGTCGAGCGGTTCGCCGCCGAGCGCATCCCGCTGTCGGTGTCGGTGCTCGACATGGACTGGCACGTCACGGAGGTCGACCCGGCGCTCGGCTCGGGCTGGACCGGGTACACGTGGAACCGCGACCTGTTCCCCGACCCGCCCGCGCTGCTGGCCTGGCTGCACGACCGCGGCCTGCGGGTCACGCTGAACGTGCACCCGGCCGACGGCGTCCGCGCGCACGAGGACGCGTACGCCGCGATGTGCGCCGCGCTCGGCCGGGAGCCGGACGGCGACCCGATCGCGTTCGACGTGACGGACCGGGAGTTCCTCGCGGCGTACTTCTCGGTGCTGCACCGCGGGCTGGAGCGGGACGGCGTCGACTTCTGGTGGGTCGACTGGCAGCAGGGCGCGCACTCGCGCGTCGCGGGGATCGACCCGCTGTGGATGCTCAACCACTTCCACTACCTCGACAGCGCCCGGGACGACCGCCGGGGCCTGACGTTCTCCCGGTACGCCGGCCCGGGCAGCCACCGGTACCCCGTCGGGTTCTCGGGCGACACCGTCATCACCTGGGACTCGCTCGCGTTCCAGCCGGAGTTCACGGCGACGGCGGCGAACATCGGCTACGGCTGGTGGTCGCACGACATCGGCGGGCACTACTTCGGCGTCCGCGACGAGGAGCTGGCCACCCGCTGGGTGCAGCTCGGCACGTTCTCGCCGATCCTGCGGCTGCACTCGTCGGACAACCCGTTCACCAGCAAGGAGCCGTGGTCGTTCGGGCCGCACGCCCGCCAGGTGCAGACGGCGTTCCTCCGGCTGCGGCACCGGCTCGTGCCGTACCTGCACACGATGAACCACCGGGCCGCCGCGGAGTCGGAGCCGCTGGTCCGGCCGCTGTACCACGTGTGGCCCGGCCGCGAGGAGGCGTACGACGCCCCGCAGCAGTTCCTGTTCGGCTCCGAGCTGCTGGTGGCGCCGGCGACCGCGCCGGCCGACCCGGTCACCCGGGCGTCCGTCGTGCGGGCCTGGCTGCCCCCGGGCACCTGGGTCGACGTGCTGACGGGCGCGGTCTACGACGGCGACCGGCTGCTCGACCTGCACCGGACGCTCGACTCGATCCCCGTGCTGGCGCGCCCGGGCGGGGTCGTCCCGCTCGACGGCGCCGAGGTGCCGGGCAACGACCCGGTGAACCCGGGGCACCTGGAGCTGCTGGTGGTCCCGGGCGCGGACGGCGCGTTCACGCTGGTCGAGGACGACGGCGCCGGCGACGGCACCGACCCGGCGGGGATCGCCCGGACCGCGCTCGCGTGGGCGGACGACACGGGGACGCTGACGGTCGGGCCGGTCGAGGGCGCGGCGAGCTGCGTGCCGGCGACGCGGGACTGGACGCTGACGCTGGTGACGGCGGGGGCGACGGAGGCCGCGGCCGGGGCCGTGCGGGCGAGCGTCGACGGGGCGCCCGTCCCCGCCGAGGCCGCCGTGGCCGCCGACGGCCGGCTGCGCGTGGACGTGCGCGGCGTGCCCGCCGGCGC
>NZ_DASQCJ010000155.1:0-24764 GCF_035634735.1 Cellulomonas sp.
GCTCATCCCGATCCAGTGCGAGTACTACGCGCTGGAGGGCCTGAGCCAGCTGCTCAAGTCGATCGAGCTGATCCAGGCGCACCTCAACCGCGGCCTGCACGTGTCGACGATCCTGCTCACCATGTACGACGGCCGGACCAATCTGGCCCAGCAGGTCGCGCAGGAGGTCCGGGAGCACTTCCCCGACAAGACCCTCCGGACGACAGTGCCCCGGTCGGTGCGCGTGTCGGAGGCGCCCTCCTACGGGCAGACGGTCCTGACGTACGATCCCGGCTCGAGCGGTGCGCTGGCCTACCTGGAGGCGGCGCGCGAGCTCGCCGAGCGCGGCACCACGGCCGACCGGAAGAAGGAGGACGCGTGAGCGAGAAGCGGCGAGGGCTCGGGCGCGGCCTGGGCGCGCTCATCCCCACCGGGGCGGAGCCCCGCGAGGGGGACCGGCCCGTCGACGTCTTCTTCCCGGACCGGACGGCGCCGGGCGACCGGGACGCCCGTGAATCCCGTCCCGAGGCCCTGACCAGCGGAAACGGCCGCGCAACGGCCGACGCACCCCCCGCCGCCGAGCCCTCGGCGCCCGCCCCGGCCACCCCGGCGCCGCGGTCGAACGGGCGCAAGGGCGTCCCCTCGCTCACGGTGCGCCAGCCGTCCCGCGCCCGGACCCAGGCGGCCGCCGAGCCGGCAGCGGACCCGGCCGCGGAGGCCGAGGTCCCGCCGATGCCCCCCACGGCCGAGGTCGACGACCTCGTCCCCGTGCCCGGGGCCGCGTTCGCGGACCTCCCGGTGACGTCGATCCGGCCCAACCGCCGCCAGCCTCGCTCCGTGTTCGACGAGGACGCGCTGGACGAGCTCGTGGGCTCGATCCGCGAGATCGGCGTGCTGCAGCCGGTGGTGGTGCGCCCGGTGGACGACGGCTACGAGCTGATCATGGGGGAGCGGCGCTGGCGCGCGACCCAGGCGGCGGGCCTGGAGACGATCCCGGCGATCGTCCGGCAGACCGAGGACGGCGACCTGCTGCGCGACGCGCTGCTGGAGAACCTGCACCGCTCGCAGCTCAACCCGCTCGAGGAGGCGGCGGCGTACCAGCAGCTGCTGGACGACTTCGGCTGCACGCACGACGAGCTGGCCCAGCGGATCCACCGGTCCCGCCCGCAGATCTCGAACACGCTCCGCCTGCTCCGGCTGCCGCCGCTCGTGCAGCGCCGGGTCGCCGCGGGCGTGCTGTCCGCCGGCCACGCCCGCGCCCTGCTGGGCCTGAGCGACGGCGCGGCGATCGAGCGGCTGGCCCAGCGCATCGTGGCGGAGGGCCTGTCGGTGCGCGCGGTCGAGGAGATCGTCGCGCTCGGCGCGGAGGACGGCACCCCGAAGCAGCGCCGACCCCGCGCGGGCGTGCGGAACGAGGCGCTCGACGACCTCGCGAGCCGGCTCTCCGACCGGTTCGAGACCCGCGTCAAGGTCGACCTCGGCAAGCAGCGCGGCAAGCTCACGGTGGAGTTCGCATCGGTGCAGGACCTCAACCGCATCCTGGCGAGCCTCGCCCCCGAGGACCCAGGCATCCTGCGTTCTTGAGGTGGCACGCGCGCCGAGCCGCGCGTGCCCGCTCAGCGCCCGACGCCACGAGGCGCCGGCACCCCGGTCAGGGTGCCGGCGCCTCGTCGCGTGCGTCCGAGGCGGCGTCAGCGGCCGGAGAGGCCCGCCTCGACCAGGCGCCGGTACAGCGTCGGGAGGTGGTGACCCCCGGCCTCGGCCCCCTGCGGGAACAGGGACGTCTCCGTCATGCCGGGCGCCACGTTCACCTCGAGGAACCAGGGCTGCCCGTCCGCGTCGATGATGAGGTCCGTCCGGGACAGGTGCCGCAGGCCCAGCACCTGGTGCGCGGCCACCGCGGTCTCGGCGGCGCGCGCCGCGAGGTCGTCGGGCAGCCGGGCGGGGGCGAAGTACTCGGTGCGGCCGGGGTTGTACCGCGCGTCGTAGTCGTAGGGGCCGTCGGTGACCACCTCGACGGCCGGGAGCGCGACGGGTGAGCCGTCGAGGTCGACGACGCCGACGGCGACCTCCACGCCCTCGACGGCGCGCTCGATCAGCGCCGTGTCGCCGTACGCGAAGCAGGCGACCATCGCGCCCGGCAGCTCCTCGGCGGTGCGCACCAGCGTCACGCCGAGCGCGGAGCCGCCCCGGGACGGCTTCACGACGAGCGGCAGGCCCAGCTTGGCGACGACCGCGTCCATGACCCGCCCGGCGCCGAGCTCCCGGAACAGGCTCTGCGGCAGCGTGACGAACTCGGGGGTCGCGAGGCCGGCCCGGGTGACGGTCGTCTTGGCGATCGGCTTGCTCCAGGCGACGCGGCTCGCGCGCGGCCCGGTGCCGAGGCTGGGCACGTCGAGGAGCTCCAGGACGTCGCGCACGGAGCCGTCCTCGCCGCTCGCACCGTGCAGCAGGGGCCACACGAGGTCGGGCCGGGTCTCGACGAGGGCGGGCACGAGGTCGGCGTCCACGTCGTGCACGGAGACGTCGACCCCGGCCGAGCGCAGCGCCTCCGCCACGCGCCGGCCCGAGCGGAGGGAGACGTCCCGCTCGTGCGACAGGCCGCCGGCCAGGACGACGACGCGCGGGCTGGCGGGGACGGGGTCGTGCGGCACGGTTCGGGTCCTCCTGGTGCGGCCGCGGGCGGCCGGTCGTCGACGAGCGGGTGGTGCCGGTGCGCGGGCAGCGGGCGCCGCCCCGACCGTACCGGGTCGCGTCACGCGGCCGGGGGCGTGCGCCGCCCGGCCGCGTCCGCGTCAGGCCAGGTCGGGGCCGGGCGACTGCACGTCGCCGCGCGACGCGCCGCCGCCGGTGCCGAACAGCGACACGAGCTCGCTCTCGGCCGAGACGACGCCCGCCAGCCGGCGGACGCCCTCCCGGATGCGCTCCGGCGTCGGGAAGCAGAAGGACAGCCGCATGTGGTCGGTGCCCTGCCCGTCGAAGTAGAACGCCGTCCCGGGCACGTACGCGACCCGGGCGGTGACGGCGCGGGGCAGCATGGCCTTCGCGTCCAGGCCCTCGGGCAGCCGGACCCAGGTGTAGAAGCCGCCGTCCGGGACCGTCCACGTCGCGTCGGGCAGGTGCTCGGCCAGCGCGCCGATCATGGCGTCCCGCCGCTCGCGGTACAGCTCGCGGAAGGCCTTGACCTGGCCCTTCCAGTCGCACGTCGCGAGGTAGGCGCTGATCGCCAGCTGGGAGGCGTTCGAGGGCGACAGGATCGCCGACTCGGAGGCGAGCACCAGCTTCTCCCGGACGGCGTGCGGCGCGACGGCCCAGCCGACCCGGTAGCCGGGCGCGAAGGTCTTGGAGAACGAGCCGAGGTAGATGACGCCCTCGTCGCTCGTCGACCGCATGGCCGGCAGCGGCTCGCGGTCGAAGCCGAGCAGGCCGTAGGGGTTGTCCTCGAGCACGAGCACGCCGTAGCGCGCGGCGATCTCGAGGATCCGCGGTCGCCGCTCGGCGGAGAGCGTGACGCCGGCGGGGTTGTGGAAGTTCGGCACGGTGTACAGGAACTTGACCCGGCGGCCCTCGCGCGCGAGGTCGGCGAGCGTGGTCTCGAGCGCCTCGGGGATCAGCCCCTCCGCGTCGAGCGGCACGTGCACCACGTCGGCCTGGTACGCGCGGAACACGCCGAGCGCGCCGACGTAGGACGGGGCCTCCGCGACGACCACGTCGCCCGGGTCGACGAACAGCCGGGTCACGAGGTCGAGCGCCTGCTGCGAGCCGGTCGTGACGACCACGTCGTCGGGGTGCGCCTCGATGCCCTCGAGCCGCATCACCTCGAGGATCTGCTCGCGCAGGGTCTCGTCGCCCTGGCCGGAGCCGTACTGCAGGGCGGTGGTGCCGCGGGTGGCGACGACCCGCTGGGCGAGGTCGCCGATGACGTCGAGAGGCAGGCCCTCGAGGTACGGCATGCCGCCCGCGAGCGACACCACCTCGGGACGGTTCGCGACGGCGAACAGCGCGCGGATCTCCGAGGCGCGCATGCCGTGCGTGCGCTCGGCGTAGGAGCCGAGCCAGCGGTCGAGCCGCGTGCCGGCGGCCGGGGTCGGGTGGGGGCCCGACGCCATGCCGTCGGGCCGCTCGAGAGCGGTCATCTCCCGAGTGTGCCACGCCACTCCCGGCACCCGGGGGCCCGTCCACCGCGGGCGCGCCGCACGTGCACGAACCCTCCCCGTCGGGACGGACGGGGAGGGTGCGCGGGTCGGCGGGCGGCTCGGGCCGCCGTCACCAGGTGGCGATCTCCGCCAGCGCGGCGTCGAGCTCCGCGGCGTAGGCGCGCTTCTCGCGCGCCCCGACGAGGGTCCGGACGAGCTCGCCCTGGTGGAACACGTACAGCGTCGGGATCGAGACGACGCGGTACCGGGCCGCGAGGTCCTGCTCCGCCTCCGTGTCG
Organism: Cellulomonas sp.; assembly: GCF_035634735.1. Taxonomy (GTDB): domain Bacteria; phylum Actinomycetota; class Actinomycetes; order Actinomycetales; family Cellulomonadaceae; genus Cellulomonas. Next base: position 4,415 of record NZ_DASQCJ010000155.1, read on the forward strand.
ACGGCCACGAACCGGAGCCGTCCCGCGTAGGTGACCGCGAGCTCCTCAAGCACCGGGGTCACCATGCGGCACGGCACGCACCAGTCCGCCCAGAAGTCGACGACGACGGGGAGGTCCGACCGGAGCACCTCCTGCTCGAAGGTGCCCGCGGTCACCGCGAGGGCGGCGGCCACGCCCGGGTCAGTGCCCGGCGGCGGCCGCGGCCGAGGCGGTGTCGGCGCCCTGCGCGTCCACCGCGTCCGCGGCGTCGACGTCGGCGCGCTCGACCGCGGCGGGGATCTCGGCCGGCGAGGCCGGGTCCACGTCGCCGAGCGCGGCCAGGTAGTGCTGGGCGTCGAGCGCGGCCGAGCAGCCGGAGCCGGCGGCCGTGATCGCCTGGCGGTAGGTGTGGTCCACCGCGTCGCCCGCGGCGAACACGCCGGGGAGGTTGGTCCGGGTGGACCGGCCCTCGACGACGATGTAGCCGTTCTCGTCCAGGTCGACCTGGCCCGCGAGCAGCTCGGTGCGCGGCACGTGGCCGATCGCGACGAACACGCCCGTCGCGCCGTGCTCCCGGGTCTCGCCCGTGACGGTGTCGCGCAGCGTCACGCCGGTGACCTTCTCGTCGCCGTGGATGCCGACGACCTCGGAGTTCCACGCGAACCGGATCTTCGGGTCGTTCTTGGCACGGTCGGCCATGATCTTCGAGGCCCGCAGCTCGTCGCGGCGGTGCACGATCGTCACGGACTTGCCGAACCGGGTGAGGAAGGTGGCCTCCTCGACCGCGGAGTCGCCGCCGCCGACCACGATGATGTCCTGGTCGCGGAAGAAGAACCCGTCGCAGGTGGCGCACCAGGACACGCCGCGGCCGGAGAGCCGCTTCTCGTCGTCGAGCCCGAGCTCGCGGTACGCGGAGCCCGTCGACAGGATCACCGCGCGGGCGCGGATCGTCTCGCCGCCGCCGGTGACGATCGTCTTGACCGGGCCGGCCAGGTCGAGCTCGACGGCGTCGTCCCACAGCACCTCGGCGCCGAACCGCTCGGCCTGCTTCTGCAGGTTGTCCATGAGGTCCGGGCCCAGGATGCCGTCCGGGAACCCGGGGAAGTTCTCGACGTCCGTGGTGTTCATGAGCGCGCCGCCGGCGGTCACCGACCCGGCCACCACGTAGGGGGCCAGGCCCGCGCGCGCCGCGTAGATCGCGGCGGTGTACCCGGCGGGGCCGGAGCCGACGATGACGATGTCGCGGACGGGGGTCTCGGTCACGGTGCTTCCTCGAGGTCGGGGAACGAGCTGATGCAGCGGAGAACAGATCCTAGGCGCCGTCTGTTCCGCACCGCCGGGCTGCTCGGCGGGGCGGGGTCAGGACACCGCGAGGTTGGAGATCTCGATGCGGTTCTGGCCGTCGGGGGTCTGCGCGAGCGAGGGGAACCAGAGCACGATGCTCTGCGTCTCGGTCGGCTGCGCCAGGGTCAGGACCGTCTGCGGCGCCAGGGCGCCGGAGGCCAGGACGTCGCCCGCGGTGGGGTTCGCGGCGTCGGTGGACCGCACCTCGACGGCGCCGCCCGAGCCGTTGACGTCGAGCGTGATCGCCGTGACCGTCGCGGGCGCCTGCAGCGTGATGACGAGGCCCACCGCGTCCTTGAACCCGGCGTAGTCGGGCCGGTTGTACGTGTGGGTGTACCAGGAGGTCGCCGGGTCGCCGTCGGTCAGGCGGCCGACCAGCTCCTCGTGCTCGCCGTCGCCGTCGGAGGGGTCGATGCTGTTGACCGCGGCGATCACGGGCGGGACGGCCGCGGCGGGCTGCTCCTCGGCCGGCGCCTCGCCGCCCTCGGCCGGGGCCTCGGCGGCCGGGGCCGACGTGGCCGGGGCGGGTGCCGCCTCGGTGCCCGCGTCGCCCGGGGAGCGGAACGGGGACAGCACGTTGCCGATCGCGATGACGACACCGATGATCACGGCCAGGGCGACACCGCCGAGCACCCACCGGGTCGGGTCGATCCGGCGCTGGGACACGGGCACGGCACGCTCCTCGGCGGGGAAGGGCAGGTCCCAGCCCGGCCGGTCGGCGGGCGCGTCCGCGGGAGCGTCCGCCGGGGTCGCCTCGGCGCCGAACGGGAAGACCGGCGGCTCGGCGGTCTCGGGGGCGGACGGTCGCCAGCCGGCGCCGGGCGCCGGGGCAGCCGACGGGGCGGCCGCGGCCGAGTCCGGGGTGCCGGTGGCCGGCGTGCTGGCGGCGGCCGCGGCGGCTGCCGCCGTGCCCGCGGCCGCGCCGCGCCCCGTCGAACGGCCGAACACCGAGCTGGTGCGCCGCACGGGCGCAGCGGCGGGGGTCGAGGCGGGGGCCGGGTCCTCGCGGTCCGGGGCGGGCGTGGCGGCGGTGGCCGCGGTGGTGGGCTCCGCGTCGGCGCCGACGCCCGTGATGCCGGCGACGGCGAGGTCCGCGGCGTCGGGCTCGCGCGGGGCGCCCTCGCGGGCGGTGCCGGGCTCGCTCTCCGCAGCCGGGTCCGCGGCCCGCGTGGCGGGCTCGGCGGCGGGGGCGGGCTCCGCGGGCGAGGCGGAGCGGGCCGGCGGCACGGCGGGCGGGGCCGCGGGGCTCGCCGGGGTGGGGGTCGTGGCCGCCGGGGTCGGCGAGGTGGACGGCGTGGCCGCGGCGGCCGCCGTGGTCGAGCCGGAGGTGGTCGCGCCGGACGCGGCCGGGCCCGACGCGGCGGGACCGGTCGCCCCGGGGGCGCTCGGGGCCGGGGAGGTCGGCGCGGCGGGCGTCGACCCGGGCGAGGCAGGCGTCGCGGTGCGCCCCGCGTCGGCGGGCGCGCCCTCGGCGGCGCGCGCGGCCGGGACGGCCGCGGTGCCCCGCGTCGACGTGCGGACCGGGCCGCGGCCCGCCGGCGGGATGGCCGCGGGCTGGCTCGCCGGCGGGATCGCCGGGGGCGGGGTGCCGGGCCGGCGGGCGCCCGCGCTCGGGGTGCCCGAGCCGAACGCCGAGCGCACCGACTGCCGGGCGACCGCGCCGCCGGCGGCACCGGCGGCACCCGCCGCAGCAGCGCCGCCTGCCGCCGCACCGGCGCCCGTGGCCGCACCGGCGCCCGCGGCCGCACCGGCGCCCGCGGCCGCCTGCCCGGCGGCGCCCCCGCCGGCAGCGGACCCGGCAGCGCCCGCGCCCGCAGCGCCCGCGCCGGCCGCCGCAGCCGACCCGCCCCGAGCCGGGGTCGTCGTGTCGTCCGCTGCGCGCTTCTGGTCGTCGGTCATCGGGCTGCTTCCCGTCGGAGGTGCGGTGGTCGTGCCGGGGACAGGCCCGGGGCCGGGCCCGGTGCCGGCCGTAGCGGCGGCGCCCGCGGGCGCCTGGCCCGGCAGAGCGGGCCAGCGCCCGGCGTCGGCGGCACGGAAGATCTCGTCGGCGCGGACGGCGCGCCAGGGCTCGAGCTCCCGGACCAGCTCGCCGGGGCTGTGCGGCCCGTCGTCGTGCGGGCCGAGCGTCACGGCGCAGAGCGTGTCGAGGTCGGCGGGGACGCCCGGCACCAGGTCGACCGGCGGGAGCGGCGCCCCGTCGTGCTCGGGCGCGAGCGGCAGGCCGGCGTCGAGCTCGACGGCCGGGCGGGCCGGCACCGTCCCGCCCGCGGACCACTCGGCGAAGCTCGGCAGCGCACCCGGGCCCGAGGCGGACACGGACGGCCATCGGCCGGTCAGGGCGGCGTACAGCACGCGGACCAGGCCGACCGCGTCGGCACGGCTCATGGCGTGCGCGGTGCCGCCGGCCGCGCCGACGAGCTCGCCGTCGACCGCGAGGCCCTCGAGCACCACGCGGCCCGCGGCGGTGAGGACGAGCGCCTCGGGGCGCAGCGCCAGGTGGTGCACGCCGCGGCGCCGCGCGGCCTCGAGGGCGGCGGCGGCCTCGCCGACGACGGCGCGCGCCTGGTCCGCGGGCAGCGGGGCGCGGCCCGCGAGCGACGCGAGGCTGCGGCCCTCGACGGCGGCGGTGACGACGTAGCCGGTGCCGTCGGCCTGGCCGACGTCGAGGATGCGGGCGAGCCGGGGCTCGACGACCAGCGCGGCGCGCCGGGCCGCGTCGAGCACGGCGGCGGTCCGCGCGCCGGACACCAGCGTCACGACCACGGGCCGGGCCAGGATCTGGTCGGTGGCGGTCCAGCGCTCGGCGGACGGCAGGTCGGTGGGGCGGCGCTCGTCGAGCCGGTACCGGCCGGCGACGGTGCCGCCGAGCCGGCCGAGCGCGGGGGCGTCGGGGCGTCCGGGGTCACCGGGGCGGGCCTGCACCACTCGTCCTCCGTCCGGTCGTCGGTGTGCGTGGAGCCCGGCCGCCGGGGCCGAGGCTCCCCGTCATGCTAGACGGGGAGGCGGGTCCCGCGTCCGACGCGGGGCCGCCCCGCGGCGGCCCGGTGGGTGTCCGCGGGGTCGGTCACGCCCGCCCGAGCCGCCGCAGCAGCGGGGCGGTGAGCGTCCGCAGCTCGCGCACCCGGAGCAGGTGCAGCACGCCGACGTACACGGCCGACATGACCGCGGCGCCGAGCACGCAGGCCAGCACCGCGCGGCCCCAGGTGTCGACGGGACCGAGCAGGGCGAGCAGGCCGAGACCGGCGCCGGCGGCGAGCACCGCGCCGACCCCGGCCTTGAGGTGCAGCGCCAGCACGCGCCGCCCGTCGATCCCGCCCAGCCGGCGGCGCACGGACACGAGGGCGACCGCCGCGCCGACCGCGTAGGACACCGCCATCGAGAGGCAGGCGGCCGCGACCCAGTACCGGTCGTCCAGCGTGGCCCGGCCGAGCTCCGTGCCGCCGACGACCACGACCGCCATGACCACCTGGACCGGCACCATCGACCGGGCGTCCTCGTAGGCGTAGTACACGCGCTGGCACAGCGACCAGACGCCGAACGCGACCAGGCCGAGCACCAGGGCGACCACCGTCGTGGCGAGCGCGTGCACCTCGCCGTCCGGCGACCTCGGGAACAGGGCCCGGCCGAGCGGGAACGCCAGGACGGCGATCCCCGTGGTGGCGAGCACCGTGAACACGCCGACCGTCCGCAGCCCGAGCGAGAGGTCGGACCGCACCGCGGCGGTGTCGCCGGCGGCGGCCTTCCCGGACAGCCGGGTGAACAACGCCGTCGCCAGCGACACGGTCACGAGCGAGTGCGGCAGCATGAAGATGAGGAACGCCCGGTCGTACACCGCGTTCCCCGCGGCGCCCTCGGTGGCGACGGAGCTCGCGACCACGCTGATCCGCCAGACGCCGACCTGCCCGATCAGCAGCCCGAGGAACGTCCACGTCGCCACCCGGCCCGCGCTGCCCAGCCCGGACCCGCGCAGCCCCCACCGCGGCCGGTAGCGGAACCCGCTGCGGTACAGCGGCACCAGCAGCACGAGCGCCTGCACGACGATGCCGAGCGTGGCCGCGCCGCCGAGCAGCGCGGTCTGGCCCGCGGTCCAGGACCCGACGTCGGCGCCGTCGCTGTTCCGCCCGAAGACCTGCGCGAGCACGAGGAGCCCGGCGATGAACACGACGTTGTTCACCACGGGCGCCCACATGTACGGGCCGAACGAGCCGCGGGCGTTGAGCACCTGGCCCAGCAGCGAGTACAGCCCGTAGAAGAACACCTGCGGGATGCACCAGAACGCCAGCGCGGTCGCGACCCGGGTGACCTCGGGGTCCGGGAACGAGGAGTAGAAGGCGACGAACAGCGGGGCGGCCGCGGTGAGCACGACGGTGAGCCCGCCGAGCAGCACGATGCCGACGGTGAGCAGCCGGTCGACGTACTGCTGCCCGTCGGCGCGCTGGTACGCGCGGACCACCTGGGGCACCAGCACCGCGTTGAGCACGCCGCCCGCGATCAGCAGGTAGAGCGTGTTCGGCAGCTTGTTCGCGACCGAGAACGCGTTCGCGATGTGCCCGGTGACGCCGATCGCCCAGCCGAGCAGCGCCGTGTTCACGACGCCGAGCACGCGGGAGGCCGCGGTGCCGGACGCCATGATCAGCGACGACCGGCCGAGGCGGACGGTGGTGCCGGCCGGGGCGCCCGCCGCGGCGTCGGTGCCGCCGCCGGCCGTCGCGCCCGCGGCGGTCCCGTCCGGGTCGGCGCCGACGCCGTCGGTGGCGGGGGAGGTCATGGCTGGTCCTGTCCTTCGGGGGGCGCGCCGGCGGGGCGGTCGGCGGGCGTGTGCTGGGGGGCGGGCGGGGTCGCCGGTCCGTCCGGCGGTGGCGCGGCCCCGGGCGCGGCGGGCGCGTCGCGCACCACGCGGGCGCCGCGGCGCGCGGTCTGGCCGCGGCGCACGGTCCGCCAGATGCCGAAGGCGAGCGCCAGGGCCAGCAGGACCCCGACGACGATGCCGCCGACGCTCTCGATGGTCGGCGCGACCCGGGCGGAGAACTGCTGCGGCGTCGCGAGCTGGCGCCCGGTCTCGGACAGCAGGGAGACGTCGACGGTCACGTCGCAGTTGGCGCTCGCCCGCAGGGTCAGCGTCACCGTGGTGTCCGCGTTCGGCGCGACCTCGGTGACCGGCGAGCGCGCGGTGTCGAGACAGGCCTTCTGCGGGCGGAGCTCGACCCGGACGCGCGCCGGCTGGTCGAGCTCGTTGCTCACGGCCACGCTGATCTGCGCCGAGCTCGAGATGACCGTGAACTGCTCGTTGAGCAGGACCTCGAGGCCGGACTGCCGCTGCTGCGACTCGGCGATGGCGTCGTTGATCGCGGCGGCGCGGCCGTCGGGGTCGTCGCGCCAGGCCACGGCGAGCGGCGCCACCAGGTCGGCGTCCAGGCCCGCCAGCAGGGCGGCGGGGTCGGGCACGACCGCGGCGAACTCGCCGGCCGAGCGCCACTGGGCCGCCAGCGCGTTGACCCACGCCGGGGTGAGCTCGGTGTCCGTGCGCTGCGACTCGGGGAGCGCGGCGCGGTCGGCGCCGTCCCCGTCCGCCCGGCCGGCCGCGTGCGCGGTGAGCATCTCGCCCACGGTGGTCGCCTCGACCCAGGGCGCCGCCTCCAGCGCGGTGAGCTGCGCCTGGGTGATCGCGGTCGAGGGCTGCCAGTCGCGCGGCGTGGTCGCGAGGACGTACGTGTCGCGGGCGTCCTCGGACCGGGCGAGCACGGCGGTCTCGGCGAGCACCCGCTGGGCGGCGGTCGCGGGGGTCACGCCCGGCTGCGACGTCGCGGGGTCGGACAGCAGGTCGGAGAGGGTCGGGTCCGGCACCAGGGCGGTCACCGGCCCGCCCGTGGTGTCGACCGTGCTGGGGGAGCTCGGCGACTCCGAGTCCCGGGCGGGCATCGCGTCGGGCCCGACCACCAGGGGCGTGCCGGGGTCGGAGCTCGCGGCGCGGGCGGCGGTGACCCGGTCCGGGACGTCGTCGGCCGTCCACAGGACCGGATCGGCGTCCGCCCAGAGGTCCGCCCCGGACTGCGAGACCACGCCGCGGGCGAGCGCGAGCAGGTCGGCGGTCTCGGCGCCGCCGGCGTGCGCCACCGCCGCGAGATCGGGGTCGGCCCACGGCAGCCGCAGGACCTCGCGGTCCTCGGCCGCCGCGGTGAGCGAGGTCAGCCAGGCCTGGTCCGCCCGGGTGCCCGCCGCCGCGCTGTCCACGAGCGCCGGGTCGATCGCCCAGGACACGGACGGGTGGTCCGCCGTGGCCTGCAGGAGCTTGCTGAGCCGGCCGCCGGCGGCGGTGAGCGCGGTGAGCCGGTCGTCGGTGCCCGCGGCGTCGCCGTCGTCGGCCGCGTCCGCGTCGCTCGCGGACGGGGACGGGGCGGGGGCCGCGGCGTCGGGGTCGTCGCCCTGGTCGTCGGGAGCGCCGGCGAGCGACGGGTCGGTCGCCGGGCCCACGACCGCGGACAGCACGCCGACCTGCGCCGTCGGCACCTCGTCGGCGGAGTTCCAGAGCAGGTAGCTGCGGTCCAGCCCGACGCGCGTCCGGCCGTCCCCGACGTCGAGGGTGATCCCGCGCGGGCCCCAGCCGTCCTGGGTGCGGAGCAGGCCGATGTCCGCGGCGGGCACGGTCACCGCGACGGTCGTCGTGGCCCCGGGCGCGAGCGGGGTGTCGAGCGTGACCGCCGCGGCGACGTCACCGACCGGGCTGGAGTCGCCCGCGTCGGCCCAGGCGGCGACCTGCTCGCGCGTCGACATCCGGTAGCGGTAGATCCGGACCGAGGCGCGCGGCTGCTCGACCACCTCGTCGCCGTCGTTGCGCAGCGTGGCGGTGACCGTCAGGTCCTCGCCCGGGACGAGCACCTGGGGGGCGACCGCGGTGATCGCGACGGACACCGGCAGGTCGTCGGTCGACGGGGCCGCCGGGGTGGTGACGCCGGTGGCGACGACCCCCGTGCCGGCCGTCGAGGCGAGCGCGGGTGCGCCGGACAGCGCGACCACGCAGGCGGCCAGGACCGCCGCCGTGACCGCTCGTGCGCGCCCCGCCGTGCCGCGCAGCCTCATGCCTCGCCGACGAGGACCACGTGGGCGGCCTCGGCCAGTCGTCGCTCGTTCGGGTAGGCCAGGCGCCCGGGCAGGTCCACCACCGGTACCCACGCCACGTCCTCCGCCTCGCCGTCCGGGTCGTCCTCGACGGTCAGCTCGCCGCCGACCGCCCCGAGGAGATAGTGGTGCACCATCTTGTGCACCCGGCGGTCGTCCCCCGTGAACCAGTAGTCGATGACGCCGAGCCGGCGCACGATGCGGCCGACGATGCCGGTCTCCTCGGCGATCTCCCGGACCGCGGCCTGCTCCGGCGTCTCCTCGCCCTCGAGGTGCCCCTTCGGCAGGCACCACTCGAGGCGGCCCGCGCGGTTGCGCCGCGCGATCACCGCGGCCACGTGCAGCCCGCCGTCCAGCCGCACCACGAGGCCGCCCGCGGAGGTCTCCTCGACGACGGGCAGGTGCGGGTGCCGGGTGCGGGTCGACCGGGGGTCGATCCGCAGGGCGTGACCGCCCGGCGGCGCGGGGACGCCCTGCGGGGGCAGGGCGCGCGCGGGCTCGGGCATGCAGGCCACTGTAACGACTCCGCCGCGGCCCCCGGACGGAGTCCGGGTGGAGGACCTGTGCGCGCCGACCGGCGGGGGAGCGGCCGGTCGGGCGCCCGGAGCCGCCGCGCCGCCGGGCCGGTGACCACCGGGTCGGCGCGCCGCGGTCCGGATCTGGCAGGCTTGGGCGTCGTGCCGTCCGACGACCTGACCCCCCGCACCGCGCCCGATCAGCCCCCGGCCGCGGAGGCCCCCGCGGGTGCGGGCGCCGCCGTCGACGCCGACGCCCTGCTCGCGCTGCAGAAGCGCGCGCTCGGCGTGATCGCGGGCCTCGCCCCGGCGGCGCTGGAGCTCGGCGACCTGTTCCGCGCGGCCGGGCACGAGCTGGCGCTGGTCGGCGGGCCGGTGCGCGACGCGTTCCTGGGCCGGCCGAGCGCCGACCTCGACTTCACGACGTCCGCCACCCCGGACGAGACCGAGCAGATCCTGGCCGCGTGGGGCGACGCGCACTGGGACATCGGCCGCGCCTTCGGCACCATCGGCGCGCGCCGGCACGGCCGCCGCGGCGCGGAGGACGTGGTGGTCGAGGTCACCACCTACCGCACCGACGCGTACGACCCGGCGTCCCGGAAGCCGGAGGTGGTGTTCGGCGACTCCCTCGACGGCGACCTGTCCCGCCGCGACTTCACCGTGAACGCGATGGCGATCCGGCTGCCGGACCTCGCCTTCGTCGACCCGTTCGACGGCCTGCGCGACCTGGCGCGCGGCGTGCTGCGCACCCCGGTGGACCCCCGGCAGTCGTTCGACGACGACCCGCTGCGCATGATGCGGGCCGCCCGGTTCGCCGCCCAGCTCGGGTTCCACGTGGAACCGGCGACGCTCGCGGCCGCGACGGACATGGCGGACCGGATCTCGATCGTGTCCGCGGAGCGGGTGCGCGACGAGCTGGTCAAGCTGCTGATGTCCCGCCAGCCGCGGCCCGGCCTGCGCGTGCTGGTGGACACGGGGCTCGCGCAGCACGTGCTGCCGGAGCTGCCCGCCCTGCGGCTCGAGATCGACGAGCACCACCGGCACAAGGACGTCTACGAGCACTCGCTCACCGTGCTCGACAAGGCGATCGCGCTGGAGACCGGGCCGGACGGCGCGGTGCCGGGCCCCGACCTGGTGCTCCGCCTGGCCGCGCTGCTGCACGACATCGGCAAGCCGGCCACGCGCCGGTTCGAGTCGGGCGGCGGCGTCTCGTTCCACCACCACGAGGTCGTCGGGGCGAAGCTGGTGGCCAAGCGGCTGCGCGCGCTGCACTTCGACAAGGCGACCGTCCAGGCCGTGGCGAAGCTGACGGAGCTGCACCTGCGGTTCCACGGCTACGGCGAGGGCGCGTGGACGGACTCCGCCGTGCGGCGGTACGTGACGGACGCCGGCCCGCTGCTGGAGCGGCTGCACCGGCTGACCCGGTCCGACTGCACCACGCGCAACGTGCGCAAGGCGCGCCGGCTGTCCCAGGCCTACGACGACCTGGAGGAGCGGATCGCGCGGCTCGCCGAGGAGGAGGAGCTGGCGGCGATCCGGCCCGACCTCGACGGCACGCAGATCATGGCCGTCCTGGGCATCCCGCCCGGCCGCGAGGTCGGCCAGGCCTACCAGCACCTGCTGGAGCTGCGCATGGAGCACGGCCCGCTGGGCGAGGAGCGCGCCCGCGCGGAGCTCGAGTCCTGGTGGGCGGCCCGCCAGGGCTGACCGGGACCGGTCAGGCGCTGACCGGGACCTCGGACGGCTCGGTCGCGCGGGTGCGGTAGACCAGCGCGGTCGCCAGGTAGGCGACGGCGATCAGCGCGAACACCCCGCGGGACCAGCCGGTGTCCGGCAGCGCGACCGCGGCCAGCGCCGCCGCGCCGACGAACGCCGCGTTGTAGAGGACGTCGTACAGCGCGAACGCCCGCCCGCGGAACTCGTCGGCGGTGTCCCGCTGCACGATGGTGTCGACCGCGATCTTGGCGCCCTGCGCCGCCAGGCCCAGCACGAACGATCCGGCCAGCACGGCGGGGTAGGCGACCGTGACCGCGAGCAGCGCCTGCGTCGCGGCGGCCAGGACCAGGCAGATCGAGATCCAGCCCTGCGGGCCGACCAGCGGCGACACGATCGGGGTCGCGACGATCGCGAGCGCGAAGCCGACGCCGGTCACCGCCGCCACGGTGCTGAACGTGACCAGTCCGGCGCGCGCGTCGCCGGGGTCGGACAGCAGGTTGCGGGAGATGAGCAGGCTCGCGATGAACACGGCGCCGTACAGGAACCGGTGCACCGCCATGACGCCGAGCGCGCGGGCCGGGGTGCCCCGGCGGACCAGGTAGCGGGCGCCCCCCACCAGCCCGCGGGCGAGGGTGCCGAGCGCGCGGCGCATCTCGGAGGCGTCGGCGCGCGCGTCGGGGCCCAGCAGGTCCTTGCCGAGCCGGGTCGCGACCAGCGAGGCCGTCGTCATCAGCACCGCGGCCGCGACCAGCGACGCGACGTCCCGGGTGGTGCCCTGCGGCAGCACGAGGCCGAGCAGGAACCCGATGCCCCAGCCGACCCCCGACGACACGGTGCCGAGCGTCGGGGTGATCGAGTTGGCGGTGAGCAGCAGCGGACCGGCCACGACCCGCGGCTGCGACGCGGACAGCGCCGACAGCAGGAACCGGTTCACCGACAGCGTCACGAGGGCGAGCACGTACACCGCCGGCCCGACCCCCGCCGTCGCCATCACCAGCGCGGTCAGCAGGGTCAGCCCGGTGCGCACCAGGTTGCCGACCAGCAGCACCTGCCGGCGGCGCCACCGGTCCAGCAGCACGCCCGCCCACGGCCCGACGACGGTGAACGGCAGCAGCAGCACCGCGAAGGCCGCGGCGACGCCCGTCGCGGTGGTCGCGTTCTCCGGCGAGAAGAAGAACAGCGTCGCCAGCCCGGCCTGGAACAGGCCGTCGGAGCACTGGCTCACCAGGCGGACCGTGAGCAGCCGCCGGAAGTCCACCAGGGGCCAGAGCTGCTTCAGATCGGAGACCACCTGCACCGGGTCAGGCTATCCGGGCCGCCGACCTAGACTCGACGGAGCCCCGGAACCGAGGAGACGCATGACCACCGACCCCCAGGATGCCGCCCCGCTGCCCGAGGGCTGGCACCTGATCCCGCCGGAGACGCTCGGCACGCCGGGCATCGCGTTCGCCGCCGCGCACGAGACCCCGGACGCGGGCTTCACCGCCAACGTCACCGTGGGCGTGCAGCGCTCCGACGACCCGGGCCTGGCCGTCGAGCTGGGCGCCGAGGCGGTCCGCGCGATCGAGGCCACGGAGGACGACGTCGCGCTGGCCCGCCGAGAGCAGACCGGCGACCTGGCGGTGGCGCAGGAGGTGCACTTCACGACGACGGTCGACGGCGTCGCGGTGCCGATGACCCAGGTCCAGGAGTTCGTCGCCGTCCCCGGCGCAGAGGGCGGGCCCGCGACCGTGTGGACGGTGTCCGCCACGGCGACCCGGGCGCAGGCCGAGGCGCTCGCGGACGGGCTGGCGGAGCTGCTCGGATCGCTGCGGGCGGAGATCGCCGCGTCCTGACGTCTGGGCCGCGCGGGTGACCGTGTCACCCCCATGGCTGCGAACCTCCTCACCGGCGGCCGGACCAGCCTTAGCATCGGGGCAGGTGAGCGAAGGCCGAGGGGGGACCATGGCGGCAGGCGTCGGTGTCGACACGGACGAGATGTACACGGCGGCGATCCTCGTGCGCCGGGCGGTCGTGCACGGTGAGGGCGAGGACGCCTGCCACCAGTGGTCGTTCGACTACGGGCACGACGGAGTCGCGGCCGCAGCCGAGGTCTTCCTCGGCGAGGCGGACCGGGCGCTGCAGCAGCTGCTCGCCGTCGGTCGGGAGGTGGCGGACGGGCTGACCCAGCAGGCTGGGGCGTACCGGTCCGTCGATGCCGAGGTGCAGCGGCGGCTCTCCGGCCTGAGCGGGTCGACGCCGCCCGGGGCCGCCTCGCTCGCGAACCGGCCGTCGTGACGGCCTCGCTCGGTGCCACGAGCGATCCCCGGGCGCTGGTGCCGGGGAACCCCGTGGTGGTCCACGGCTTCGCGAACGCCCTGTCGGCACGGGCCGCACGGGCGGAGGAGGCGGCCGACAGCCTCGCCGACGTCCGCGTCCCGAGCTGGACGGGCGAGTCGGCTGACGCGTTCTGGGTGGTGATGGACGCGCAGCCGCGCCAGTGGCGCACCACGGCGGACGCCTTGACCGCCGCGGCGAGCGCGCTCACGGGCTATGCGGACGTGCTGGCCGGGGCGCAGGCCGATGCCGCCACGGCGATCGAGCTCTGGGAGCGGGCGCAGGTCGCGACACAGGAGGCGGAGCGGGCGCACCGGGCCGGGGTGCGTGCCTTCCAGCAGGCGGTGCTCGCGGGCCGGAACGCGATCACCCCCGACCCGTTCGTCGACCCGGGCACCCCGCTCCGGGACGAGGCGCTGGAGGTGCTGGCGTCGGCGCGGGCGGCTGTCGCCGACGCCGGCGCGACCGCGGCCCGAACGATCGAGGGACTGCAGGTGACGGCTCCCTGGCTCCTCGACGGCGGGACGTCGTCCCAGTGGTTCACGGCTGAGGGCAGCACGTCCGGGTCGGTGTTCTCGTGGGACCCGCGCTCGGGCGAGGGACGGTGGGGCCTCGCGTCCGCCCAGGGCGAGGCATGGTTGTGGAAGGGTCGTGCCTGGGGAGAGGCCAGCAGGGGAGGGACGACCTTCTCCGGCGAGGTCGAGGGCGGCCTCGGCGCGACCGGCGAGGCGAAGGCCGGCATCCAGGACGGTGAGCTCCGGCTCGGCGCATCCGGTCGGGCGGGTGCCCTCGTCGAGGGGACGGGAAGAGTCGTCAACGAGGGCGGCGAGGCTGAGATCGGGTTCGACGCGCTCGCAGGAGTCTCCGCCGATACGGGCCTGGTGGTGGGCAAGAGCGGGGTGACCGGCAAGTCCGAGCTCTTCGCGGGCGGCAAGGTCGGGTTCGACGGGGGAGGCCAGATCGGTCCGGTCGACGTCACCGGGCGGGTCGAGGCGTGGCGGGGGTACGGCTACGTGGTGGACTACCAGATCGGGACCGACGAGAGCGGCGCGTGGGTAGTCGGCGGAAAAGCCGGCTACGGCCAGGGCTCCGGGACGGCGATCTCGGTCGGGATCAAGGTCGATCCCGCGGACCTGGTGCGCGCGGCCCAGGAGGTCCTCCCGTTCCTCCGCGACACGGACCCCCGATGACGCGCCTCGGCGCGGGCGTCCCGCTGGTCGCACCGCTCGGGTGGGAGATGGTGCCGCCCGCGGCCGTGGGCGCCCCGGGCCTGGCGCTGCTCGCCATCCGCGAGGGCGCGACGACGTCGGGCTTCACCCCGACGATGTCGGTGGCGCTGCACGACGACGTCGACGCCGAGGCGGTCGCCCGGATCGGCTCGGAGACGGTGCGTCGTCTGGACGCACGCGAGCAGGACGTCCGGATCCGACGCCGGGAGGCGATCGGCAGCGGGCGCACCGAGGGGCTGGCGCAGGAGCTGCGCCTCACCACGTGGATCGACGGGCACCCCGTCGAGGTCGTGCAGCTGCTCGTCGTGCTCGTGCTCGCCGCGCCGGAGTCCGGTCGTCTGGTCGCGTGGGGTGTCACCGCGTCCGCCGCGGTCCAGGATCTCGGCGAGGTGCTGCCCGACGTCGAGGCGTTCGTGGCGGGCCTGGGCTCGCGGCCAGCGCCGGCGGCCGACTAGCGGACCAGCAGCGCCACTCCCAGAACGACGAGCGTCAGGAGTGCGATCGCCCCGCCCGCGAGGCCGAAGATCCTGCCCGACCGCTGGGCGGCGCCGTCGCGCTCGTCCCAGCCGAGCGCGACGGCGACGTCCCGGATCTGCCGCACCACCTCGTGCGAGTCGAACCGCGCCTCCTCGACCACCCGCTCGCCCTTCGGCTTGCTGGGGTCCCAGGTCCGGCGGAACGAGACCTCGCGCACCCGGCCCGTGCGGCGCTCGGCGCGGACGGCGGCGCCCAGCACCGGCATCTCGGTGCCGGGGACGGCGCCGGCACGCCCGACGACGTCGACCTGGTCGTCCGTGATCTGCATGACCCGGAGCCGCTCGTCGAGCTCCACGCGGTGCTGGACGGTCGTGCGCACCGCGCGGTCCCGGCGAGGCCGGAAGACGTGCTCGTCCGTCAGGTCGCCGCGCACCACGAAGCCGTCGGGAGTGCGTTCCACCGAGTACACGGTCCCCGCGAGCCGCTCTGCGACGGCCGCCGTCAGCTCGTCCGCCGCGCTCACGGTGTCGTCCCGTCGAGCAGCTGCTCGTCCACCTCGACGCCGAGCACGACGCGATCGCCGTCGACCGACTTCACGGTCGCGGTCGCGCCGAGCAGGCCCTCCGGCACGGTCAGCGTGCACCGCACCGACTCACCGACCTCTGCGGCCATGCCGTCGGGGCAGTCGATCTCCTGGGGTACCCCTCCGACCTCGCGCTCGAGGGCGTCTCCCACACCCGTCTCGACGTCCTCCGGGGTCAGCTGGACGGTGCTTGCCGAGACCGAGCACCCGGCGGTGAGGAGGGCGAGACCGGCACACGTCCGCGCGAGGGCTGCTCTCATGCGGCACATCCTGGCACGTCACCGGCTCGGGCTCGCAGCAGTCCCGCGACGCGGGCGCGCGTGCGGAGCGGCGTCGTCAGGTGAGCTGACCGGTCGCCCACGCCCAGCCGAGGCCGACGACGGTCACCACGGAGCCGACCGCGCCGATGGCCCCGACGACGAGGCCGACCTTCGCCGGGGTGTTCCACCGCTCCGACCAGCCGAGGGCCTTCGCGGGCTCCCGGATCATCCGCTGGCCCTCGGAGGCCCGGAACACGTAGTCGACGACCACCTCCGGCCGCTTCGTCTCCGCGCCGACGCCGATCGTCTTCTCGAACGAGTACTCCCACACCACGCGTCCGGTGACCCGCCGCTTCTCCCCGGACGCGACCAGGCGCGGGACCCGCCCGCCCGCGACGTCCGCGCCGACGTGCCAACGCACGTCGTACAGGTCGTCGAGGATCTCGTACCGCCTGCGCGGCTCGTCGAGCGTGACCCGGTGCTGCACGACGCGCTTCCGGCCGGCCGTGCTCAGCAGGCCGTACCAGCGCGCGTCCGCCAGCCGGACGCGCAGGTCGAAGCCGTCCTCGGTGTCGACCAGCTCGTACGGGGTGCCGGCGACGCGCTCCGCGACCGCCCGGCGCAGCTCGTACGCCGCAGCGCCGCCGGTCACGATGCCGCGCGCTCGTCCACGACCACGTCGAGCTCGAGGTCGCGGCCCTCGACGGCGGTGGCCGTCACGGTGGCACCGACCGCGTCCTCGTCGACGGTGACCGAGCAGCGCACCGCGGCGCCCACCTCCGCGGGCAGGGGCTCGGGGCAGTCGATCGCCTCGGGCGCACGGCCGAGGCGGTCCTCGAGCACCGCGTCGACCCGGGCCTCGACCTCGGAGCGGGACAGGCCGGCGTCGCCGGTCGCCCGGACGGAGACCGAGCAGCCGGCCGTCGCGAGCGCCAGGCAGGCGACGGCAGGGACGACGGCGACGGGCGCGCTGAGCAGTCGTGCAGTCACGGCCGACCATCCTGGCACGGCGGCGGGGGAGGTGCGGACACCGCTGGCGGCCGGTGCCGCCCGGGGCCCCTCTGGTCAGGCGAGCGGCGCGCGAGCCGACCCGAACGGGTGCGCGCGCCGGTGGGCGCACCCCGGGCAGAGGCGCGCGGTCCCGCCGCCGCCGAACTCCGTCGCGCAGCGCGCGCAGGACCGCAGCGGGACCCGGGCGACGTCCCGGACGCCGCCCCCGACCGCGGCGGCCCAGGCGGGCGCCGGGACGAGGCGCAGGACCCGGGGCGGGCACAGGTCGACACAGCGGCCGCAGGCAGTGCAGGCGGCGACGTCCTGCCGCAGCGTGGCGGTGGGGGCCGCCGCGGGGTGCGGTGCCGCACCCGCGTCGAGCGCCGCGCCCGGCCCGCGGACCGCCCCCGCGCCGGTGCCGACGAGGCGCAGCGCTCCCGCCGGGCACGCCCGGGCGCACACACCGCACGCCGTGCAGCCCGGGGCGTCGAGCACGCGCGCGCCGCGCTCGCCCCCCGCCCCACCTGGGGTGTCGTCGGGTCGGTCGGCCGGCAGGCCCAGCGCGGCGAGCGCGTCGCGCAGCCGGGCGGGCTCGGTGCCCGCGCGCCACCTCCCGCCGGGTCGTACCGCGCCGGCGGGGGCGAGCACGGCGCGCCGGGGGAGCCCGAGGGTCGCGGCGTCCCGCACCGGCCGCGGTCTCCGGGCGGAACTGCCTGCGGCGTCCGGCGGTGCGGCGGCCTGCCCGGCGTCGCTCCCCGGCGCCACCGCGACCCGCTCGCTCCGCCCGCCCCGGCGCAGGGCGGCGTCCGCGGCACCGGTCGCCGGTCCCGCGCCCGGGTGCGGGTCGTGCACCGTGACCGAGAGCGCCCCCGCGGCGACGAGCTCGAGGTACGCGGAGGCGGGGAGGTCGGCGGCGCAGCCCGCGAGCCGGACGGCGAACGCCCGGCGGGGCGTGCGCACGGGTCCCGCCGCGGTCGCGCAGGCCAGGTGCAGGTGCACGGGGTCGGGGAGCCACGCGAGCCACCGGACGACCGGTCCGAGGGCGTCGGACGCCGCCGCGGTGGGGTCGACGGGCCCCGCCGCGCGGTCGGTGCCGTGCGGCCAGGGCACCTCAGCGCCCCACGACGACCCGGGCGGCGTGCGCCAGCAGCCCCGTGCCCAGCAGCGCCGTGCCCCGGTAGAAGTCGGTCCGCGCGTGCTGCCGCACGAGGGCCAGGCAGTCCGGCCCCCACGCGAGCGGGTGGTCCACCAGGAACTCCCGCAGCGCCACGAGGGTCGCGACCGCCCGCGCCTCCTCGGCCGCGTCCAGGGCGTCGAGCACCCGCACCGCGAGGTGCGCCACGAAGTCGAGCTCGAGGCCCAGGTGGTCGTCGGGCTCGCGGTTCAGGGCCGGCGCGACCCGGTCGAACGCGCGGTACGCGGCCCGCACCGCGAACGTCGGGCCCTCGAACAGCAGCCCCTCGCGCCCGCGGTGCACGGACTCGTACGGCGGTGCGAGCAGCGGCCCCGGGCCCACGAACAGCGCCTGGTGGTCCCGGCGCAGCTCGGCCACGTCGGCGGCGGCGCCCCGGGCGAGCAGCGCCGCGCCCTCCCGCGACGCCCGGTCGGTGAGCGGCCAGGCGGCCAGCAGCCCCGGGGCGCGCAGGCGAGCGAGGAGGTCTGAGTCGGGGGCGTCGAGGAGCAGGCGGGACAGCAGCACGCAGCAGCCGGCGAGGTCGTCGAGGCGCTCGGCCAGCGCGCGGGGCCCGGCGGCCGCGTCGTCGGCCGGGGCGGTGCGGTCCGGGGTGGTGGGGGCCGGCTTGGCGGGGGCCGGCGCGGCCGGGGTCGAGGCCGCGGCGGACGGGGCCGGGGCGGACGGGACAGGGGTGGTGCGGGGCTCGACGGGGGTCACGGCGGTGCTCCTCGGTGCGTAGGGGTGGCGGCGGCGCCCGGGTGCGTGGCGCCGGGCGGGGCAGCCTGGTCGGGAGGTGCGGCACCCGCCGCGCCGCCGGTCGGCGCGGAGGGTGCGCGGTGGACGAGATGCAGCGGTGGACGGCGGCGGCGGCCGCGGAGCTCGGGGTGCCGGGGGACCTGCTCCCGGAGGTGGGCGGGGCGCTGCTCGACCTGGTGCGGGACGTGGCGCACGGCGTCAGCCGTCCGGCCGCCCCGCTGAGCGCGTTCCTGGTCGGCGTGGCCGCCCGCGCCGCGGCCGCCGGCGGTCCCGCGCCCGACGCCGCCGCGCCCGACGCCGCCGCGCCCGCCGGCCCCGCGCCCGACGCCGCCGCCGTCCGCGCCGCCGTCGACCGCCTGCGCGCCCTCGCCGCCGGCTGGCCGCCCCCGCCGGGGGGCTAGGTCCTCGTCACCTCCACCAGGTTCGTGTGCTGGGCGTTGCCCTTGGCGAGCGGCGACGGGTGCAGGCTCGTGAGCGTGTTGACGCTGCCGCCCAGGTCGACCCCGTCCGCGTCGGGCGCGAACCACGCCCCCTGCGGGATCGACACGACGCCCGGCGCGATGCGCGGCGTCACGCGCGCCACGATCCGGACCCGGCCGCGGTCGTTCACCACGTCGACCGTGTCCCCGTTCCGCACGTCCCGGTCCGCCGCGTCGGCCGGGTTGATCCACATCTCCTGCGGGTGCGCCTCCTGCAGCCAGGGGACGTTGCCGTAGGTGGAGTGGGTGCGGGACTTGTAGTGGTGGCCGATCAGCTGCAGCGGGTACTGCTCGCGCAGCGGGTCCTCGGGTCCCTCGCGGGACGCGACGTACTCCGGCAGCGCGGTGATCCGGTCGCCGTCGGGGAGCACCCAGGTGTCGGCGATCTCCTGCAGCGCGGCCGAGTAGATCTCGATCTTCCCCGAGGGGGTGTCGAGGGGGTTCGCCTCCGGGTCCGCCCGGAAGTCCGCCAGCGGCACGACGGGTCCGTCGGGGCTCATCTCCTTGTAGATGCCCTGCCGGCGGAACTCCTCGAAGTCCGGGACCCCCGGGGTGAGCTCCCGGGTCTCGGCCAGCACCGCGCGCACCCAGTCCTCCTGGGTCCGCCCCTCGGTGAACGCGTCCCCGACCCCCATCCGCTCGGCGACCCCGGTGAGGATGTCGTAGACCGGCCGGCACTCCCACATCGGCTCGATCGCCCGGTCGGCGAGCACGAGGTACCCCAGCGCCCCGGCGGACCCCTGCTGCGCGAGGTCGATCTGCTCCGGCGTCGAGGCGTCCGGCAGCAGGATGTCCGCGTACCGCGCGGAGACGGTCATCTGGTGGTCGATCACGACGATCGTGAGGTCGTCCGGCTCGGACAGGATCTGGCCGGTCCGGTTGATGTCGGCGTGCTGGTTGACCAGCGCGTTGCCCGCGTACTGCCAGATGAACCGGATCGGGGCGGTGAGCCGGTCGGCGCCGCGGATCCCGTCGCTGAGCGCCGTCATCTCCTGGTGCCGGTGGATCGCGTCGGTCCAGTTGAACACCGAGACCTCGGTGGTCACGGGGTTCTCGAGCGTGGGGAACGCGGCGGTCGCCATCGAGTACGCCGCCTCCCGGCCGCCGGTGCCGCCGCCCGGCACGCCGATCTGCCCGATCAGCGCCGCGAGCGTGAACACGGCGCGCGCGGAGTTCTCGCCGTTCGAGTGGCGCTGCGGCCCCCACCCCTGGGTGATGGCGCACGGCTTCGCGGCGGCGATCTCCCGGGCCAGGCGGGTGATGGTGCCGGCGGGCACGCCGGTGATCGCGGCGGCCCACTCGGGGGTCTTGGCGGTGGCGTCGGGGCCGCGGCCGAGCACGTAGGACCGGTAGGAGGACCCGGGGGCGGCGCCGTCGGGCAGGTGGTCCTCGTCGAACCCCACGCAGTACCGGTCG
>NZ_DASQCJ010000156.1:0-4750 GCF_035634735.1 Cellulomonas sp.
GCGTACTCCACGGCCACCTCCGAGGCGCTGGACCGCGCGCGGCTCGTCCGGCGCAGCGCGGCGGTGCGGGTCACGGTCGACGCCCCGCACGCCGACGCGGGCCGGCTGCACGGCGTGCTCCGGGACTGGGCCGAGGCGCACGAGGGCTCCCTGGACGACGTGGCCTACGCCGCGGAGGCGCGCTTCACCCTGCTCATCCCGCCGGCCGCCCTGGACGCGTTCGACGCGGCCCTCGCGGCGGCCACCTCGGGCGCCCTGGAGGCGGCACGCGGCGCCACGGTCGTCCTCTCCCGCTAGCACGGCCGTCGACGTCGGCGGTTGCGCCCGAGGTCGACGGTTGCGCCACCCCTCGTCCGGCCGGAACCGACGACCTCGGCGTCTACCGGCGGGAGCGGGTGGCCTGGAGGGGGAGCCAGGCCGCCAGGTCGGCGCGCTCGCCCGAGGCGTGCACCCGGCCCGCGGCCAGCGCCTCGTGCCAGGACTCCGCGCCCGTCGCCAGGGCGAGCCAGGTCTGCGGGTCGGTCTCGACGACGTTCGGCGGGGTGCCGCGGGTGTGCCGCGGGCCCTCGACGGCCTGGACGGCGCCGTCCGGCGGGACCCGGACCTCGACGGTGTGCCCCGGCGCGACGTCGGCGAGCTCCTCCAGCGTGAACCGGACGGCGGTGCGGCGGGCGGTCGCGTCGGTCGGGTCCGCGCGCCAGGCGGCGACGGCGGCCCGGCCGACCGCGGGGTCGGTGCGGCGACGGGGAGGCATGCCCCCATCATCCCCGGTCAGGGCGACGCCCGCCCGGACCGCGCGTGGCAGGATCGACGGCCATGAGCCGCACCCCCGCCGAGCAGACGACCGCCGAGCCGACGACCCCAGGGCCCACGACCGCCGCGCCCTCGACCGAGCCCCGGCAGCGCGGCTCGCGCGCCGCGCTGTGGGGCGCGCTCGGGTCGGCTGCGGCCGGGCTGGCCGCGGTCGGCGCGATCATCGTGCTGGCGGTGCGCGCGGGCTGACCCCGCCGACCGGGCCGGGCGCGACCCGGCACGGGTGGCCCACGGCCCGCGCGCTCCGGGCTGCGCGCCCCAGGGTGGCCGGACGACGGCCCGCACGCGCCGGACCCGCCGGACCGCACTCCGGGGCCGGTCAGCGCGCCGGACGGCCCTGCTGGAACCGGTGGTACGCCGCCGTCGCGCGCCGGACCCGGTTCCGCTCCGCCGCGGCCAGGGCGGCGTCCGCGCGCCGCTCCTGGTAGGCCGCCTCCCGCGCCAGCCGCCGCCACGAGTCGAGCCGGCGCGCGGGCAGCGACCCGTCCTCGACGGCCGCGAGCACGGCGCAGCCGGGCTCCGTGCGGTGGGCGCAGTCGGCGAACCGGCAGCCCGCGGCGAGGTCGGCCACGTCGGCGAACGTCGCGTCCAGCGCCGCCGCGTCGGCGACCAGACCGACCCCGCGCAGCCCCGGGGTGTCGATGAGGCAGGCACCCCCGGCGAGCGGCACGAGCTCGCGGTGCACGGTGGTGTGCCGGCCGCGCCCGTCGGCCCGGCGGTCGCCGGTCGTCATCACGTCCGCGCCGGCCAGCGCGTTCACCAGCGTCGACTTCCCCGCGCCCGACGGGCCGACCACCACGAGGGTGCGCCCGGGCCCGAGCAGCGCGCGCACCGGCTCCAGGCCGGTCCCGGCCGCGACGCTCACCGCGTGCACGTCGGCGCCGATCGCCAGCGCGCGGACCTCGTCGGCCATCCCGTCGGGGTCCGGCACCAGGTCGGCCTTGGTCAGCACCACGACCGGGGTCGCGCCCGACCGCCAGGCCAGGGTCAGCAGCCGCTCGACGCGGCCCGGGCTGGGGTCGGGGTCGAGGTGCTCGACCACCAGCACCACGTCGACGTTCGCCGCGAGCACCTGCGCGCGGGACGTCCGGTCGGCGCCGTCCCGGACCACCGCGGTCCGGCGCGGGCGCAGGGCGACGAGCGCGGGGGCCCCGTCCGGGCCGGAGCCGAGCACGGCGTCGTCGCCCACCGCGGGCGGCACCGCGTCCCCGGGGACGCCGTCGGGGCCGAGCAGCGGCACGAGGCCCTCGCCGGGCAGCGGCACGCGCACGGGCTCGGCACCCGCCGCGCCGTCGACGCCGGGCGCGCCGTCGACGCCCGCGGGCAGCACGAGCACGGCCCCACGGTCGACGCGCACGACGCGCCCCGCGGCACCCGGCGGCACGTCATCGAGGAAGGACATGCCGACGACGGTAGGAACCCCCACCGTGCCGACGCGAGACCTTTTCCCGCCCCCGGACGCCGCGGGCGCGCGACCGCCGTCGGGCGGCCGGCGGCCCGGGCGTCAGCCGAAGTGGCGCGGCAGCGTGCCCTCGTGCGCCTCGCGGGCCTCGGCCAGCGGGAGCGTGAACAGACCCGTGACCTCGACGGCCGGCGCGTGCACGTGCTGCTCCGGCGCGTCCTGCGTCGGGGCGCCCGCACCGGGGCTGCAGGTCTCCGCCGTGACGCCGATGGCCAGCGCCGGGACGCCCTGCGCGGTGCACAGGTCCTCGAACCGCACGGCCTCGGACCGCGGCACCGCGACGACCGCCCGGGCCGTCGACTCGGAGAACAGCGCCTCGAACGGCGTCACGCCGTCGCGCGCGCACAGCGCGGCCAGGTCGACCTGCACGCCGACGCCGTACCGCAGCGACGACTCCACGAGCGCCTGCGCGAGGCCGCCCTCGGACAGGTCGTGCGCGGCGTCGACCAGGTCGTCCCGCGACGCCCGGACCAGCACGGTCGCGAGCTTCCGCTCGGCCTCCAGGTCGACCCGCGGCGGCGTGCCGCCGAGCTGGGCGTGCGCGACGTCGGCCCAGGCCGAGCCGTCGAGCTCCGGGCGGGTCGTGCCGAGCAGGTAGACCGACTGGCCGGCGGTGGTCCAGCCGGACGGGGTCGCCTCGGCGACGTCGTCGATCACGCCGAGCACGCCGACGACGGGCGTCGGGTGGATGGCGGAGTCGATCTTGCCGGGCTCGCCGGTGCCGTTGTAGAGCGAGACGTTGCCGCCGGTGACCGGGGTGCCGAGCACCGCGCAGGCGTCGGCGAGGCCCTCGATCGCCTGCACGAGCTGCCACATGGACGCCGGGTCCTCGGGGCTGCCGAAGTTGAGGCAGTCGGTGACGGCGAGCGGCTTGGCGCCCGAGGCGGCGACGTTGCGGTACGCCTCGGCGAGCGCGAGCTGCGCGCCGGCGTACGGGTCGAGCTTGGCGTACCGGCCGTTGGCGTCGGTGGCCAGCGCCACGCCCAGGCCGGTCGACTCGTCGACGCGGACCACGCCGGCGTCGTCGGGCTGCGCGAGGGCCGTGTTGCCCTGCACGAACCGGTCGTACTGGTCGGTGACCCACGCCTTCGACGCCAGGTTGGGCGACGCGAGCAGCGCCAGGACGGTGGCGCGCAGCGCGGGGCCGCCCTCGGGGCGGAGGTACCGCTGCGCGCCCTCGGGCGTGCTGACCGAGTCGGCGACCAGGCCGTCCTGCCACTCGGGGCGGGAGTACGGGCGGTCGTAGACCGGGCCCTCGTGCGCGACGGTCTTCGGGTCGACGTCGACGATCCGCTGCCCGTGGTGGTCGATGGTCAGGCGGCCGGTGCCGGTCACCTCGCCGATCACCGCGGTCTCGACGTCCCACTTCGACGTGATGGCCAGGAACTCGTCGAGCTTCTCCGGCGTGACGACCGCCATCATCCGCTCCTGCGACTCCGACATGAGGATCTCGCCGGCGGTCAGGGTGGGGTCGCGCAGCAGCACGTTCTCCAGGTCGACGTGCATGCCGCCGTCGCCGTTGGACGCGAGCTCGGAGGTGGCGCACGAGATGCCGGCCGCGCCGAGGTCCTGGATGCCCTCGACCACGCGGGCCGCGTAGAGCTCCAGGCAGCACTCGATGAGCACCTTCTCCATGAACGGGTCGCCGACCTGGACCGACGGCCGCTTGGACGGCTTGGTGTCGTCGAAGGTCTCGGACGCGAGGATCGACGCGCCGCCGATGCCGTCGCCGCCGGTGCGCGCGCCGAACAGGACGACCTTGTTGCCCACGCCCGAGGCGTTCGCCAGGTGGATGTCCTCGTGCCGGAGCACGCCGAGGCACAGCGCGTTCACCAGCGGGTTGCCCTGGTAGGAGGCGTCGAACACGAGCTCGCCGCCGATGTTCGGCAGGCCGAGGGAGTTGCCGTAGCCGCCGACGCCGGACACGACGCCGTGCACCACGCGGGCGGTGTCCGGGTGGTCGACCGCGCCGAACCGCAGCTGGTCCATGACCGCCACCGGGCGCGCGCCCATCGAGATGATGTCGCGGACGATGCCGCCGACGCCGGTCGCGGCGCCCTGGTACGGCTCGACGTAGGACGGGTGGTTGTGCGACTCGACCTTGAACGTCACCGCCCAGCCGTCGCCGATGTCGACGACGCCGGCGTTCTCGCCGATGCCGACCAGCAGGTGCTCGGTCATCTCGGGCGTCACGCGCTCGCCGAACTTGCGCAAGTGCGTCTTGCTCGACTTGTACGAGCAGTGCTCGGACCACATCACGGAGTACATGGCGAGCTCGGCGGCCGTGGGGCGGCGCCCGAGCAGGTCGCGGATGCGCTGGTACTCGTCCGGCTTGAGCCCGAGCTCCGCGAACGGCTGCGCCTCGTCGGGCGTGGACGCGGCGAGCTCGACGGTGTCGAGCTGCGGGCGGGGGGCGGACACGGCTTCAGCGCTGTCGGCAGCGGCGGTCATCAACTTCCCTCGGGTCGCACGAGT
>NZ_DASQCJ010000157.1:0-6528 GCF_035634735.1 Cellulomonas sp.
CATCCGGGCCAGCTCGCGGACCCGGTCCTCCCCCGTGACCTCGGCCACGCCCGACGCGGTGATCGCGCCGTCCCGCGACTTGGTGACGACGAGGTGCCGGTCGGCGAACGCGGCGACCTGGGCCAGGTGGGTGACGACCAGGACCTGCGAACCCCGTGCCAGCGAGGCCAGACGGGGCCCCACCTCGGTCGCGGCGCGGCCGCCGACGCCGGCGTCCACCTCGTCGAACACGAACGTCCCGGGCCGGTGCTCGCCCTGGTCCGGGGACGTCGCGAGGGCCACCTCGAGGGCCAGCATCACCCGCGACAGCTCGCCGCCCGAGGCGCCCTTGCCGAGCGGCCGGGCCGGCGCGCCCGCGTGCGGGACCAGGAGCATCTCCACGACATCTCCACCGTGCGGGCCCGGCTCGGGCGCAGCCTCGACCCGGACGGTCAGGCTCGCGCCGCCCATCGCCAGCCCGGCGAGCTCCGCGGAGACGGTCGCGGCGAGGCGCTCGGCGGCCTCGCGCCGGGCCGCGCCGATCCGGGTCGCGAGGTCGGCGAGCGTCGCGTCCAGCGCGTCCCGCTCGACCGTCAGCTCCGCGACCTTCTCGTCTCCGTCGCCGATGTCGAGCAGCCGGCGGCCGCTCTCCTCGGCCCAGCGCAGCACCGCCGCGACGTCCTCGCCGTACGACCGGGTCAGCGAGGCGAGCTCCGCGCGCCGGGTCTGGGCCGCGTCGAGGCGCAGCGGGTCGGCCTGCAGGTCCTGGAGGTAGGACGACAGCTCGGTGGCCGCGTCCGCGAGCAGGTAGCCGGCCTCGGCCACCCGGTCGCGCAGCTCGGCCAGCCGGGCGTCGTGGCCGCCGGCGCCGTCGAGCAGCCGGCGGGCGTGCTCGACGAGGGCCGCGGCGGTCGCGCCGTCGTCGGGGGCGTCCTCGTCGCCGAGCAGCGCCGCGTGCGCGCCCGTGGCCGCGGCGCGCAGGTCCTCCGCGTGCTCCAGCCGGACGATCTCCTGCGCCAGCTCGGTGTCCTCCCCCGGCTGCGGGTCGATCCGCTCGACCTCGGCCAGCCCCAGCCGCAGCAGCTCGGCCTCGCGGGCGAGGTCCTGGCGCCGGGCGGTCAGGTCGTCGATCGTCGCCTGCAGCCGGCCGCGCTCGGCCCACGCCTGCCGGTACTCCGCCAGCAGCTCGGCGTGCGCGGCGCCCGCGAAGGCGTCCAGCGCCTCCCGCTGGTGCTGCGGAGAGCGCAGCCGCGCCTGGTCCTGCTGGCCGTGCACGGTGATGAGCTGCTCGGCGAGCTCGCCGAGCACCGCCTGCGGCACGGAGCGGCCGCCGAGGTGCGCGCGGGACCGGCCGGGCGTGCCGTCGGTGGCGGCCTGGACGGTGCGGACCAGCAGCAGGCCGCCGTCGTCGTCCACCGCCGCCCCGGCCTCCTCGGCCCGCTCGAGCACGGGCGACCCGTCCGGCACGACGACCCGGCCCTCGACGACCGCCGTCGACGCGCCGGTCCGCACCGTCGCCGGGTCCGCCTTGCCGCCGAGCAGCAGGTTCAGCCCGGTCAGCACCATGGTCTTGCCCGCGCCGGTCTCGCCCGTCAGGACGGTCAGCCCCGGGTGCAGCCGGATCTGGGCGCCGGTGATGACGCCCAGGTCGCTGATCGTGATCTCCTCGAACACGCGCGCGTCCGCCCCCTCAGTCCTCGTCGGCCGGCGCGCGGGTGGCGCCGGTCCCCCGGGTGCGCGCCGGGGTCTCCGTCGCGCGCCCCCGCCACCCGACCACGGGGAGCGCGAACTTGTTCACCAGCCGGTCCGTGAACGGCGCCGGCGTCAGCCGGGCCAGCCTGACCGGGACCGGCGACCGGCGCACCTCGACGCGCGAGCCCGCGGGCACCTCGATGCGCCGCCGCCCGTCGCACACCAGCACCGCCGGGGACGGCGACCGGGTCAGCACCTCGACCGCGATCACGCTGCGCGGCCCCACGACCAGCGGCCGCGCGAACAGCGCGTGCGCCGACAGCGGCACCACGATGAGGCTGTCCACCTCCGGCCAGACCACCGGCCCGCCGGCCGAGAACGCGTGCGCGGTCGACCCGGTGGACGTCGCGAGCACCACGCCGTCGCAGCCGAAGCTCGACAGCGGGCGGTCGTCGACCTCGAGCACGACCTCGACCATGCGCGCCGGCTCCGCCTTCTCCAGCGCGGCCTCGTTGAGCGCCCAGCCCGTCACGGGGTCGGGCCGGCCGGGCACCTGGACCTGCACCTGGAGGGTCGTCCGCTCCTCGACGGTGTAGTCCCCCGCCGCGATCCGGCGGACCGCCTCCTTGATGTCGTCGCGCTCGCTCTCCGCGAGGAAGCCGACGTGGCCCAGGTTGATGCCGAGCAGCGGCACGCCCGCGCCGCGCGCCAGCTCGGCGGCGCGCAGGATCGTGCCGTCGCCGCCCAGGATCATGGCCAGCTCGATGTCGTGGAACGCCATGCCGGGGACGTCCTCGCCCGCGAGCACCGGCGTGAAGCCGGCCGCCTCCAGCGCGGCGGCGGCCTCCTCGGTCGCCGTGACCGCCTCGGGCCGCCCGCTGTGCGTGACGACCAGGACCCGCCTGCCGGTCATGCGCCCTCCTCCTGCTCGGTGACGACGGCCCGGACCCGGGCCGCGAGGGCGTCGCCGGTGAGGGCGGCGCCGGTGTCGTGCGCGGCGTCGTGCGCGGCGTCGTGCGCGGCGTCGTGCGCGGCGTCGTGCGCGCGGGCTCCGCCGCGGCGCAGCCGCAGGAAGTACTCGACGTTGCCGCTCGGGCCGGGCAGCGGGCTGCGCGCGACGCCGGCGACCGCGAGCCCGTGCTCCTCGGCGGCCGCGGCGACGGCCAGCACCGCCTCCGCGCGCTGCTCGGCGCTGCGCACCACCCCGCCGGAGCCCAGCCGCTCGCGGCCGACCTCGAACTGCGGCTTGACCATGAGCAGCAGGTCCGCCCCGGGCGCCGCGACCGCGGCCAGCGCGGGCAGCACCAGCGTGAGCGAGATGAACGACAGGTCGGCCACCACCAGCCCCGGGGCCGGGTCGACGTCCGCCGGGGTGAGGTACCGGACGTTCACGCCCTCGCGGGCCTCGACCCGCGGGTCCGCGCGCAGCCGGTCGACCAGCTGGTCGTGCCCGACGTCGAGCGCCAGCACCCGGCGGGCGCCGCGGCGCAGCAGCACGTCCGTGAACCCGCCCGTGCTCGCGCCGGCGTCCAGGCAGTCCCGGCCCTCGACGACGACGTCGCCGAACGCCTCGAGCGCGCCGAGCAGCTTGTGCGCGCCGCGGGACGCCCAGTCGTCCGCGGGCGCGCCGGTGGGGTCGGGCGCGACCCGGGCGCGCTGGTCGTCGCCGAGCGGGGCCGCCGCGCGGCGCACGGGCGCGCCGTCGACCGTCACCCGGCCGGCCGCGATCAGCTCGGCCGCGTGCCTCCGGGACCGGGCGAGCCCGTCACGGACCAGGGCGGCGTCGACGCGCGTCGGCACCAGCCCTCAGCCCTCCGCGTCGGCGAGCCGGTCCTGCAGGGCCGTGTGCACGGCGTCGAACACGGCGAGCTGCTCACGCAAGGTGAGCTCGGTGACCTCGGTCAGGCGGACGACCGCCTGGTCCACCGCCTGGTCGCCCGTCGGCTCCACGGCTCCACTCCCCACTCCGCCTGCGGCGGCTGCCGCCAGCCCGCGACGGCCCGGCGTGCCGGCCCCGTCGCGTCCCCCTGGCTGGTTCTCTCCACGTGTCCTGGTGCTGCTGATCCCCTGCGCTGCCGGCCAGGTTACCGGCCGGCGCCCACGCCCGCGGCGTCCTCGGGGGTGACACGCAGGTCGGGGACCGTGGACTCGTCCAGGTGCTCGCCCGCGTCCACCGCCGCCCACGCCGCGGCGCAGGCCGCACGCACCAGGTCGACGCCGGCCGGCGCGGCCCCGCCGAGCTCCAGGCGCCCCGCGGCGACCCGGGCCGCGGCGTCCCCGCAGGTCCACCAGCCCTCGGCCGCCGGCACCGGCTCCGGGTGCGGGACCAGCAGGCCGCCGAGGTCGGCCGCGATGTAGTGCGGGCGCAGGCCGGCGGGCGCGAGCACGTCGTCGCGCGCCGTGCTCACGCCGGTCAGCACGTGCAGGCCGGCGAACCCGCCGGTGCGGGCGCCCGCCAGGTCGGTGTCGAGGCGGTCGCCGACGACCAGCGCCGCGCGGGCGCCGTGCCGCTCGACGGCGATCTCGTACATCGTCGACGCGGGCTTGCCCGCGCTGTCCGGGACCACGCCCGTCGCCGCCTGCACGGCGCCCACGAGCGCGCCGTTGCCCGGCGCGAAGCCCCGGGCCGTCGGCAGGCTCTTGTCGAGGTTGCTCGCGACGAACCACGCGCCGCCCGCCACCGCGTACGCGGCCTCGGCGAGCTGGGCCCAGCCGAGCTCCGGGGCGAAGCCCTGGGCCACCGCCTCCGGGTGCTCGTCGGCCGAGGCGACGACCTCGAAGCCCGCCTCCCGCACCGCGGTGACCAGGCCGGCGCCGCCGACCACGAGCACCCTCGCGCCCGGCCGCAGCCGGGTGGCCAGCAGCGCGGCGCACGCCTGGGCGGCGGTGAGCACGTCCCCCGGCTGCGTCGGGATGTCCAGCGAAGTGAGCTGGTCCGCGACCGACTCCGGCTCGCGCGAGGCGTTGTTGGTCACGAACACCAGGCGCATCCCGGCCGCACGGGCGCCCGCGAGCCCGGCGGCGGCGCCGTCGATGGGCTCGTGGCCGCGGTACGCGACGCCGTCCAGGTCGACCAGGGCCAGGTCGTAGGCCTCGGCGAGCGGGGTGGCGCTGCCGAGGAGCCGTGCGTGGGTCACTCGTCCTCCGTGTCCTCGTCGCCCGCGGGGGCGGCGTCGGGGGTGTCGTCGTCGGCGTCGGCCGGCGACGCGTCGGCGGGCTCGGCGTCGGCGTCGGCCGTGTCGGCGGGCGACGCGTCGTCCGCGGACTCGTCCGCGTCCTCGATCCCGTCCGCGTCCTCGTCGAGGTCGAACACCACGACGTCCTCGTCCTCGTCCGTGCCCTGCACCTGCGCGAGCAGGGCGGCGGGCACGGACGACTCGGCCTCGTCCGCCTCCGCGGCACGGCCGGCGGCGCGCAGCGCGTCCGCCCGGGCCTGGACCACGCGCGCCGCGAGCAGCGTGCGCACCGGACCCGAGCCGATGCCCGACAGCGCGGCGATCGCCGCGTCCGGGTCGCCCATGTCGAGGCGCGCCCCGCTGACCACCATCGCCAGCTCGACCCGCGTCGTCGGGTCCAGGTCCTCGGCCTCGGGCGACGCGGCCAGGGCGATCGCGCGCTCCGGCCGGCCGAGGCCGCGCTCGCAGTCCGCCATCACGGCCAGGTGCTCCGACGAGCCGTTCAGCCGCCGCACCGTGCGCAGCTCCCGCAGCGCCTCGGCGAACCGGCCGGTCCGGTACGCCGCCAGACCTGCGGCCTCGCGCACCACGTCGACCCGGCCGCCGTGCCGCACCGCCGCCTGGGCGTGCTCGTAGGCGAGCTCGGGGTCCTCGTCGATCAGCCGGCCGGCCATCACCAGGTGCCGCCCGACCGCCCACGCGTTGTCCTTGCTCAGCGTGCGCAGGCGGGCCCGGACCTCGCGGTCGAGCATGCTGAACTCGACGTCCTCGGGGATCTCCGGGCCGTACTCGCGCACGGACTGCGGCGGGCGGCTCGGCCGGCGGTCGTCGCCGTCGTGCCGCGGACCGCGGTCGCCCCGGTCGAACCCGCGGCCGCCGTCGCGGTCGCCGCGGTAGCCGCCGCGCTCGCCCCGGTCCTGGCCGTCGCGCGCTCCGCGGTAGCCACCGCGGTCGTCGCGCGGGTGACCGCCGCGGTCGCCCCGGTCGTCCCGGCGGTAGCCGCCGGACCCGCCCTGGCCCCCGTCACGGTTCCCGCGGTAGCCGCCGCGGTCCTGGCCCTGCGCACCGCCGCGGTCGTCGCGCCGGTAGCCGCCGCGGTCGCCGGACTGCGCCGGCGCACCGTCCCGGCCGCCGCGGTAGCCGCCGCCGGCCTGTCCGCCGCGGTCCGCGCGGTAGCCGCCACGGTCGCCGACGGGCGCGCCGGCGCCCGAGTCGCGCCCGCCGCGGTAGCCACCGCGGTCCTCGCGCTGGTACCCGCCACGGTCTCCACGGTCGTCCCGGCGGTAGCCGCCGCGCTCGCCGCCGGGCGCACCCGAGCCGCCCTCGCGCCCGCCGCGGTAGCCACCACGGTCCTCGCGCTGGTATCCGCCGCGCTCGCCGCGGTCGTCCCGGCGGTAGCCGCCACGCTCGCCGCCGGGCGCACGCGCGCCGCCCTCGCGCCCGCCGCGGTAGCCACCGCGGTCCTCGCGCTGGTACCCGCTGCGCTCCGAACCGGCCGGGCGGTCGCCGCGGTACCCGCCGCGCTCGCCGCCGGGGCGGTCGCCGCGCGCGGGGCCGCCGGGGCGCGAGGCGCCGCGGTCCGAGCGGTAGCCGCCCGTGCGCTCGCCGCCCTCGGCGTCGCGCCGGTAGCCGCCCGTGCGCGGGGCGGAGCGGTCGTACCCGCCGGAACGCTGCCCGCCCT
>NZ_DASQCJ010000158.1:0-1768 GCF_035634735.1 Cellulomonas sp.
GTCGTTCGCGTCCGTCACAGGCCCAGGCTAGGCCCCCGCCCCGGCCGGTCGCGCGCGGGAACACGCGGCCCCGCACGCGGGTTGAGCGTGTCGGACCCGTGGAAGGGAGTCACCATGAACTGGCTGTTCGGATCCGCCCTCAAGTCGACGATGGTCGAGCCGGAGCGCGCGCTGAAGGGGCACGAGGGCTACACCTACTCCGTGCCCGCCACCCACACGGTGCTCGGCACGCCGCTGCAGGGCCCGTGGCCCGAGGGGACCCGGACGATCACGGTCGGGATGGGCTGCTTCTGGGGCGCCGAGCGCATCTTCTGGCAGCTGCCGGGCGTCGTCAGCACCTCGGTCGGCTACCAGGGCGGCTACTCGCCGTACCCGACGTACGAGGAGACGTGCACCGGCCTGACCGGGCACGCCGAGGTCGTGCAGGTCGCCTACGACCCGTCGGTCGTGTCCGACGCGGACATCCTGCGGACGTTCTGGGAGTCGCACGACCCGACGCAGGGGTACCGGCAGGGCAACGACCGCGGCACGCAGTACCGGTCGACCGTCTACACGACGACACCGGAGCAGGCCGCCGCCGCGGGTGAGACCCGCGCCGCGTACCAGCAGCGGCTGACCCAGGCGGGGTACGGCGAGATCACGACCGAGATCCGCACCGCGGACGAGGCCGGCCCGTACTACTACGCCGAGGACTACCACCAGCAGTACCTGGACAAGAACCCGAACGGGTACTGCGGCATCGGCGGCACGGGCGTCTCGTGCCCGCGCCCGCTCGACGCCTGACGCACGCCCCGGACGGCCCGGTCCCCCACGCGGGGGCCGGGCCGTCCTGCGTCCGGGGCGCCGCTCCTCCCCCGCCGAGAGAGGGCCCGCGCGCCGAGAGAGGGCCCTGGACGGCCCTCTCTCGGCCGAACGGCCCTATCTCGGCGCTGGTGGCGGCGCTAGCGTGCCCGGTATGAGCGTGCGGGAGCGGCACCGGGAGGACCTGCGAGGGCTGCTCGGGGACCCCGGGGCCGTGCGGGCGCACCTCACCGCCGGGTCCGGGCTGCCCGGGCCGCGGGCGAACCTCGAGCTGCTGGGGGCGTTCGCCGACGTCGCGCCGGCCGACCTCGTGCTCGCGCTCGCCGAGGACCCCGACGACTACCTGCGCTGCTGCGGGACCGACGGCGTCGGCCGGCTCGTCCTGGAGGCCCCCGCCGCCGCCCGCGGCCCGTTGACCGCCCTGCTGCGCGCCCGGGCCGCCGACGCGTCCTGGCGGGTCCGCGAGTCCGCCGCGATGGCGCTGCAGCGGATCGGCGACGCGGAGCCGGCCACGCTGCGCGCGCTCGTCGCCGACTGGGTCGCCGACCCGGACCCGCTGGTCCGCCGGGCCGCCGTCGCCGGGGTGTGCGAGCCGCGCCTGCTCCGGGACCCGGCCACCGCCGCGGCCGCGCTCGACGCGTGCGACGCCGCCACCGCCTCGATCGCGGCGCTCCCCGCCGACGACCGCCGCGACCCCGGCGTCCGGACGCTGCGCCAGGCGCTCGGGTACGCGTGGAGCGTCGCCGTCGCGGGCGGCCCCGCCGCCGGGCTGCCGCGGTTCGCCGCGCTCCGGGGCTCCGACGACCCCGACGTGGCGTGGGTCGTGCGGGAGAACGAGAAGAAGGCCCGGCTGCGCCGGCTGCTCGACGCGCCCGGCTGACCCGGGCCGGGCGCCCGCCCGCGATCCACCCCGCCGACACGCCTTCCGGCCGACCCCGAGGAGCCCCCGTGCCGCCCACCGCCGACC
>NZ_DASQCJ010000159.1:0-15639 GCF_035634735.1 Cellulomonas sp.
CGACGCCCGAGGACGAGATCGTCTACTGCGAGGACTCCGGCCGGATCCTGGTCCGCGGCGAGGACGCCTACTGATGGCCGCCGACGGGCCGGCGCCGCGGGGGAGCGCGCAGCCGCTGGAGCCGGAGGCCGGGACCCCGGCGCCGCCCGGACCGGTCGAGCGGCCCGCGCGCCGCGGCCGGCCGTCGGGCGCGGGCGTCCGGTTCGACGACGCCCAGCCCGTCACGGTCATCCTCGTCCGGCACGGCGAGACCGAGATGACGGTCTCCCGGGGCTACTCGGGGTCGTCCGAGCCCGGCCCGTCGCTCACCGAGCGCGGCCGCGCGCAGGCCGCCGCCGCGGGCGAGCTCGTCCGCCGGGTCGGCGACGACCTGTGGGGCGACGTCCCGTACCCGACCGAGCTCATCGCCTCGCCGATGGTGCGCACCCAGGAGACCGCCGCGATCATCGGGGCGCGCCTCGGGCTCACCCCGCGCGTGGACGCCGCGTTCCAGGAGGCCGACTTCGGCGCCTGGCAGGGGCTGACCGCCGAGGAGATCGAGCAGCGGTGGCCCGGGCAGCTCGAGCCCTGGCACACCCGCGCCGACCTCCGGCCCGAGGGCGGCGAGTCGATCGCCGACGTGGGGGAGCGGATCGGCGCGGCGCTCGACGGGCTGCTCGCCGCGGGCACCGACCGGACCGTGGTCGTCGTGTCGCACGCCGTGTCGATCCGCGCCGCGCTGGGCCGGACGATGGGCGCGCAGCCGGGGTCGTGGAGCCAGCTGCGGGTGGCACCGGCGTCGGTGAGCATCGTCCGGCTGTTCGCGGACAAGCGCGACGAGGTCGCGGTGGCGGGGGCCCCGAGCGAGGGCTGGCCGGCGCGCGGCTGAGGTCGGACCCGAGCGTCAGACCGGCGGGTCCGTGCGGCCGCGGCGCGGCCAGGGGCGGGCCGCCGGCATCAGCCCGGGGACGCCGCCCAGCGACCAGCGCGCCTGCCGGCCGGGCAGCCCGCGCGCCGCCGACAGCCCCACGAGCACGCCCAGCGCGATCGCGACCATCGTGCCGCCGGTCGTGACCAGGGTGGACACGCCGTTGCCGTCGCCGTCGAGCAGGCTGGTGACGCCGACCAGGCCGAGCGCCCCGGGCACCAGCAGCCAGAACGCGGGCAGGAACGACACCAGCGGCGACGGCCCGGACGGGAACCGCGCGACGGCCAGCGCCACCGGCGTCATCGCCAGCGCCCCGACGAACGCCGACAGCGCCCCGCCGAGCAGCGCGTCGCCCAGCACCTGCGCTCCGTACGCGACGCCGAGCACGAGGATCACCCAGCCGATCGTCCGGGGGCGACCGCAGCGGTAGACCACCGTCCCGGCGCCGAACGCCGCGACGCCGACCCACGGCGCCAGGGGCCCGAGCGGGTTGCCGCCCGTCGCCAGGTCGACCGCCGGGACGCCGACCAGCGCCGCGGCCGCGACGATGCCGCCCGCCAGCATGACGAGCTGCATCGCGCCCGCCGCGATCCGGCCGGCGCCGGACAGCATCTGCCCGGTCGCGAGCTCGATGACGCCCGTGGTGAGCAGCCCGCCGGGCAGGAACAGCACGAGGGGCGCGATCAGCGACGGCAGCACCCCGAGGTCGGGGACGACCCGCGCCGCGAGCAGCACCACCGCCGCGACGACGAACGCCGACGCCACCGTGACCAGCACCTCGACGCCGCTCGGCATCCGCCCGACGACCAGCTGCACCGCGCCCACCGCCAGGCCGAGCCCGGCCGCGACCAGCAGGTCCACCCACGAGCCGCCGAGCAGCGCCGCGAGCCCGACCGACAGCAGCAGGTACCCGCCGAGGCGCGCCAGCATCCCGAACGGCGGCGCCGCCGTGCGGAGCAGGGTGATCCGGGCGGTCACGCCGGCGATGTCCGCGTCCGGCTCGGAGGCGTCGCGGAGCACGTCGGTGAGCTCGTCGACCTGGTGGAGCATCAGGGGCCGGCGACCGGTCGACACGGCCGCGGTCGCGACGCCGTCGCCGTCGGGGACGGACACGAGCAGGGCGGTCGGCAGCACGACGGTCTCGGTGCCGGGGACGCCGTGCACCGCGGCGATCTCGTCGAGGGTGTCGGCGACCGAGGACACGGTGTGGCCCGCGTCGACCATGGCCTCGCCGGCGACGACCATGAGGCGCAGCACCTCGGCCGACGTCGGGGGCGCCGGGAGCTCGGCGGTGTCGTCGCCGGGCTCGTCGGCGCCGGCGACGGCGGGGAGGGCGGCGGTTCCGGGCGCCGCCGCGGCCTCGGCCGCCAGCCGGGCGCGCCGGGCGGAGATCGCGACCACCGCGACCGCCCCGGCCACCACGACCACGAGCGCGGTGAGCAGCTGGGCCCACGGGGTCGACGACGTGGTGACGGCCGGCGGGCGGCTGAACTGCTGGGTGCCCCCGACCCCGGCCTCGGTCGGCGTCGGGGTGGGCGTAGGCGTCGGGGTGCCGGTCGACGACGGTTCGGGGGTCGGCGTCGGGGTGGGCGCCGGCTCGGGCTCGGCCGTCGGCGCCGGGACCGGGACCTGCTGGGTCGGCGTGGGGGTCGGCACCGGCGTCGTCGTCGGGGCGGGCTGCGCCGGGGTCGGCGAGGGGGACGGGGCCGGCACCGCGGCCTCGCCGGCGCCGGCGCCCGTGCCGGCGTCCGCGTCCTGGCCGTCGCCCGTGGTCGTGCCCGGCAGGGCGGACCCGCCGCGCTGCGCGGACGACCCGCTGT
Source organism: Cellulomonas sp. (assembly GCF_035634735.1). GTDB lineage: Bacteria > Actinomycetota > Actinomycetes > Actinomycetales > Cellulomonadaceae > Cellulomonas. Next base: position 2,728 of record NZ_DASQCJ010000159.1, read on the forward strand.
CGGAGGACGTCGCGCCCGCCGGCCCGCCCGCCACCGCCACGACGCCGACCAGCGCCAGGACGAGCACCAGCAGCAGCGCCGCGATCCGCGCGGTGCCCGTGCGTCGCATGCTGCTGCCGTCCCCGTCCTGCCGGTGCGTGTCGTCGGGCGGTCGCCCGGACCGGGACCACGCTAGCCGGACCCGTCGACCGGGGCGTGCCGTGGCGGTGGGCGGCGGGTGGGCGGGCGGTGAAGGGCCGGTGCAGGGGGCCGCCGGGGCGGCCACCCGCCGCGGTCAGGCGACGACGAGCGACAGCGTCGCCGGGCGGCCCGCCGGGGCCTCGAGCTCGACCGCGAGCAGCTCCGTGCCCACGAGCTCGCGCGCCGCCCGGGCCAGGTGCTCCGGCGTCGTGGGCGCCGCGCCGCGGCGGGTCACGAGGTGCCGGGTCAGGAGGCCGCGGGTGTGCTTCGCGTGGTGCGAGACCACCGACCGCTTCCCGTCGACCTCGCGGAGCACCCGCACCTGCACCCACGACCCGTGCGCGGCGCGTGGCGGCTTCCACGCGGCGAGGTAGGTGGCGGACCGGCAGTCGACGACGAGCTCGCCGGCCTCGGCCCGGGGGTCGAGCGCGGCGCGCAGGGGCTCCCGCCACGCCGCCGCGAGCGGGCCGACGCCGGGCAGGTCGACGCCCATCGACAGCCGGTACGCCGGGATGCGGTCGTCGGGGGCGACCAGGCCCCACAGGCCGGACACGACGCGCACGCTCTCCGCGGCCCGGCGGCGCTGGGCCGTCGTGAGCCGGTCGAGCCCGGCGGCGCCGTACAGCACGCCGGTGTAGACGGCGCGGGCCTCGGCGGCCGGCGCGTGCCGCAGGTCGACGTTCCGGGCCACCTCGTCGGCGATGCCGGCGCCCACCCCCAGGACCTCGACGGCGTCCGGGCGGGCGCTCGCCGCGACCAGGGCGTCGAGCACGCGCTCCCGGGTCGGCGTCAGGGCCGGGGCGGACAGGGTCGCCAGGTCGAGGGCGGCGCCGCGGACGGGCGCGGTCTTGCCCTCGGACGGGGGGAGCAGGATGAGCACGCGCTGAACTGTAGGCGGCGCGGACCGCTGCGCAGCCGCGGGGCGGGCGTGCGGTGCGCCACGTGGGCGCGCGCGGCGCTCGCCCGGCGGGCACCATGGCGCGCATGACCACCACCGGCGTCGTCGTGAGCGTGACCGTCCTCGGCGTGATCTGGGCCGGGATCATCGGCGGCGTCGTCGCCTGGGGTCGCCGCCGCCCGGACGAGACCCCGGAGCAGGCCCGCGACCGTCGCCAGGAGACCCCGCGGCGCCGCCGCGAGGAGTGGCGCGCCGCCAGCGGGCCGGCCAAGGCGGTGATTCTCGGCGGTCTCGCCCTCTTCCTCGTCGGGGGTGTCGGGGTGCGGGTCGTCGACGAGCCGACGTGGTGGGGGTGGGCGGCCCTGGTGGCCGCGCTGCTCGTGCTGCTCGCGGGGTTCGGCCTCGACGCCGCCCGGCGTCGCCGCCGGTCGTGAGGCGCCGACGCTGATCTCCCGCGCGGGCGGCGCGCGGGGTGCGACCATCGCGGGGTGCTGACGCGGGGGATGGACGGGGCGACGCGGCTCTGGGTGCGGGCGACGGGCCGGCGGGTCGACCTGGCTGCGACGCCGTGGCTCCAGGGACCGGTCGGGGACGTCGACCGGGTCGGGGACGCGTGGCTGGCGGGAGAGGCGGACCGGCTGGGCGCGGCGGTCCGCCCGGCCGGGGACGCGGGCGCGGGTCTGCTCGGCTCGATGGCCGACCTCGACCGCGCCGACTTCGCCGCCGACGCGCTCGCCGCGCCGGTGCGCCGGTTCTACGAGTGCACCTCGGGCTGGCGGCTGGACGCGTGGGTCGGGTGGGCGCCGTGGGCGTGGCCGTTCGGCTGGGCGGTCGCCGCGCTGTTCGCCCGCCGGCTCGACCAGCTCGCGCTGCCGATGCGCTCGCTCGACCTGGCGCGCGGCATGTCGAGCGCGGTGACGCCCCTGGTCCGGGACGGGGCCCAGGTCGGCGCGCTGTGGCTCCGCCGGCTGCGGGCGACCGGCCGGGTCGTGTTCAGCGGTCTGTACGGGGTCGTCCGGCTGCCCGGTGCCGGCGAGCCCGCCGTGCGCGTCACGTTCCCGCTGCCGCGCGGGCGGCTGGTCGTCCTGCTCCGGCCGACGGTCACGGCCGGCGGCGGCCTCGTGCTCACGTCGGGCGCCGGCGGCTGGGGCGACCCGGGCGCCTACCTGGTGGTGGACCGGCCGGGCGGCTGCTGGGCGCGACGCATCCCGGTGCATGAGCGGTTCCACGTCTTCGTCGACGACGAGGGGGTGCTCCGCACCGACCACGACCTGCGGCTCGGCGCGCTGCCCGTGCTGCGGCTGCACTACCGGCTGACCGAGTCGCCGGGCGGGTCGGGGCCCGCCGACCCGGGCGGGCCGCGGGTCCCGGACGTAGTAGGCTGACCGGCGCGGATGAGCTGGCCAGGCGGCCGCGTCGAGCCCTCGGGCTCGCCGAGGAACGTCCGGGCTCCACAGGGCAGGGTGGTGGGTAACGCCCACCCGGGGTGACCCGCGGGACAGTGCCACAGAAAGCAGACCGCCACCGCGCGGCCCTCGGGCCGGACGGTGGTAAGGGTGAAACGGTGGTGTAAGAGACCACCAGCGTGCCGGGTGACCGGCACGGCTCGGTAAACCCCACCCGGAGCAAGGCCAGACAGGGAGCGTTCGAGGGCTGCTCGTCCGAGCTCCCGGGTAGGCCGCTGGAGGCGCACGGCAACGTGCGTCGTAGATGGATGGTCGCCACCCGCGCGGGGGTAACCGCGCGCGGGGACAGAACCCGGCGTACCGGCCAGCTCATCCGCACATGAGCCGCCTGCCGGTCGGTCAGCGGGGCTTCGCCTCGGCGACGGCCTTGATGAACGCCGGCGTCTCGCGGTGGGATCGCTGATCCGCCTTCACGCGCACCTGCGCGGCGCGCTTCTCGGTGGATGTCACCTCGACGACGCGGCGGTCCGCCTCGGCCTCGTCGGTCGCCGTGGTCGCTCTCCTCGATCGCTGCACATCCGCAGCGTGGCGGCACGACCACCACTCAGTGCTCACCACCGGTCCACGCACATCAGTACGCCGCGGGGTACTCAACGCGCGCGCCTGCGTCCTGGCCCGGCGGCGCGTCTCTCTCGTGACGCTACGGTCGGCCGATGGTGCGGCTGTCGAAGGAACCCGGCGCGGGCGCACGCGCATGACGCCGCGCGTGCCCGGGTACCCGTCGATGAAGGCGAGGCGCCTACGGACTCTGCTCGAGCGCGAGCTCGGGTACGTGACCGTCCGATCGACCGGGTCGCACCGCACGATGCGTGCACCGGGCTGGCCGCAGCTGGTCTTCGCGTTCCACGACGGCGACACGGTCGGCGGACACCTCGTCCGCAACGTCCTGGTGAAGCAGGTCGGTCTGTCGGATGATGAGGCTCGGGAGGTGGTTCGCGGTGCCTGAGACGGTGCATCTCATCGTGACGCACGACGAGGACGGCGTCTGGGCGGAATCGCCGCAGCTGCCAGGGTTCGTCATGGCCCGGAACACGGCGACCGAGTTCCTCCGCGACTACCGGGACGTGCTCGCGGAGGTGGGCGTACGCCAGGTGATCGGCCACCATCAGTACCTGGACCAGACGGCCGAGGGAGTCGAGTACGCGGTGCGGTTCCGTGACGGGGTCGGGGCGATCGAGCGGCGTTCCCTCGCGAACGCGATCCGGCGGCTGCTCGCCACGGAGTCGCGGCACGAGTTCCTCGCGGACGCACGAACCGATGCCACCGGCGTCGTCGTCGTGGTCTGCGCCCGCACGATCGACCAGCTCGGCGACCTCTTCGAGGAGATCGACCCGCGCGGTGAGGCGCTCGTCCTGGCCGCGCCGTGGGGCGAGGAGATGGTGTGGACCACCCAGGTCGCGCTGGGCGATCTGGCGGACCACCCGTCATGGGTCTCGCTGGAGCAGTACGGCCTCGGCCACGACAGCACGGTCGGGCAGCTCATGGCCGCGCTCGGGGACCCGTCCGCCGCGAGGAGCCGCGTGCTCCTCGCCGCGTGACGCGGGCGGACGCGCGTGCGCACCGGTCCGAGGACCGGGGCGCACGTCGGCGAGAGGGGTGATCCGCGGGCGGGGATCAGTACCCGCCGAACACCTGGACCCCGTAGTACAGCCCGCCCCGCTCGACCACGCCGATGCCGATCTGGTCGAACGCCGGGTTCACCATGTTGGCCCGGTGCGGCGGGGAGTTCTCCCACTGCGTGGCCAGCGCGACCGGGTCGTAGGAGTTCATCGCGATGTTCTCCCCGGCCGTGCGCCAGCCCGCGGGGATCTGCCGGAAGACGTCCGGGTTGTGCTGGAACTGGCCGGTCGTCGCCATGTGCTCGGCCCACGCCGCCGCGACGGCGTCGATCTGGGCGTTGCGCACGAGCGCCGGCTTGCCCTCGGCGGCGCGCAGGGCGTTCGTGCGGGCGAGGATCGCCTGCTCCGCGGCCTCGACGTCCGCGGCGGCCACCGGGGCGACCACGGCGGTGGGCGTGGTGGTGCCGGCGGAGGCGGGTGCGTCGGCGGCCAGCGCGGGCGCGGTGCTGCCGAGCAGCAGGCCGGCCGCGACGGTGCTGGTGGTCCACAGGCGCTGGGTCATGGATCTCCTCCTGGACTCCTCGTGAGGTGCGTCGATCAGCGGTGCTCCGATCGCCTCGACCGTAGGCACGGTCGGCCGGGGGAGTCGCGCCGACGCCCGGCCGCGGCGGTCCGCGGTCGGACGTCGTCGCAGGTCGCCACGGGCTCCGGTCGGGCCGTGAAAGTCCGTGCACGGCGCCTGACGCAGCGCGGCCTCTGTCCCGATTCGCTCCGTATGCGAGGTTGGCGCACCCCGCCGCGGCGGCTGCGCGACCCGGCTCGTACCCTGGGAGGACCAGACCGGCGAGGGGGCCCGTCATGACGGACGCACGCTTCAGGATGACCCGGCTCGCGGCCGACGAGGCCGCCGACAGCCGCAGCCTCACCGAGCTCGCGGAGCGGCTCACCCACGACCCGAACGCGCACTACGCCGGCGCGGTGCCGGCCGAGGTCGGGGCGGTCGCGCAGGGCGTCGTGTCGTGGGGCGCCCGCCCGGGGTCGCCGCGCGAGCACCACGCCGCGGTCAGGGTCGAGCGCCTGTCCTGACGCCCGGCGCCGGGCCGGGGTCGTTGCCCGCACGTCCGGCCGGGGCCGCGTCGACCCGCGCCGTGCCCGCGTCCAGGTCGACGGGCGGGGCGCCGTCGCCCGCGTCCTGGCGGTCGTGCCGCCGCCGCTCCAGCTCGTCGGTGGTGTGGGTGCGGCTGGGCTGGAAGACGTCGATCAGCTCGCCGACCAGGCCGCCGCCGGCCGACCCGCCACCCGCACGGTCGCGGCGCGGGCGGCGGCGCCGCCGGTCGAGCAGGCCGCGCGCGACGAGGCGGTCGACCAGGACGAGCAGCGCGACGACCGCGACACCCGCGACGACGGCGACGACCCACCCGGCGATCTCCACGGCACCGAGTCTGCCGCGCCACCCGGCCCGCGCGCCCGCCCGGCGGCGGCCTACGCGCAGGCGCGCCGCCGCACGTCCGCCGCGGGCAGCCAGACCGCGCCGGTCATGACCCGCAGGTCGACGATCCGCACCCGCACGAGCGTGGCCGTCCACTCGACGGCGACGGTGTCCAGCGGCTCGGCGCCGGACTCCCACCGGAGGGTCACGGTGACCGGGATCGGGCGCTCGACGTCGTGGTGCACGCCGGGCGGGACCGGCCGCGCGTTCAGCAGCGGGACGGCGGCGCGCAGCCGGGACAGCCCGCCCGGGACGGTCTGCGCGAGGTTCACCACGGCAGTGTGCGCCGTCGCCCTCGCCGACGCGCGGGCGCCCGTGGGTGATGTCACCCACGGCGGGGGCGCGGGGTGAGAATGGCCGGCGTGCAGCCCGCCGTGACCGTCCGCCCGATGACCGCCGCGCACGCCGAGGGGGTGCTGGCGGTGTTCGCGGAGGGGATCGCGACCGGCCACGCGACGTTCGAGAGCGCGGCGCCGACCTGGGCGGCGTTCGACGCCTCGCACCTGCCGGAGCACCGGTTCGTGGCGCTCGAGACGGTCCCCGCCGCACCCGGAGGCCCCGCGCCCGGCGGCCCCGCGCCCGCCGACGACGCCGTGCTCGGCTGGGTCGCCGCCTCGCCGGTGTCCCGCCGCGCGGTGTACGCCGGCGTGGTCGAGGCGTCGCTCTACGTCGGCGCCGCCGCCCGCGGACGCGGGGTCGGTCGCGCGCTCATGGCCGCGCTGCTCGCGTCGGCCGAGGCGGGCGGCGTGTGGACGGTGCAGTCGACGGTGTTCCCGGAGAACGCCGGCAGCCTCGCGCTGCACGCGGCGGCGGGGTTCCGGGTGGTCGGCCGGCGGGAGCGGATCGCCCGCATGACGCACGGCCCGCTGGCCGGCGAGTGGCGCGACGTCGTGCTGCTCGAGCGCCGTCTCTGACACGCGACGGCACCCGGAGCCAGGGACCAAGGTCCTGGTCAATCGCCCGGTGACGCCCCAGGCTGGGTCCGGGGGCTGGGGACGACGGCCCTCGCAGGACCCAGGGGGCGCGGATGACACGACGACGCCTGCCGCGGATCGCCGCGCTCAGCGGCCCGGAGGCGGCGCTGGCGGAGCACGTCGACGTGCACTCGCCGGTGCCGGCCGGGACGGACGCCCTGACCTGGACGCTCACGCTGCTCGACGGCGCCGGCGTCCCGCTCGCCGAGAGCCGGACCACCTCGCCGGACTTCCCGCTGCCGCTCGCCGACATCGCGCAGGTGCACCTGGACGTGGTCGGGCTGGCGCAGGCGGGGGAGTGGGAGCCGGTCGCGACGACCGGGGGCGGGGCCCGGTTCCGCGCCGCCGTCCGCGCCACGCCGCCGCCCAACTAGCGCCGCCCCCCCCGGACAGCACGGCGCCCCGCCCCGGGTGCCCGGGACGGGGCGCGCGATCCGGCGTGGAGGCTCAGTGCTTGAACGCGTCCTTGACCTTCTCGCCGGCGCCCTTGATGTCCGCCTTCGACTGGTCGGCGCGGCCCTCGGCCTCGAGGCGCTCGTCGTCCGAGGCGCGCCCGGTGGCCTCCTTGACCTTGCCGGCGGTCTTCTCAGCGGCGTTGGCGATCTTGTCGTCGAGTCCCATACGTCCTCCTTCTTCGGACCGGTACGTCGTGCTCACGACGCTAAGCCCGCGGGCGCGCCGCCGCATCCGGAGCGACCCGACCGGGTGATCGCGAACGCCCAGGTCAGGCCGACGGGACCCCGGCGGGGCCCGCCTCCTCGGCCGCGAGCAGGGCCGCGAGCTCCGACGGCGTGGACCGGAGCAGGCAGAACTCGTTGCCCTCCGGGTCGGCGAGCACGTGCCAGGTGGCGTCCGGCCCCTGCCCGATGTCGACCTGCACCGCGCCCAGCGCGAGCAGCCGCTCCAGCTCGGTGGCCTGGTCGGAGCCGTCCGGCGGCCGCACGTCGACGTGCAGCCGGTTCTTCACCCGCTTGGCGTCGGGCACGCGGAGGAACAGCCAGGGCGTGGCGGTGACGCCGGGCGGCGGCTCCAGGTCCACCTCGTCCTCGTCCTCCTCGACGACGCGCCAGCCGAGGACGTCGGCCCACCACCGGGCGAGCGACGAGGGGTCGTGCGAGTCGACGCACAGCTGCGCCACGGCGAGTCCCATGGCCAGACGGTAGGTCGCCGCGGGCCGGCGCACCAGACCCCGGCGGCGACGGACCGGGCCCGGCGGCGCCGCGCAGCGCGCCGGGCCCCGGCCGTCAGTCGCCCTTGACCCCCGCGACCGGGGTGCCCGCCCGCGCGGCCAGGGCCGCGGCGCCGACGATGCCGGCGGCGTTCCGCAGCTGCGCGGGGACGATCGGCGCGCGCAGGTGCAGCAGCGGGAGGAACTTCTCGTGGTGCTTGGACACGCCGCCGCCGACGACGATGAGGTCCGGCCAGAACAGGTCCTCGATGACGCCGAAGTACCGCTGCAGGCGCTCGGCCCACTGCGGGAAGTCGAGGTCGTCCCGCTCGCGCGCGGAGTCGGCCGCGCGGCTCTCGGCGTCGAACCCGTCGATCTCCAGGTGCCCGAGCTCGAGGTTCGGCACCAGGACGCCGTCGGCGACGATCGCGGTGCCGATGCCGGTGCCGAGGGTGCAGATGAACGTGACGCCGGAGGTCGACCGCGCCGCGCCGTACAGGGTCTCGGCGTAGCCGGCGGCGTCGGCGTCGTTGACCGCGAGGACCGGCCGGCCGAGCGCGTCGCCGAGGACGTGCTCGATGTTGGTGCCGATCCAGGAGCCGTCGACGTTCGCGGCGGACCGCGCGACGCCGTGCTGCACGACCGCGGGGAACGTCACGCCGATGGCGGCGTCCTCCGGGAGGTCGAACCGCTTGACCAGCTCGACGACCGTCTCCGCGACCGCGGACGGGGTGGCCGGCTGGGGGGTGGGGATGCGGACGCGGTCGGCGGAGAACTCGCCCGTGGCGAGGTCGACCGGCGCGCCCTTGATGCCGGACCCGCCGATGTCGATGCCGAACGCCGTCTGTGCGTTCTTGCCGTGGTGGTTGCTCATGGGAGTGTGAGGATCTCCGCTCCGGTGTCGGTGACCAGCAGGGTGTGCTCGAACTGCGCGCTGCGGCGCAGGTCCGCGGTGACCACGGTCCACCCGTCGTCCCACGTCGTCCAGTCGGCGGTGCCCAGGTTGAGCATCGGCTCGATCGTGAACACCATCCCGGGCTCGATGACCCGGTCGTACAGCGGGGCCGCGTCGTAGTGCGGGATGACCAGCCCGGTGTGGAACGCCTCGCCGACGCCGTGGCCGGTGTAGTCGCGCACCACGCCGTAGCCGAACCGCGCGGCGTACTTCTCGATCACGCGGCCGATGACGTTGACCTCGCGGCCGGGGCGGACGGCCTTGATGGCGCGGGCCAGGGCCTCCTCGGTGCGCTCGACCAGCAGCCGCGACTCCTCGTCGACGTCGCCGACCAGGAAGGTCGCGTTGTTGTCGCCGTGCACGCCGTCGACGTACGCGGTGATGTCGAGGTTCACCAGGTCGCCGTCCTCGAGGACGGTGGAGTCGGGGATGCCGTGGCAGATGACCTCGTTGACCGACGTGCACACCGACTTCGGGAAGCCCCGGTAGCCGAGCGTCGACGGGTACGCGTGGTGGTCGAGCAGGAACTCGTGGCCGATGCGGTCGAGCTCGTCGGTGGTGACCCCGGGGGCCACGTGCCGGCCGACCTCCTGCAGCGCCTGCGCCGCGATCCGCGCGGAGACCCGGATGCGCTCGACGACCTCGGGGGCGACGACGTCGCTGCCGGTGTACGGCGCCGGCGCGGGCCGGTCGACGTACTCGGGGCGGGGGATCGAGGCGGGGACCGGTCGCCGCGGGCTCACGGTGCCCGGGACGAGCGCCGGCCTCGGCGCGTGCACGGACGTCATGCCTGGCAGTCTACGAAGAAGCGGTCGTGCCGGGTGAGCCGGACGGCCCAGGACGAGGAGGACGGACCCGTGGCCGACGAGTTCTACTACAACACCGAGACCGGGCAGGTCGAGCAGGGCAAGCAGTCGACGTGGTCGCACCTGATGGGCCCGTACCCGACCCGCGAGGCGGCGCAGCACGCGCTGGAGAAGGCCCGCTCCCGCACCCAGGCCTGGGACGAGGAGGACCGCCGGGACCGCTGAGGCCTAGCCGTCGCGGCCCGGCCCGCGGCGGTCAGCCCGCCGGCGCCTCGCCGCGCAGGCGGGCGGCCACCTCGGCGACGACCTCGGGCGAGCCGACGATCTCGAAGTGCATCTCGTCGCGCCGGCCGGTGAAGTCGCCGCCCCAGGCGACCGCCGGCGACACCTCGGCGACGATCGCGCGGATCGCCGCGACCTGGTCGTCGCTGAACGTGTCCTCCGCGCCGAGCGGGTGCTCGGTCGCGTTCAGGTCGATCGAGGTGCCGGAGGCGTGGTTCGACAGCCCGTCGCCGGCCTCGTCCTCCTCGCCGCGCACCGTGCGGTAGCCCCAGCCCCACGAGCTCGCGGGGTCGACCGGCTCGACCTCGGCGTCGAACCGGGCCGCGACGTGCTCCAGCACGAACCGGACGTCGCCGCCGCGCAGCCGGCCGGTCACCCAGGGCGAGACCTCGAGCAGCGGGTCCGCCCCGTCGTCGAACGCCGGCCAGCAGTTCTGGGAGGTCGTCGCGTCGGGGACGCACGAGGCGTCGACGACGGCCACCGGCACCGGGTCCGGCTCGGCGGCGGGCGCCGGTCCGCCCAGCAGCCGCACGACGGCGACCACCAGCGAGACGACCAGCGCCAGCACGAGCGCCGCGCCGACGCCGAGGACGACCACGCCGCGCCGGGTCAGGCGCAGCCGGGGCGGCCGGGCCGGCGGGCGCGGCCCGCGGGGGGCGGGCGACCGCGGGGCGGGCGACCCCGACGGGGACGTGGAGCGCGCCGCGGCCGGCTGCTGGACGGCGGAGTCGCGGCGCATGCGACGAGCGTAGGGGGCGCGGGGGCCCGCCGGGCGCAGCACGCGCGACGCGGTGCGCCGGGCCGGCGGCGCGGGGTGGTCAGCGGCGTGCGAGGTGCGCGACCACCGGGCGGTGGTCGCTCGTGCCGACCCGGTCCAGCACGCCGAACGCGGTCACCCGCCAGGTCCGGCCGTCGACGAGCACGTGGTCGATCGGCGCGGCGAGCACGCGGGGCACGTCCGCGGGCCAGGTGCCCAGGCCGGCCGCGCCGACCGCGGCGGCCGCGTCGACGCACGGGCCCAGGGCGTCCAGGCCGGGGTGGTCGAGGGTGGCGTTGAGGTCGCCCGCGACGACCACCCCCGGCGTGGTCCGGCACACGTCCGCGACGCCCGCCGCGTGCGCGCGCCAGTCCGGCATCGACGACTCCGCGGAGGGCGCACGCGTGTGCGCGGCGACCACGACGTCGGGCGCGGGCGCGGGCGTCCGCCCCGACCCGGCGTCCACCGGGGCCGCGGTGGACCCGGCGGGCGCGTCGCCGGCGCGCACCGCGGCGAAGGTGCCGAGCTCGGTCGCAGGGAGACCCGCGGACGACGGGGAGTACGCGCCCAGGCCGTCCCGGACCAGGAGCGCGACGCCTTCGACGCGGGTGCTCTCGGAGTCGGCGGCGAGGGCGGTGGTCGGGCGGCCGGCGTCGGTCAGCGCGCGGGCCACGGCGCGGGCGGTCGAGCCGGACGTCTCGGCCAGGACGACCAGGTCGGCGTCCTGCTGCTGGACCAGGGCGGTGAGGTCGTCCGCGTCGACGACGCCGAAGGTGTTGAACGACAGCACGACGAGCTCGTCGTCGGCTGCCGGGCCCGGGACCGAGCCGTCGACGCCGCGACCGACGACGACCGCCGCCTGCGCGGCGGCGCCCAGCACCAGGACGGCGGCCAGGGCCGCGGGCAGCCGGCCGGGCGGGCGCAGCCCCGCGCGCACGGCGACGCGGCGCCAGCCGGCCACGGCGCCCACCAGCAGCAGGGCGCCGCCGACCAGCAGCGACGCGACGAGCCCGCGCAGCGCGACGAGCTGGGCGACCGGCGTGCGGTCCGCCAGCCCGAGGCGGTCGGGGGCGAGCAGCACGACGACGGCGGCCGCCGCGAGCAGCAGGACCCCGGCGCCGAGCGCACCCCGGATCCGGGAGCGCGGCCGGCGGCCGGGGTCCCCCGTCCCGCTCAGCTCAGGAACGAGTGCTCGGCGTCGGGCCACTGCCCGCCGCGCACCTCGGCGGCGTAGGCGCGGGCCGCCTCGCCCAGCAGCTGCCCGACCGGGGCGAACGCCTTGGCGAACCGCGGCGACCACTCGCCCATGCCGGCCATGTCGGTCCAGACCAGCACCTGGCCGTCGCACTCCGCGCCGGCGCCGATGCCGATCGTCGGGATGTGCAGGATCTCGGTGACCCGCGCGGCGACGGGCGCCGGCACCATCTCCAGGACGACCGCGACCGCGCCCGCCTCCTGCACCGCGAGGGCGTCCTCGGCGAGCCGCTCGGCGGCCTCGTCGCCGCGGCCCTGCACCCGGTGCCCGCCGAGGGTGTTCTCGGACTGCGGGGTGAAGCCGAGGTGCCCGACGACCGGGATGCCGGCGTCGGTGAGCGCCCGGATCTGCGGGGCCACCCGCACGCCGCCCTCGAACTTCACGGCGTGCGCGCCGGCCTCCTTGAGGTACCGCGCGGCCGTGGCGAGCGCCTGCGCCGGGCCGGCCTCGTAGGACCCGAACGGCAGGTCCGCGACGACGAGCGCGCGGCGCGCGGCGCGCACGACGGCGCGGGTCGGCGGGATCATCTCGTCCACCGTCACCGGGATCGGCGACGCGTGGCCGAGCATGGTGTTGCCGATCGAGTCGCCGACGAGCAGCAGGTCGATGCCCGCGTCGTCGAAGATGCGCGCCGTGGCGAAGTCGTAGGCGGTGAGCATCGTCAGGCGCTCGCCGCGGGCCTTGGCCTCGGACAGGTGGTGCACGCGCACCCGGCGCGCGCCCGGGGCGGCGGCGGGGGAGGCGGGGGTGGCCGGGGTGGCTGCCGGGGTCGGCTGCTCGGACATCAGTGCTGCTCCACGGTGTCGTCGGTCGAGCCGGTCGCGCGCGCGGTGGCCTCCGCCGAGGCGGCGGTGTCCACCGGCTCGCGCCAGCGCGTGGTGATCGGCAGCCTACGGTCCCGGCCGAACGCCAGGGCCGTCACCTTGGGCCCGAGCGGGTACTGCCGGCGCTTCCACTCGGCGCGGTCGACCAGCGACAGCACCTTGTCGACGATCTCCGGGTCGAACCCGCGGGCCAGCAGCTCGGCGCGGCCCTCGGCGTGCTCGACGTAGGCGTCCAGCACCTGGTCGAGCAGGTCGTACGGCGGCAGCGAGTCCTGGTCGGTCTGCCCCGGGCGGAGCTC
>NZ_DASQCJ010000160.1:0-23423 GCF_035634735.1 Cellulomonas sp.
GAGTCCGGCCAGGTCGACATCGTCGTCGCGACCTACACGATCAACGACGAGCGCAAGCAGGTCGTGTCGTTCGCCGGCCCGTACTACGAGGCCGGCCAGTCGATCCTCACGCTCGCCGACAACGAGGACATCCAGGGCCCCAACGACCTCGCGGGCAAGAAGGTCTGCACCGTCTCCGGCTCGACGCCCGAGGCGAACCTGCTGGAGAACTACCCCGACACCGAGGTCGTGCCGTTCGGCGCGTACTCCGACTGCCTCGAGCCGCTGCGCGGCGGTCAGGTGGACGCCATGAGCACCGACAACGTCATCCTCGCCGGCTTCGCCGCCGACGACCCGGCGTTCGAGGTGCGCGGCGAGCCGTTCACCCAGGAGCCGTACGGCATCGGCCTGGCGCTCGACGACACCGACTTCCGGATGTGGATCAACGACGTCCTCGAGCAGGCCTACGAGGACGGCACGTGGACCGAGGCGTGGGAGGCGACCGCCGGCACCGTGCTGCCGACGCCCGAGCCGCCGGCCGTCGACCGGTACTGACGGCCCGGCGCGGCGCCCGGGGGCTCCGGCCCCCGGGCGCCGCCCGCCCCGCGTCGCCCCCGTCGTCCCCCCGAAGGCAAGGACCCCCGCGTGGACCTGATCGCCGACAACCTGCCGGCCTACCTGAGCGGCTTCCGCGTCACCCTGCAGCTCACCGCCCTGTCCGGGGCCATCGCCCTGGTCTGGGGCACCGTGCTCGCCGCGATGCGCGTCTCGCCGCTGTCGACGCTGCGGGGCATCGCGGTCACGTACGTCGAGCTGCTGCGCAACACGCCGCTGACGCTGGTGTTCTTCTTCCTGGTGTTCGTGGCGCCGCAGTTCGGCGTGCTGCCGCCGCTGGGCTTCTGGACCGCGGTCATCGCGCTGTCCGCCTACACCTCGGCGTTCGTCTGCGAGGCGGTCCGCTCCGGCATCAACGCCGTCCCCGTCGGCCAGGCGGAGGCGGCCCGCGCGATCGGGCTGACCTTCGGGCAGACGCTCGGGCTCGTCGTGCTGCCGCAGGCCGTGCGGTCGGTGATCCCGCCGCTGATCAACGTGCTCATCGCCCTCACCAAGAACACCTCGGTGGCGGCCGGGTTCGCGGTCGTCGAGCTCCTGGCCTCCGGTCGCCGGATCGCCCTGGCGAACCCGTCCGAGGCCACGCTGGCGCTGGTCGGTGTCGGGCTGTTCTACCTGGTCATCACCATCCCGGCCGGCTACCTGGCCGGGGTCCTCGAGCGGAAGGTGGCGTTCGCCCGATGAGCACCGTCCTGTACGACGAGCCCGGACCCGTCGCCCGGCGGCGCGAGCGGATCGGCTCCGTCGTCGGCGGCCTGCTGGTCGTCGCCCTGCTCGTGCTGGCGTTCCGGTACGCCGACGACCGCGGCCTGTTCGGCGCCGACCGGTGGGACGTGCTCTACGACCCGCCCAAGAACCAGTCCGCCGAGGCCGTGTGGACGTCGATGGTCGTCCGCGGCCTCGGCGCCACCCTGCGCGCCGCCGTCGTGGCCGCGCCGCTCGCGCTCGTGCTCGGGCTGCTGCTGGCGATGTGGCGCACCACCCGGATCGCCTGGCTCCGCGCGCCCGCGACCGTCGTCATCGAGCTGTTCCGCGGCCTGCCCGTCCTGCTCATGATGCTGTTCGGCCTGCTCGGCTTCGGCTGGGACGCGTTCGCCGCCGTCGTGTTCGGCCTGACGGTCTACAACATGGCGATCATCGCCGAGATCCTGCGCGCCGGCCTCGCGTCGCTGCCGAAGGGCCAGACCGAGGCCGCGTACGCCATCGGCCTGTCGCGGTGGCAGACGCTGCTGCTCGTGCAGCTGCCGCAGGCGGTGCGGACCATGCTGCCGAGCCTGATCGCGCAGCTCGTGGTGCTGCTCAAGGACTCCTCGCTCGGGTTCATCGTCGGGTACCCGGAGCTGCTGAAGGCGATGCAGAACAACGCGCAGTACTTCGGGCAGAAGTACTACGTGGCGCTGTTCGTCGTCGGCGCCGGGATCTACCTGATCGTGAACATCTCGCTGACCCGGCTGGCGGTGTGGCTCCAGCGCCGCGGCGGGTCGAAGACCTCGGGCAAGGTGGACCGCGACCCGACGGTCACGACGGTGACCGCGAACGCACTCGGTTCGACTGCCGCGGGCCACGACCACACCCGCTGACCCGCTTCCCGTCGAGATAGGACCATTCCGCCGAGATAGGACCGCCCCCGGTCCTACCTCGGCGCGGGGGTCCTATCTCGGCGAAGGGTCTCAGCCCGCGGTGGCGCTCGCGCGGACCTCGCGGACGACGGTCACCTTGATCTCGCCCGGGTAGGACAGGTCGTGCTCGATGTGCCGGGCGATCTCCACCGCCAGCCGGCCGAGCTCCGTGTCCGGCACCGCGCTCGGTTCGACGACCACCCGCATCTCGCGGCCGGCCGCCATCGCCAGCGCCCGGCGGACGCCGGCGTGGCCCGCGACGAGCTCCTCCAGCTGCTCCAGGCGCTCGACGTGCTGGTCGGTGTCCTCGCGCCGCGCGCCCGGGCGGGCCGCCGACATCGCGTCCGCGACCTGCACGAGCACCGCCTCGACGGTCTCCGCGGGCACCTCGTCGTGGTGCGCGGCGATGCCGTTCACGACGGCCTCCGACTCGCCGTGCCGGGCCGCCAGGGCGGCGCCGACCTGGGCGTGCGTGCCGGGCACCTCGCCGGTGAGCGCCTTGCCGAGGTCGTGCAGCAGCGCCGCGCGGCGCGCGACGTCGACGTCCGCGCCGATCTCCGCGGCGACCTGCGCCGCGATCAGGGCCGACTCGACCAGGTGCTCCAGCACGTTCTGCCCGAACGACGTGCGCAGCCGCAGCCGGCCGAGCACCCGCACCAGCTCGGGGTCCAACCCGCGCACGCCCGCGCGCTCGGCGGCGGCGTGCCCGGCCTCGTCGGCCCGGTCGTCCGCCCCGGCGAGCGCCTCGGCGTACGCCGTCTCGATCCGCTGCGGGTTGATCCGGCCGTCCGCCATCAGCGCCTCGAGCGCGACCTGGGCCACCTCGCGCCGGTCGGCGTCGAAGCAGGACAGGACGACGGTGCCCGGCGTCTCGTCCACCAGCACGTTCACTCCGGTCAGCGCCTCGAACAGCCGGATGTTCCGGCCCTCCTTGCCGATGATGCGGCCCTTCATCTCGTCCGAGGGCAGCGCGAGCAGCGTCACGGCCGCCTGGCTGCTCGTCGGGACGGCGGCGCGCTGCGCGGCGGTGGCGAGCACCCGGCGGACCCGGGCGTCGGCGGTGCGCCGGGCCTGCGCCTCGACCCGGCGGACGGTCGCGGCCGCCGCGGTCTGGGCCTCCGCGGTGAGCTGGCGCAGCAGCTCGGCGCGCGCCTCGGCGGCCGTCAGGCCGGACGTCGCCTCCAGGCGCTCGGCGGCCTCCTGGCCCGCGGCAGCGAGGCGGTCGGTCGCCCGGCGCTCGGTCTCGGCCACCTGGTCGGCGGCGGCCCGCTCGGCCTCGGCGGCGACCCGGGCGGCCTCGCGCTCCGCCGCTGCCAGCCGCTCGGCGGCGGCCGTCGCGGCGGTGGCCGCCTGCTCGGCCGCCTGCCTGCGGAGGTCGGCGGCCGCGTCGTTCGCGGCGCGGGCGGCGCGCTCCTGCTCGGTCGCCGCGCGCTCGGCGGCGGCCGCGTTCTCCTCGCGCTCGGCCGCGCGGGCCTCGCGGCGCTGCGCGTCGGCCAGCGCGGTGCGGGCCTCGTCACGGATCGACTGCACGTCGTCCTGGGCCTGGCGGCGCACGGCGGCGGCCTCGCGGCGGGCGAGCAGCACGAGCACGAGCGCGACCAGGCAGGCGGCGAGCAGTCCCACGACGATCGCCACGTCCTGCATGCGTCCACACTCCCGGTCCCTGTGCTGCTGCTGGCCCGGGGCGGCGGTGCTGCGTCCCGGGGTTGTCCCGCGGCGCCGGCTGCTGCCCGGTGCCCGTGGCACGCGCGCGTCCGGTCGGGACGGCGCGGGTCGGCGGGTGCGGGTCGACGACGGCGCGAGAGGACCCATTCTTCCCCATGCGGGTGACCGGACCTGCGAGGTCGGGCGCGCGGCGGCGCGTCAGGCCGAGCCGAGCCCGCCCGGCCAGCCGTCGCCGTCGTCCGCGCCCTCGGCGTCGAGCTCCTCGCGCACGACCCGCGACACCAGCGAGCCGCCGTACCCCCGGCGCCCCAGCGCCCCGTACGCGCGGCGGAGCCGGACCTCGCGGTCGAGCCCCCGGGTCGCGCGGAGCTTCTTGCGGGCGAGCGCGCGCGCCGCCTGCTCCTCGTCGGCGTCGTCGACCTGCTCCAGCGCCTCGCGGGCCACCTCGTCGTCGACGCCCTTGCGGCGCAGCTCCATCGCCAGGGCCCGGCGGGACATCCCGCGCTCGGCGTGCCGGCTGCGGACCAGGATCTCGGCGTACGCGGCGTCGTCCACCAGGCCGACCTCGGTGAACCGGTCGAGCACGCGGTCCGCGACGTCGTCGGGCACGTCGCGCTTCGCCATCGCCTCGGCGAGCTGGGCGCGGCTGCGGGGGGCGGCGGTGAGCTGGCGGAGGGCGATGGCGCGGGCGACCGACTCGGGGTCGGGCTCGGCGTCGGTCGCGGCGGCACCGGCCTCCGGCGGCTCGGTCGCGGGCGCGCGGCGGCGTCCGGCGGTGGAGCGGCGCGTGCCGGCGCGCCGACCGGACCCGCCGGACCCGGCCGACCTGCCGCGCGCTTCCGAGGCGGGCACGTCCGCCGCGCCCGCCTCCGCCACGCCTGCCTCCGGCGTGCGCACCTCCGCGGTCGGGCGGGGACGTGCCGTCGCGGCTCCCGGGCCGTCGTCGTCCGGCGCCGGCCCCGCCGCCGTCCGGGCGCCGCCGCTGCGCGCGACGATCTCGGCGAGGCGCGCGGCGACGGCCGCGACCTCCGGCGACTGCTCGTGCGCGGGATCGGCACCGCCGCGCGGACGCCGTCGAGCGTCCTTCGTCGCCCCGGTCGGCGCCGCTGCGCGGGGGCGCGCGGGCTCGTCCGTCCCCGCGGACGCGAGAACGGGCTCGTCATGCCACACGGCCGCCGGGGCCGGCGCGTCGTCGTCCCACACCGACGCCGGGCGCGGGGCGTCGTTGTCCCACACCGACGCCGGGGCCAGCGCGTCGTCGTCCCACACGGACGCCGACGACTCCGGCCCCGCCCAGGCGGACGCGTCGCCGTCGGACAGGTCGTCCCACGCCGACTCGCCCGCCGAGGCGGTGTCGAGCCACGCCGAGCCTCCCCCGGCCGCCTCCGGTTCGGCGGCGGCCGGGTCGTGCCGGGTCGACATCAGAAGTCGACCTTCACCTCCGCGCCGGCGGGCGCGTCGACCTTGGCACCGATGCCGAGCTTCTCGAGGATCTTCTTCTCGATCTCCGCGGCGAGGTCCGGGTTGTCGCGCAGGAACCCGCGCGCGTTCTCCTTGCCCTGGCCGAGCTGGTCGCCCTCGTAGGTGAACCAGGAGCCGGACTTCCGGATGAACCCGTGCTCGACACCCATGTCGATGAGGCCGCCCTCGCGGGAGATGCCGACGCCGTACAGGATGTCGAACTCGGCCTGCTTGAACGGCGGCGCCATCTTGTTCTTGACGATCTTGATCCGGGTCCGGTTGCCGACGGCGTCCGAGCCCTCCTTGAGCGTCTCGATGCGGCGGATGTCCATGCGGACCGAGGCGTAGAACTTGAGCGCCTTGCCACCGGTGGTGGTCTCGGGCGAACCGAAGAACACGCCGATCTTCTCGCGCAGCTGGTTGATGAAGATCGCGGTGGTGCCGGACGCGTTGAGCGCACCGGTGATCTTGCGGAGCGCCTGGGACATGAGGCGGGCCTGCAGACCGACGTGGCTGTCGCCCATCTCGCCCTCGATCTCGGCCTTCGGCACGAGCGCCGCGACCGAGTCGATGACGATGATGTCGATCGCGCCGGAGCGGATCAGCATGTCCATGATCTCGAGCGCCTGCTCGCCGGTGTCCGGCTGGGAGACGAGCAGCGCGTCGGTGTCGACGCCGAGCTTCTTGGCGTAGTCCGGGTCGAGCGCGTGCTCCGCGTCGATGAACGCGGCGATGCCGCCCTGGCGCTGGGCGTTGGCCACGGCGTGCAGCGCGACGGTGGTCTTGCCGGAGGACTCGGGGCCGTAGATCTCGACGATCCGGCCCTTCGGCAGGCCGCCGATGCCGAGCGCGACGTCGAGGGCGACGGAGCCGGTCGGGATGACCTCGACCGGGGCGCGGCCGTCGTCGCCGAGACGCATGATCGAGCCCTTGCCGAACTGGCGGTCGATCTGGCTGAGGGCGGCCTCGAGAGCCTTCTCGCGGTCCTGGGGTGCGGGCATGGT
Organism: Cellulomonas sp.; assembly: GCF_035634735.1. Classification (GTDB taxonomy): domain Bacteria; phylum Actinomycetota; class Actinomycetes; order Actinomycetales; family Cellulomonadaceae; genus Cellulomonas. The sequence continues at coordinate 6,341 of NZ_DASQCJ010000160.1, forward strand.
GTTCCACCTCGTGCGTCTCGTGCAGCCTCGCGCTGCGCCGGCAGGGCTGGTCTCGTGTGTCGTGCGCTGACGCTATGCCCGACCACCGACATGGACCCCGGCCCCGTCCACAGCCCGCGCGGTCCGCCCCGCTGGGGACGACCACGCCGGCCGCACCCGGACCCGCGGCGCGCCAACGAACCCACTGTACCGAACACATGTTCGACCGGCGCCGCACCGACACGCCCGGCGCGCCGCGCCCCGGTCAGCCCGCCGCACCGCCCGGACCACCGCCTGCCGGCGACACCCCCGGCTCCCCCAGCCGCACCGCCTCCCCCGGCGCGAGCAGCACCGGCTCCACCTGCGCCCTCCGCGCCAGCGCCCGCGCGAACGCCGGCCCCGCGCGGTCCATCCACCCCGGCGGCAGCCGCCGGGACGCGGGCGCGTGCAGCGTCCCCCAGTGCACCGGGACCGCCCACCGCACGCCGACGGCCTCGCACACCTCGGCCGCCTGGTGCGGGTCCATGTGCCCGCCGGACAGCCGCGGGCCCCACCCGCCGACCGGGACCAGCGCCAGGTCGATCGGGCCGCCCGCGAGGTCCGGCAGCCGGCGCATCTGCGGGTAGGGCGCGGTGTCGCCGGCGAACCAGACGCGCAGCCCCGGCGCGACGACCAGGAAGCCGTGCGCGCCGTTCGGGCGGTGCGGCATCGGGCGGTGGCCGTGCTCGGCGCGCACCGGGCGCACGCGGACCGGGGTGCCCGGGACGGTCCACCACTCGTCGGCGCCCAGGCCGACCGCGCGCATCCCCTGCCGGGCGAGCCAGTGCGCGTTGGCCCGGGCCGCGAGCACGGGGACGTCGCCGAGCATCCGCAGCGAGCCGATCTCCGCGTGGTCGTGGTGCAGGTGCGACACGAGGACGGCGCTGGCGCCGGCCCAGTCCTCGGGGTGCGGCGCGGGGGCACGGCGGCGGAGCAGGCCCGCGTGCGGGCGCAGCAGCGGGTCGGTGACCAGCCGCGCGCCGCCGACGTCGAGGACGACCGTCGCGTGCCCGAGCCAGCGCAGCGTCGCGCCCGCGCCGGTCGGGTCGCCCGCGGTCACCGCCGGGCCCCGCGGCGGCCGCGACGCCGGACCTCCGCGGCGGCCTCGGTCACGGCGCGCGCTCCCCGGCCGCAGGCTCGCCCGCTACCGGCCCCCGCGCCGCCGGCCCGCCCGCCGCCGGCCCGCCCGCCGCCAGACCGCCCGCCAACGGCTCCCCCGCCGCCTCGGCCTCGTCGTCCGCCGCCCGCCGCGTCGCCGTGCGCCGCAGCCCGAGCCCGGTCGCCCACCGCAGCAGCTGCTCGTGCACTCGGTCCGCCCCGACGGGCATGCGCCGCCCCTCGACGTCGGCCAGCAGGTCGTCGTCGAGCGCGAGGTCCGCGGGGTGCAGCAGCACGGCCCGATTCTGCGCACCGCCGAGCCCGCCGTGCGACCCGACCTGCCCCTCGAACGCGTGCACGTGCCCGTCCGCGGAGACGTCCGACAGCACGACCAGGTCGCCCACGTGGTCCAGCCGCCCGAGCCGCCGCAGGTCGTCCGCCGCCTGCCCGCCGTACCGCGCCACCGGGTCCACCCCGTCGATCGCGGGGCCGCCGCCGGTCCGCTCGAGCCACGCGACGCCGCCCGGGCCGACTGCCGCCAGCCCGCGCGCCGCGGTGTCGACGACGACCAGCCCGATCCCCGGCGTGCCCGCCAGCCCGCGCACGAGCCCGGGCCAGCGCTCCTCGACCTCCTCGAGCACCAGGCGCCGACCGGCCCGCGGGAACCACACCATCCCGAGGTTGCCGGAGCCGGCGACCGCCACGTCCGGCGACACCGCACCGTCCGCACCGGGCCCGGGCGCGTCGCCGTCGCGGCCGTCCCGCCGGTCCCGCCCCTGCGGACCCAGCACCCGCGACCGCTCGTCGCCGCGCCGCGCCGCGGTCGAGCTGAGGAACGCGTTCAGCGGTCCCCACTCCTCGTCGTCGGTGCTCGCCTGCACGGCGTCGACCCCGGGTCCGGCCATGTGCCCGCGCACGACGTCGACCAGCGGCCGACCGGCGACCTGCTCGAACGTCGCACCGAGCGACTGCCCGTGGTCGGAGAGCACGACGACCCGGTAGTCCCGCGGCGCGGCGGCCGCGACCCGGACCAGCGTGTCCAGCACCCGGTCCAGGCCCTCCAGCGCCCGCATGGACTCCGGGCGGGTCGGGCCGGCGTGGTGCGCGATCTCGTCGTAGTCGACCAGGTCGACGAAGACGACCGGGGCGCCGCGGACCAGCTGCTCCGCGACCACCGACGTCGCGAGGTCCCGCAGCAGCACGTTCGTCACGCCCCGGAGCACCACGTACCAGCCGCGGCGCGGCACCCGCGGGCGCACGTCGCGCACCCGCTGCCGGCGGCCCTGGTACAGCTCCTTGACCATCTCCCCGACGGTCAGCGTCACCGCGCGCGCCAGCACGAACGGGCTCGCGAAGAACCGCAGGTACGACGTCCCCGGCCCGATCCCGCGCCGGGCCTGGCTCATCACGAGGTGCTGCCGCTCCGCGTCGCCGGAGAACATCGTCGCGACCGCCGCGCCGCCGTCCGCGAGCAGCCCGCGGCCGTCCGACAGCCGACGCTCCACCAGGGCGGCGTCCTCCGGGTGGTTGGTGACCACCAGCCGGCCGACCTCGCGGTCCCACCACCGGAACGAGCAGATCGCGTCCGCGGCGCCGTGCAGCAGCCCGGCCTGGCTGGCCGGCGTCGTCGACGGCGCCTGCGCCCACCACTCCCGGACCACGTGCGTCCCGTCCGCGACCCAGCGGGCCATCGTCGGCGCGAGCCCCGCGTCGACCGCCTGGGCCAGCACGGGCGCGGCGACGCCGTCGAGCTGCACGACCAGCAGCCCCGGCGGCCGCTCGTCGGGCACCGCGCCGCCGCCCTCCCCGGCGCGGCGGGCGTGCGCCCGGGCCCGCCGCAGCACGTCGCCGACCACGTAGTCGGAGTCGGACGCGCCCCACACCCACCGGCCGACCGCCATGACCACGGCCGCGATCACGAGCACCTGGACGACCGCCCACGGGTTCGTCACGTGCAGGCCGGGCAGCAGCGTCAGCGCCAGCCACGCGACGAGCACCTGCGCGGCGAGTCCCGCGACCAGCGCGCCCATCGCCCCGCCCACCCGGGCGAGCAGCCGCAGCGGCGGCCGCAGCACCAGGTCGCCGACCGCCACCGCGAGCGCCGCCAGCAGCACCGAGCCGGGGTTGGAGGCGCTGACCCCGTCGACGACCGCGATCGCGACGCCGAGCCCGAGCGCGGTCGTGACCAGCCCCAGCAGGGCGTCGCCGACGTCGCTGAGCGTGACCGACCACCAGCCGGGCTGCGGGCGGTGCGGGTCGTCGGGCGACACCCCCTCAGCCTGCCACGCGAGCGCGCGCGCCGGGCGACCCGTTGCGGGTGGGCCGCGGGGCCGCCGCCGAGGTCAGGAGCGCGGGGGCGGGGCCTGGCGGTACTGGTCCGAGCCCCAGCGCCGCGCGTCCGGGATGTCGAGCTCGTCGCACAGGGCGTGCCACACGTCGCGCGGGTCGATGCCGGCGTCGAGGGCCTGCTCGGGGGTCCGGTCGCCGAGGCGCTGGAGCACGAGCTCGTGCGTGAGCACGCGGCCGTGGGCGCTGCCGAGCACCTCGTCGACCAGCTGCCAGAACTCGCGGTACCGCACAAGACCCTCCTGACCTGCGTCGATGTCCGGCTGGGGGCTCTGTGGGGGCTCTAGGCCGCGTCTGGTAGCCGGATCAGGCCGTCGGTCGCGTCGCGCATGCGCTCGTCGTCGTCAGCCCACAGATGAGCGTACGTGCGCAGCGTCTCGATCGCGTCCTTGTGACCCAGGCGGTGGGCGACCGCGACTGGCGACGAGCCGCGGGCGATGAGCAGCGACGCGTGGTAGTGCCGCAGCTCGTGCCACCCGCTCCCCCGCGGGATCCCGACCGAGTCCGCTGCCGGGCGGAACACCGAGGACGCGAGCGGGCGCGTCATCGCCCCTCCACGCTCCGTGCGCAGCACCAGCCCCTCGCCCGGGTCGCCGAGCGACTTGAGCGTCTCCTCGCCGACGCTGATGTTCCGGACCGACGACGGCGTCTTCGGCGGGCCCCACAGCGGCTCGTGGGTCCGGGTGGAGATCATCTGCCGATCGACTCGGATGATCGCCCCGCCAGCCACCGGCGTGACCCGGTCCCACGTCAGGCCGCGCAGCTCCCCGGACCGCATGCCCGTCGCGGCGCCGAGCACCGCCATCCGCTGGTACTCGTAGGGCAGCGCGTCTGTGAGTTCCTGGACCTTCGCGGTGGTGAGCGGAACCACGGGCACGACCTCGACGCGCGGCAGGTTGATCCGCCGGCACGGGGTGACCGGGATGCGCCGCTCGTCGACGGCGAGGGAGCAGATCCCGACGAGGTAGACGTAGGCGACATGGATCGTCGAGGGCGCGAGACCATCCGCCGTCCAGCCGGACACCGCTGCCTGGATGACGGTCCGGTCCAGCGCGGAGAGCCGCCGATCGCCGAGGGTGGGCAGGATCGTGTTGTCGAGGCGCCGCCGGATCACGTCGAGCGACGTGGCGCGCTGGTGCACCTGCTCCTGGAACCAACGCTCGGCGACGTCCCCGAGGGACACGAGCGCCCGCTCGGGCGCGATGTAGGTCCCGGAGCGGAGCTCGACTCCGACGTGGTCGAGGTGCGCCTCGGCGGCGTCCTTCGTCTTGAAGGCTCGCTTCCGGCGCCGTCCGTCGTTCTCGTGCCAGACCGCGAGCCAGCGTGACCCCTGGCCGTGGCGGGGGCTCTTGACCTTCCGGCCGTTCGGGCCGGGGACCATCCACCGGTCCTCGACGTGCGCCACGCGCTACCTCCTCCTAGCTGTCATGAGATCTCCGGGCACTTCCAGCCGATCGAGTAGCCGATGAACTGGTACGACTCTTGCTCGGTCAACCCGCTCGTCGAGGCGAAACCCATAGCGAGATCAGTCGTCGATCCGGTGGGTAGCGATCGGAGCGCGTCACAGACGGCGGTCGACTGGCTCTCGATCCACTCATCTGACATCGAAGCCATCGCAGGCACCGCCTCGCGGATCAAGGCGAGAGCACTGACCGCGGCCGCGTCTGCGCCGCTCGAGGTCTCCGGCTGGACGGGGTCCGGGGTCTCAGTGACAGTCACCGTGGGCGCCGGCGCCGGGGCAGCCTCAGGCTCGGGAGCCGAACCTCCGGCCCCCAGCAAGTACCCCGCCACTCCCCCGACTGCGAGCGCTCCCGCGAAGCCAGCCGCTAGGAGCACGCGTCGAGCGCCGCGCCGCGATGAGGGGTCGGGCTGCCGCGCGGTGCTCCGGGAAGCGACCTCACCCAGCACTGGTGCGGGCGCGTGCGGACGGCGTTCCGTCCACTGATTCCCGTCCCACCAGCCGACCATGGTCGGGTCGGTCGGGTCCTGGTACCAGCCGGGTTCCGGCGCGCTCATGTCTCCCCCTCGCTACGCAGCGCGCCGTCGGTGGCGCTGCCGATTACGGACCGCGCGCGCTCGGGCGAGCGCGGCGGGTGCGTACTCCCATGCATCGGCACGGTCCAGCAGCCCGTTGAGGACCTGGTAGTGCCGGGTCGGTGTCATGCCGAGGTCGCGGATCGCGTCCTCCTTGGTGCCGGCGTGCTTCCACACCCGGCCCTCGAGGTCGAGGACGGCTCGTTCGCGGTCGGTCAACTCGGTCACGCGCCGCGCTCCTCTCGATCGAGTCGGCTCTGAATGTGGTCCCGCTCAGCGTCGGTCAGCTGCGCAAGGCGGCGCCGGAGCACGGGCACCGTCACTCCAAGGTGCTCCGCGACCATCTCCGGGTCGAGAGGGTGGACGCACAGGGCGTCGGCGATCACGCCCACGTCCTCCAAGAGGCGTGCGGCCGCGATCTTGTCGGCCTCGTTCTCCTGGCGCCGCCCAAACCACCCGCCGAGGGGCCGGTGCGTCCGGTCCATGTGGACGAGCTCGTGCGCGAGAGCGCAGCGCCGTCCGATGGCGTCCAGCCCACGGTCGAGCAGGATGACGCGCTCGGAGGACACCCAGGCGCCCTGAGCCGGAGCGATGTCGCTTCGGTGGATCAGGACGTCCGGGTATCGCTCCCAGGGCGTCACCTACGACCTCGGCGTCGCGCTCCTGGCCGCCCTGCCCGCGTTCGTCGTGTCCGTCGCCACGCATCATGGCCTGCTCAAGCCCACCGGGATCAGCGCCGCGGCGCAGTCGGTCGGGTCGGGGTCGCGCAGTGGCGCCGAGGCGTAGGCCCCCGGAGGAGCGGTTCTGGGCCAAGGTCCGCCGAGGCCCGGGCTGCTGGCTCCGGACCGCGGCCGTGGACAAGGACGGCTACCCGATCTTCCAGGCTGAGCCGACCCTGACGCGGAGGGGCACGCGCTGGCTGTGGGAGCACCTGCACGGCTCGATCCCCGCCGGCCAGGTCATCTGCCACCGATGCGACCGTCCGTCGTGCGTCCGCCCCGACCACCTGTTCCTCGGGTCGGTCACGGAGAACAACCACGACCGCGACCGGAAGCTCCGACAGAGCCGGCACGAGGAGCACCCGTTCGCGCGTCTGACCGCGGACCAGGTAGCGGAGATCAGGGCCATGGCGGGGCGGGAGACCCATCGCGAGATCGCCGCCCGCTACGGAGTCAGTCGCCAGGCGGTGAGCGCCCTGCTCGGCGGAAGAACATGGAAGCCGGACGACCCGGCAGAGAGGTTGGTGGCCTGATGCACCCGTGCCCGTCGTGTAGCCGGGAGTGGCCGTCGAAGCTCGCGGCCGCGGAGTGCTGCGACCCCGCGTGGGAGCCGGACCGCGCCGCGGCATAGGACCGCCTCGGCGTTCAGGGCGCGTCCGGTCGTGCCGATGATCCAGCCATGACCGACGGATGGCGCACTCCCGATCGCCCGCTGATCGACCTGCTCCCGGACCCCCGGCCGGCGAAACGCCGCCGAGTCACGGGGTCGCGCCGCCGCCGCTACGTCGCCGGGAACCGCCCGAGCCGCAAGGTCGCGCCCGCGCCGCCGCAGCAGCGCAAGACGCGTCCATGGGCATGGTGGTCGCTCGGCGTGATCGGTGCCCTGGCGCTGGCCACTCGAGTCGCGGGGGCAATGCAGGGCTGAGCGCACGCGACAGCGCCCCCGTCCTCCTCCGGGAGGGCGGGGGCGCTGTCGTCGTTGCTACAGCGGCTCCTGCGATTCGAAGACGCTGCCCCGTGACGCGAGGCGGTAGGCGGTCGGCTGCGACGGCCAGCTGTGCATGATCGCGCCGATCGCGGGGAGCACCACGGCCAGCTGCTCGGCGATGAGACGCGCACCCCGCTCGTCGAGTTCGGGAACCCCCACCCACGAGAGTCCGGCCGTAGCGAGCGCCGCACGCTCCGCCGGGTTGATGTCGATCTGTGCGTGGTCCTTCGTCACGATCAGGTCGAACCCACGGTCTCCGAGGTACGGGATGAGATCGAGGTCGAGGGCCCCACCCTGGTTCTCCTGCTGCCACGAACGGAACTGGACGTCACGGCGGTACACCGCCGACAGCGGCGGCACGAGACCCGGACTCAGGTTCTCGTCGATGTAGACCTGCCTCACGCGCCGAGAGCCTCCACGCGTTCGGCGAACTCGACGGCGTCGCGCGCCGCGGCCGGAGACACGGACGGGTAGAACGCCTGCACGTCCTCTGGGAAGACGGTCTCGTTGTCGACGAGCCTCGCGACGTCGTCGTAGGGAACGCGCGTGCCCTCGATCGTGGGCCATCCACCCACTCGGCCCGGCGCCACCTCGAGGTGAGCGGACGGCCGGGCGAAGTCGGCCACACGCTCGTCCTTGAAGTTCCGGAACTCGCTCAGCATGTCGTCGAACGTGAACAGGCTGGTCTGCCCGCGGCGGCGCAGGATGTCGATCGCCTCACCGGACTCGGTCCCGAGGTACACGGTCTCTCCGTCGGTGCCGAACCGGTACTCGCTGGGGTGGACGACCGCATCCATGACGTCGGGTATCCCGAGCATCGCCTTGTGCACCTTCTGGCTGGACAGGTGCGCTCGCAGGTACGCCACCGAGCGGATGAGGACCAGGTCGCGGAACGAGTACAACGGCGGCCTGAACGGGCGCACCTCGGGAACGACCAGACCAGAGTCGCGCCAGTGGCGCAGCTGCGCGGGGGTCGCGCCGGTGAGCGCGGCCGCGAGCGGAAGCGGGAACGCCATCGGGATCACCCCCGTTCTGTGCCGATGTCGCGTTCAGCATGACAGGTCCGAGACGATCCGGACGTGTAGTTGATCGGCCAGTTCGCCGTGCCTCTTGAGGGGTGCGATCGGCGGTCGGCGCTGCAACGTAGGGAGTCGCCGCGTGCTGGCACGCTGGTCGTCATGAGCGAGCACGACCCGCGGCTGACCGGGCACGCCTGGTCGAGCCTGGACGACAGCACGGAGTGGTGGCCGGCGCTCCCCCGCCGTGTCGGTGGCGCCGCGGACGATGACGAGGTGCACGACCACGACCTCACCCACGCCGTCCCCGGCGGCATGGACCGCGTCCGCTCCACCCCGCCCGCTGCTGAACGCGCAGCCCGTCCCGCCCGGCGTGCACCACGACGTCGACCAGCCCATCCCCGTGACCGTCACCCTGCGATGGGAGACCGAGTGTCGGACCTGCGCTCGCGCCTGGCCCATCTGCCGTGCCGTCGCGGCACATCGACGGGCGAGCCCGGCTCGACATCCGCGCCGGGTGCGGCATTGCAACGTTGCGACCGGCTACTCGTCTCGCGGGTCCGCCAGATGCCGGATCCGCTCGGGAGTGTGATGCTGGACCCAACCGTCGTCAGCCGGCTCGACTCCCGGCGGTCGCACCCCCGGACGCATCCGGCGTGGGGTGCGCCGAGGAGCGGGGAGCCAGCGATGGGTACCGAGGGCTCGGACGTCCACGTCCTGCTGCAGGATCTGGACGGTGACCGCGTCAAGTGGTGGCGCGAGTCGTTCGGTGACCATCCGGCCCAGACGGAGATCGAGCTGCGGGTACCCGCGCACCGCGGCGTCGTGTGGATCGCGCGGCACTGGATCACCGACCGTGCCAGAGACAGCGGCGTCGCGGCGCATCTCCAGCTCGACATCGCTCTGCTCACGAGCGAGCTGGTCGGGAACGTGCTCGTCCACGGCTGCGGCGGTGAGCTCGAGGTCCGGTACCGCGAGACCAGCGGCCGGGTCACGGTGGAGGTGTCCGATACCGAGCCGAGCCCACCGGTGCTGCGGGACACGAGTCCGCTGACCGTCGGAGGCCAGGGGCTGCGCCTGGTCGATCTCCTCGCTGCGAGCTGGGGGCACCGTGCACGACCCGGCACGCCCGGCAAGACCGTGTGGTTCGCGATCGAGCCGTGACACGGCGAGTTGCCGGCTCGTTCGACCAGAGCACCGATCTCGGGCCAGCGATCGTGTCCTCCCCCAGCTGCTCTCCGCACGGGTGCTGAGGGCCGCGACGCCGCGCGATAACGCGGGCCCGGGCTGATCCGGAGCCGTTCTCACCCGGGGGCGGGTACGTCGGCCGGTCTGAGGCGTAGTCTGGGGGGCAGCCCGGCAGCGACCTCATCTTTCGTGGTGCGCCTCGTCCCGGATCGTTTGTTCGGAGGGCGTCATGCCCGTCCCGTCCGCATTGCCCGCCCATCCCGCGACCATGGCCCGGCGCCGACGGCTCACGCACGCCGCCGGCGCCAGACACTGCTCCGACGCGATCGCATTCGAGTGACCACGGTCCCGTCTGGAGGAGACCGCCGACCTGCAGGATCGGTGCCTGCGCAGGGCGGGCAGCTGCATGACCTTCTCCGCGTATGGGCGCGCGGGATCGATGCGCTCGAGGCCGCAACGGAGCTGCTGATCCGTGCGGGCCTGGCTGGGCCGACGCACCCATGGGTATGCCGGGCGCCAGGGCGCGCAGACGGCCGGGGCGTCGCGTGGATCGACTTCGCGGCCGTCTCCGCGTACGTGGGTCCGATGTCGCCCTCCGAGCGGCGGGTGCTGCTGTTCGCCGCGTCGCTGTCCGATGTCGACGCGGCCCCGGCCGTGCGGCTGGGCGACCTGACCCGCGTGGGGCCCCGGCGACTGGAGCTGCTGTCCGCAGCGCTGCGCCACGCCGGCGGCCAGCGCGACGCCTGGCGGGAACGGGCACGCGCAGGCGGATGAGAACGACCACGTGCCGCAGAGATCCCGATCCGAGGACGCCCCTTCGATGACGCTCACGGCTTTCCTACTCGAGCGCATCGCCGAGAGCGAGGCTGCCGCCCGTCGTCAGCTGCAGGGCGGCGGTCACGGCAGACCCCGCCATGGAGCGGATCGAACGGACGACGCCGTCTACCGCAGGGATCCCGCGGACCCGGTGCGCGTCCTGGCCGAATGCCGCGTCCGGCGGGAGCTCATCGTCCTCGCGGACGAGGCGACGGGCCTCGACGAGACCGTGGACATGGAGCGCGAGGCCGGTTCGCGGCACGACAGCGGCGTGCACTACGTCGGTGACCGGATCCTGCGCGCCATGGCGTCGCTGTACGAGGGGCACCCCGACTTTCGACCGACCTGGCGGGCCTGAGCGGCAGGCCGTGCTCGCCCTCACGTCGACGGGATGGTCGTGGTCGGCGCGCGAGCTCGTCCGCGGACCCCCTGCGTCCGCGGACGAGCCGAGCAGCGTGCACTGTGGCGCGGCCGCCGGCGCCTCGGATCGAACGGGCTCGACCCGGATCGCGCCGTCGAACGGCGACGCCTACTCGAAGACGATGCGGTCCACGGACCGCTGCACGTCGACCGCGCGGTCCGCCTCCACGGACTGACGCGCGGTCGCTGCGGCCGCTCGCTCGTCGCGCTCACGGGCGACGGCACGCCCGACGTCGGTCAGCATCAGCGCGATCTCGTGCGCGAGCCCGTCCTCGAGCTGCTCGAGGCTGGTGCGGCCGATGAGCAGGCGCCTGTCCGAGACTTGCAGCGTCACCTGCGGGTAGCCGCGCTCGGTGAGCCGGCGGACGGTCTCCGGCCCCTCGATCGCGGTCTTCTCGGGCACCGACACCTGGCGGGAGAACACGGCCGGGACCGTGTACTGCGTCGGCGCCTGGCTCGTTCCGAGCAGCGCAGGCAGGGCGCTGGTCAGGATCGACGCGAGCCGGAGCGGCTGCTCGCCGGTGGCGAGCTCGCCGTAGGCGGTCACCGTCGTGCTCCGGTCGGGTGGCCGCTGGCGGCACGGCGGCGGAGCTGGCCGATGCGCAGAGAGGCGAAGGCCAGGACCACGATGCCCACGCCTAAGCCTGCGATGAGCAGCGTCAGCGCAAGCGGAGCTGTCCCGGTCATGCCGAGGAAGGAGACCGCCACGGGGCCGGTGTTCTGCAGCATGAACACGACGAGCGCGACCAGGAACAGGACGCCGACGCAGATGCCGAACCATGCGGCGCTCGTGCGGGTTCCCGAGGCCCGGGTGGGCTCGGTGGGGCGAGGTGCCCGGACCGTGGGCTCGAGGGGCTGCCGGCTGCGGGCGGGTGTGGAGTGGGAAGCAGGCTGGACGGGCATGACGCCCTCCGATGCTGGATCCGGGTCGTCGCCTCACTGGGAGGTCCTCGACACCGGGCTGATCAACAGTCTACGCCCGCAGCCTCGGTATTGACGTGCCAGTTCCAAGCCCGTGTCTGGGGCTGCGGCGTCGGGGCGGACGACGGGACGGCCGCGAAGAAGGCGGGACGCCGCATACGCTCGGTGGCATGGGCGAGAAGTACCTGAGTTTTCAGACGACGATCGGCGTCGACATCAAGGGTGAAACCTGGAGTTGCGTCGAGATCCCCGGCTCTGCGGAGTTCTTCGGCACCGGCAAGTCCGTCAGAGTCGACGCGCGAGTGGATGACGTCGCGTTGGAGAACGTCGGGGCGATGGTGACAGGGACGGGAGGCCACATGGTGTCGCTCAGCGCGAAGGTCCGCAAGGCACTGGGCAAGGGCATCGGTGACACCGTCAACGTGACCATCGTCGAGCGGTAGCGCAGGGAGTCGCGGGAGCGCTGGGTGAGCAGCTGCGGACTGAGCGCCGTGCTCCCGCGACGGATGGGCAAAGCTGTTGCCTGGGTGAGATGGCCGACCTGCGCGTGATGACCGGCGCCGTGTGGCTCCCGGTCGAGGACATCGAGCGTCGCTAGCGACGCACCCGGCGGCGGATGGCCTGCCAGAGCATCTCGTCGACGTCCCGAGCCTGAGGGCACGTGAGGATCGCGTGGAGCTCGGCGGCCGCCGGCCAGTCGGTCTCGCCCCACCAGGCGCGGCGCGCGGTGAGCAGGAGGCCGAGCACGTTCGGGGGTAGGCCGGCGGCGATCGCCCGGTCCATGGCGGCCGCGGCGGCGGCCTGCTGGGCCGGTGTGCGGCGGGGGCTGGCGGGGGTGTCCGTGGGGCTCCTTGGGGGCTCCGCGTTCCGGTTGATCGGCGTTAGTGCTGGTCAGCGCTGGTGAGCCCTGAGCCCCCAACAGCCCCCGGATTTCACCAGTCGCAGCGGTGAAAGTGCAGGTCAGAGGCCGAATCGGTCCGGGCGGCGGCACAGAACTCGCGGTACCGCACCTCGCGCTCCCTCCCGTCCGCGTCGTGGACCTGCGAGCGTACGCGTGCCGGGGACGAGGTGGGCCGTCAGTCCTCCGCCACCGGCAGCGACAGCAGCCACCCCGACATCGGGTGCCGCATCGTCACCTGCGCCCGGTACACCCGCCCCGCGTCCCCCGACCCGACCCGCACCTCCAGGTCCGACGGCGCCGGGCTCCCGACGAGCGCCGCGACCACGTTCCCGAGCACCCCGCGCACCCGCGGCCGCCGCCGCGCGCGACCACCGCCGCCGCCCCCGAGCAGCGCGTCGACCACCATCGCGGTGTCCCGGCGCGGCACCTCCAGGGTCGCGACGTCCTCGACGTGCACCTCGTCCTGCCCGTCCCGGTAGAGCCGGACCTGCAGGTCCGGCGTCCCCGCGAGCACCACCACGAGCGGGGACCGCTCGGCGCCCTGCGCGTCGTCCTCCCACGGGTCGGCCTCGGGGACCGGCGCCGGCGCGCGGCCGTGGCGCGCGCCGGCCTCCCAGAGCGCTCGGACCGCGGCCTGCGTCGCCTCGTCGATCGGCATGCCCCCGATCCTGCCGTGCCGCGCACCGCGCCCGCAGCCGTTCGCCCAGCGCGCAGCCGCGGACCCGCAGGTGAGGGCGCGCGTGTCGGTGCCCCGCGACAGAATGGCGCGGTGACACCTCCCCCGACCGCCGGCGGCCCGACCGGCGCCGACGTCCTCGGGCGGTTCTCCGAGCCGACGCAGGACTGGTTCCGCGGCGCGTTCGCCGAGCCGACCGCCGCGCAGGCGGGCGCGTGGGACGCGGTGTCGACCGGCCGGCACGCGCTGGTCGTGGCGCCGACCGGGTCCGGCAAGACGCTCGCGGCGTTCCTGTGGGCGCTGGACCGCATCACCGCGGAGCCGGCCGACGCCGACGCCGACCCGCTGCAGCGCTGCCGGGTGCTGTACGTGTCGCCGCTCAAGGCCCTGGCCACCGACGTCGAGCGCAACCTGCGCTCCCCGCTGGTCGGCGTCCGGCAGGCCGCGACCCGCCGGGGGCTGACGCTGCCCGACGTGCAGGTGGGCGTCCGCACCGGTGACACCCCGCCCAACGAGCGGCGGCAGTTCGCGACCAAGCCGCCGGACATCCTCATCACGACGCCCGAGTCGCTGTTCCTCGTGCTGACGTCGGGCGCGCGCGCCGGGCTGTCGGGCGTGCGGACGGTCATCCTCGACGAGATCCACGCCGTCGCGGGCACCAAGCGCGGCGCGCACCTCGCGGTGTCGCTGGAGCGGCTGGACGCGCTGCTCGACCGGCCCGACGGGCCCGGACCGGCCCAGCGGATCGGGCTGTCCGCCACGGTCACGCCCGTCGACCGGGTGGCGGCCTTCCTCAGCGGCGGCCGCGCCCCGGCGGACGGCGGGCGCGAGGTGGTCGTGGTGCAGCCGCCGTCGACCAAGGAGATCCGGGTCGACGTGGTCGTGCCCGTGCCCGACCTCACCGACCTCGGCGCGCCGCTGCCCGACGACGGCAGGTCCCGCGGGCCCAAGCCGGTCGTCGACGACGAGCTGCCGCCGCTCGCGCCCGGCGAGGCCGACCTCACCGGGCAGGCCGCCGGCTCCGGGGCGCCCCGGCCGTCGATCTGGCCGCACGTCGAGGAGCGCGTCGTCGACCTGGTCGCCGACCACCGGTCCACGCTGGTGTTCACCAACTCCCGCCGCGGCGCCGAGCGGCTGACCGCCCGGATGAACGAGGTGTGGGCCGAGCGGCAGGGGGAGGACGTCCCCGACCCCGGCACGCTGTGGGCCGCGCAGGCCAACGCGCAGTCCGGGACCGCCGTCGGCGTCGACGCCCGCGACGCGGACACGATCATCGCCCGCGCGCACCACGGGTCGATGAGCCGCGCGGAGCGCACCCGCACCGAGTCCGAGCTCAAGGCCGGCCGGCTGCCCGCGGTGGTGGCGACCAGCTCGCTGGAGCTCGGCATCGACATGGGCGCGGTCGACCTGGTCGTCCAGGTCGGCGCGCCCCCGTCGGCCGCCAGCGGGCTGCAGCGCATCGGCCGCGCGGGCCACCAGGTGGGCGCGGTGTCGCACGGCGTGGTGTTCCCGACGTTCCGCGGCGACCTCGTGCCCGCCGCCGTGACCGCGCTGCGGATGCGCGCCGGGCAGATCGAGCCGCTGCACGTGCTGACCAACCCGCTCGACGTGCTCGCGCAGCAGGTCGTCGCGATGGTGGCGCAGGAGGACTGGACGGTCACCGAGCTGGCCGCGGTCGTCCGGCGGTCCGCCCCGTTCACGACGCTCGGCGACGCGACCCTGCGCGCGGTGCTCGACATGCTGGCCGGCCGGTACCCGAGCGAGGAGTTCGCCGAGCTGCGCCCGCGCATCCTGTGGGACCGCGCGACCGACGTGCTCAGCGCCCGCCCCGGTGCCCTGCGGCTCGCGGTGACCAGCGGCGGCGCGATCCCGGACCGCGGCCTGTACGGCGTCTTCCTGGCCTCCGGCTCCGAGACGGCCGACGTGCCGGTCGACCCCGAGCGGTCCGGCGGGCGCACCCGCGGCGGCAAGCGGGTCGGCGAGCTCGACGAGGAGATGGTCTACGAGTCGCGCGTCGGCGACACGTTCACGCTCGGGTCCAGCACCTGGCGGATCGAGGACATCACCCCGGACCGCGTGCTCGTCACCCCCGCCCCGGGCGTCCCCGGGCGGCTGCCGTTCTGGAAGGGCGACTCCCAGGGCCGGCCCGCCTCGCTCGGCCGCGCGATGGGCGCGTGGTCCCGCGAGGTCGCCGACCTGCCGGACACCGAGGCGCGCGAGCGGGTGACCGCCGCGGGGCTCGACCCGTGGGCCGCGGACAACCTGCTCGGCTACCTGCGGGAGCAGCGGGACGCGACCGGCGCCCTGCCGAGCGACGTCACCGTGGTGGTCGAGCGGTTCCGCGACGAGCTCGGCGACTGGCGCGTCGTCGTGCACTCGCCGTACGGCGCGCGGGTGCACGCCCCCTGGGCGCTGGTGCTCGGCGCGCGGCTGCGCGAGCGGTTCGGGGTCGACGCCGCGGCGATGCACGCCGACGACGGCATCGTGCTGCGCCTCCCCGACATGCTCGCGGCGACCGCCGACCCGGTGGGCGACCTGCTCGGCTGGACCGCGCCCGACTCGTGGTCGGCCGACGGCTCCCCGTCCAGCCCCGGCGGCCTCACCGACGCGGCGCCGGTCGACGCGGCGGACCTGCTGATCGAGCCCGACGAGGTGGCCGACGCCGTCCGCGAGGAGCTCGGCGGCTCCGCGATGTTCGGCGCCCGGTTCCGCGAGGCCGCCGCCCGCGCACTGCTGCTTCCCCGCCGCCGGCCCGACCGCCGCCAGCCGCTCTGGCAGCAGCGGCAGCGGTCGGCCCAGCTGCTCAGCGTCGCGTCCCGGTACCCGGACTTCCCGATCCTGCTCGAGGCCGTGCGCGAGTGCCTGCAGGACGACTTCGACATCGACGCGCTGGTCGAGCTCATGCGCGACGTGTCCGCCGGGCGGGTGCGGGTCGTCGAGGTCACCACCACGCGGCCGTCGCCGTTCGCGCAGTCGCTGCTGTTCGGCTACACCGCGCAGTTCCTCTACGACGGCGACGCCCCGCTGGCGGAGCGCCGCGCCGCCGCGCTGACCCTCGACCCGACGCTCCTGGACGAGCTGCTGGGCGGTGGCGGCGGGTCGCAGATCGCCGACCTGCTCGACCCCGACGCCGTCGTCCGCACCGAGGCCGAGCTCACGGCCACCGACCCCGACCGGCAGGCCCGCACCGCCGAGCAGGTCGCCGACGTGCTGCGCCGGCACGGGCCGCTGCCGCTCGCGGGGGTCGAGGCGCGCACCCGGGAGGACGTGCGGGACGACGTCGCCGGCTGGCTCGCCGACCTGGAGCACGCGCGCCGGATCATCCGCGTGCGGATCTCCGGGGTCGCGCCCGCCGACGCGGAGCAGTGGGCCGCCGTCGAGGACGCCGGCCGGCTCCGGGACGCTCTGGGCGTCGCGCTGCCCGTCGGGGTGCCCGAGGTGTTCACCGAAGTGCTGCCCGACCCGCTGGGCGACCTCATGCGCCGGCACGCCCGGACGCACGGGCCGTTCACGGCGGCGCAGGTCGCGGGCCGTTTCGGTCTCGGCACCGCGGTGGTGCAGGCGGCGCTGCGGCCGCTGGAGCGGGCCGGCGTCGTCGTGCAGGGCCGGCTGCGGCCGGACGCGCTCGGCGGGGTGGGCGACGAGTACTGCGACGCCGACGTGCTGCGCACCCTGCGCCGGCGGTCGCTCGCGGCGCTGCGCTCCGAGGTCGAGCCCGTGCCGCAGGTCGCGCTCGGGCGGTTCCTGCCGGCGTGGCAGCACGCGATCGGGCGGTCGGCGCCCGGCGCGCTGCGGGGCGTCGACGGGCTGGCGCGTGCCGTCGAGCAGCTCGCGGGCGCCGTCGTGCCGGCGTCCGCCCTGGAGTCGCTCGTGCTGCCCGCCCGCGTGCCGGACTACAGCCCGGCGCTGCTGGACGAGCTCACCGCGTCCGGCGAGGTGCTG
>NZ_DASQCJ010000161.1:0-2295 GCF_035634735.1 Cellulomonas sp.
TCCTCGCGCTGGTATCCGCCGCGCTCGCCGCGGTCGTCCCGGCGGTAGCCGCCACGCTCGCCGCCGGGCGCACGCGCGCCGCCCTCGCGCCCGCCGCGGTAGCCACCACGGTCCTCGCGCTGGTACCCGCTGCGCTCCGAACCGGCCGGGCGGTCGCCGCGGTACCCGCCGCGCTCGCCGCCGGGGCGCGAGGCGCCGCGGTCCGAGCGGTAGCCGCCCGTGCGCTCGCCGCCCTCCGCGTCGCGCCGGTAGCCGCCCGTGCGCGGGGCGGAGCGGTCGTACCCGCCGGAACGCTGCCCGCCCTGCTCGCCGCCGCGGCCGTAGCCGCCCTCGCGGCGCTCGCCGCGCTCACCGCCCCGGGCGGGACCCCGGTCGGCCCGGTAGCCGCCGCTGCGCTCCGCGGAAGAGCCGCCGGAGCGCTCGGGGCGCGGACCGCCCCGCTCCGGACGCGCGCCACCCCGGTCGGAGCCGTAGCCCCCGGAGCGATCGCCGCGGTCGGGGCGGCGTGCCCCGCCCGGGCGGTCGCCGCGGTCCGAGCCGTAGCCGCCCGTGCGGTCGCCGCGGTCGGAGCGGTAGCCGCCGGAGCGGTCGCCCCGGGCGGCACCGTCACCGCCGGACCTGCCGCCGTCGCGCGCCGGGCCCCGGTCCGAGCGGTACCCGCCCGAGCGCTCGCCCTCGGCACGACCCGCCGGACGCCGGTCCCCGGCCGAGCGGGCGTCGCGCGCGCCACCCTGGGGACGCTGCCCGCCCTCGGACCGCGGACGGTCGCCCGCGGACCGGCGGTCCCCGCCGTAGCCGCGTGCATCCGCGTCGCGGCGGTCCGTGCGCGCGTCGCGCTCGCCGCCGCGCGCGGAGCTCCCCCGCGCGCCGGCGGTACCGCTCTGCTCGACGGCCGACCGCCACCCCCGCTCATCGCCGCCGCTACGCCGCTGCCCCGCGACCCGCGGGGCGCGCGCCGGGCGCTCGCCGTCGGTGGAGCGCGCGGCGCCCCGGTTGCCGTACCGGCCGACGCCGCCGCTGCGGCGCCCGCCCTGGTCCGCCGAACGCGTCCCGCGCTCGTCGCTGCTCATGTCCTGCTGCTCCTCAAGTTCGACCGCCGACCATGGTCTCATCCGCGACCCGCAGACCCCGCATCGGCCCGCGCCGGCGGTCCGCCGTGCCTTGCGGTACCGGCCCGCCCGAGCACCCGGGCAGACAGGCCACGAGGGCACGGTCCGGCGAACCGACGGGACCGCCGCGGCCACAGAGGGAGCAGGGCCCGCCAGCGCCGCGGGGCGACAGGGCTCGACCACGGGACGTGGGCCGGCCGGGTGGCACACTCGCCCCCGTGGACGCCCTCTCCCCCGGCACCCAGGTCAGCGAGCTGCGCGTGATCGCCGGCTCCGGGTACGACCCCCGGCACCGGGAGGCGAACCTCCTGCTCCACGTCGAGCGCGACCCGGGTTCGATCGCCACGGTGCGCCACCTGCTCGCCGCGGCCGCACCCTGGCGCCCGAGCGCGTGGATGCAGGAGCCGTCGCTCTCGATCGTGCTCCTCGACGGCCGGCGTCTCGTCGACGAGGTCGGGCTCCTCGGCGACGGCTGGCTCCGCACGGCGCACTCCGACGACCTCCGCCTCGCCGACCCCGACGCGCTCGACGCCTGGCTCACCTCGTGCGGAGTTCGCACCCAGCCCGCCTGACAGCGATACGGGCCCCGCCGAGACCGCACACCTCGGCGGCGAGACCCGACGGCGGCACGTCGTCCGGCGGCACTCGCTCTCGCGCGCGGCAGACCCACACGCACCCCCTTGCGCCCCGCACGCCGAGATGGCAGCTCTCGGCTGTCGACGACCTCCGCCGGACAGCCGAGAAGTGCCGTCTCGGCGCGTCGCCCGGGCGCCCGGACGCGCTCCGTGACGCCCCCGAGAGCGCCGAGTCTCCGCCTCCGGACTGCGAGCGTCGGCGCCGACGCAGTCCCCCGATGGAGACTCGGCGACGCGTCGCCCCTCCGCCGCAGCGGCATGCGCGCCAAGTGGGCAGCAGATGCTGCTACCGGGACACGGGTAGGGACATCTGCTGCCCACTCGGCGGGCGAGACGTGACCCCGCGCGCGTACAGAGCGTGTGGGAGACGGGCCCTCCCGGGGAAACAGAAAGAGCCACCCCCGAAGGGGTGGCTCTTCCTGAATGGATGTCCGGCGGCGTCCTACTCTCCCACACCCTGGCGAGTGCAGTACCATCGGCGCTGAAGGGCTTAGCTTCCGGGTTCGGAATGGGACCGGGCGTTTCCCCTTCGCTATGACCGCCGTAACTCG
>NZ_DASQCJ010000162.1:0-5446 GCF_035634735.1 Cellulomonas sp.
TGGTCGGCGAGGACGGCGTGCGGCGGGTGCTGGGCGCCGAGGAGACCAGCCGGATGAAGGGCCAGGACCTGTACTCGTCGGCGGTCGCGGAGCTGTTCGGCTGAGGCGTCAGCCCCGGGCGGCGGCCCGGCGGCGGCGCAGCCGGGTCCAGACGAACCGCACGACGACGATCACGATCACCGCGTACACGGCGTAGTTGATGTAGTCGGAGTAGTGCCCGACGTCCTGCCACTGCGACCCGAGCACGTAGCCCCCGACGATCAGCAGGCTGTTCCAGACCGCGCTGCCGATCGCGGTGTAGAGCAGGAACCGGACCTGCGGCATCCGCTCCAGGCCGGCGGGGACCGACACCAGCGAGCGGACGATCGGCACGCAGCGCCCGATCAGCACCGCGGCGCCCCCGTGCCGGTCGAACCAGGCCTCGGCTTTGTCGAGGTCTTCGACCTCCATCAGCGGGATGCGCTCCAGCCAGCGGCGCAGCCGCGCGCGGCCGAACCACGCGCCCAGGCCGTACAGCACCCAGGCGCCGGCGACCGCGCCGAGCGTGGCGGCGACGATCGCCCACACGAGGTTCATCTCGCCCTGGCTGGCGACGTACCCGGCCACCGGCAGCACGACCTCGGACGGAATGGGCGGGAACAGGTTCTCCAGCGCGACCACGAGCCCGACCCCGGCGGGGCCGAGCGCCTCGATGACGCCCACCACCCAGCCGGCCAGGCCCGTGAGCTCGGGCGCGGCGTCGGAGGCGGCGGGCACGCGGGCGGCCAGGGCGAGGGTCGCGTTCATCGCGGTCGATCGTCGCACGCGCCACGCGGCGCGGCCTGCGCGGACGGCCGTCCGGTGGGCGAGGCGCACAGGTCCTGCACACCTCGCACACCGGACATCGCGGACACGCCGCGGGAGGCCGCCGCCCGGGGGATCAGCCCCGGGTCAGCTCCAGGCCGGCCGCCCCGTCCGCCGCGCGCGTCACCCGCACGGTGTCGCCGTCCCGGACCTCGCCCGCGAGCAGCAGCCGGGCCAGCCGGTCGCCGATCTCGCGCTGCACGAGCCGGCGCAGCGGCCGGGCGCCGTACGCCGGGTCGAAGCCCTCGATCGCGAGCCACTCCCGCGCCCCCGGGTCGACGTCGAGGACGAGCCGCCGGTCCCGCAGCCGCGCCGCGAGCGCGGCGACCTGCAGGTCGACGATCCGCCCGATCTCCTCCAGCGACAGCGGGTCGAACAGCACGATGTCGTCGAGCCGGTTGAGGAACTCCGGCTTGAACGCCGCGCGCACCGCGTCCATCACCCCGGCCCTGCGCTGCTCGGGGTCGAGCAGCGGGTCGACCAGGTGCTGCGAGCCCAGGTTGGACGTGAGCACCAGGATGACGTTCCGGAAGTCGACCGTGCGCCCCTGGCCGTCGGTGAGCCGGCCGTCGTCGAGCACCTGCAGCAGGATGTCGAACACCTCGGGGTGCGCCTTCTCGACCTCGTCCAGCAGCAGCACGGAGTACGGGCGCCGCCGGACGGCCTCGGTGAGCTGGCCGCCCTCCTCGTAGCCGACGTACCCCGGGGGCGCCCCGATGAGGCGCGCGACCGAGTGCCGCTCCGCGTACTCGGACATGTCGATCCGGACCATGGCGCGCTCGTCGTCGAACAGGAAGTCCGCGAGCGCCTTGGCCAGCTCGGTCTTGCCGACGCCGGTCGGGCCGAGGAACAGGAAGGACCCGGTCGGCCGGTCGGGGTCGGCGATGCCCGCGCGGGAGCGCCGCACGGCGTCCGACACGGCGGCGACCGCGGCGGACTGCCCGATCAGGCGCTCGCCGATCACCTGCTCCATCCGGAGCAGCTTCGCGGTCTCCCCCTCGAGCAGCCGCCCGGCGGGGATGCCGGTCCACATCGCGACGACCTCGGCGATCTCGTCCGGGCCGACCTTGTCGGCGATCATCGGGGCCTGGGCCTCCGCGGCCGCGGCGTCCGCCTCGCGCTCGCTCGCCTCCGCCTCGGCGATCTCCTTCTCGACGGCCGGGATCTCGCCGTACTGCAGCCGGGCGGCGGCGGCGAGGTCGCCCTCGCGCAGCAGCCGGTCGGCGGTCGAGCGCAGGTCGTCCAGGCGCGCCTTCAGGTCGCCGACCAGGTTGTGCCCGGCCTTCTCCTTCTCCCACCGCGCGGTCAGCCCGGCGAGCTCCTCGCGGCGGTCGGCGAGGTCGGCGCGCAGCTTCTCCAGCCGCTCGCGGGAGGCCGGGTCGTCCGCCTCGGACAGCACGACCTCCTCCATCTCCAGCCGGGTGACGGCGCGCTGCAGCTCGTCGATCTCGACCGGGGAGGAGTCGAGCTCCATGCGCAGCCGGGACGCGGCCTCGTCGACCAGGTCGATCGCCTTGTCCGGGAGCTGGCGGCCGGTGATGTACCGGTCGGACAGCGTGGCGGCGGCGACCAGCGCGGCGTCGGCGATCGTCACCTTGTGGTGCGCCTCGTACCGCTCCTTGAGCCCGCGCAGGATCGCGACGGTGTCCTCCACGGACGGCTCGCCGACGAACACCTGCTGGAACCGGCGCTCCAGGGCGGGGTCCTTCTCGATCCGCTCGCGGTACTCGTCGAGCGTGGTGGCGCCGACGAGGCGCAGCTCGCCGCGGGCCAGCATGGGCTTGAGCATGTTGCCCGCGTCCATCGCGCCCTCGCCGCCGGCGCCCGCGCCGACGACCGTGTGCAGCTCGTCGATGAACGTGACGACCTCGCCCTCGGAGGACGTGATCTCCTCCAGGACCGCCTTCAGCCGCTCCTCGAACTCGCCGCGGTACTTCGCGCCGGCGACCATCGCCGCCAGGTCGAGCGAGACCAGGCGCTTGCCGCGCAGCGACTCCGGCACGTCGCCGGCCACGATGCGCTGGGCCAGGCCCTCGACGACGGCCGTCTTGCCGACGCCGGGCTCGCCGATCAGCACCGGGTTGTTCTTGGTCCGGCGGGACAGCACCTGGACGACGCGGCGGATCTCGGCGTCCCGGCCGATCACCGGGTCGAGCTTCCCGTCCCGGGCGCGCTGCGTCAGGTCGACGCCGTACTGCTCGAGCGCCTTGTAGGTGCCCTCGGGGTTGGGGCTGGTGACCCGCGCGGAACCGCGGACCGACGGCAGCGCGGCGGCGAGCGCGTCGCGGGACGCGCCCTGGGCGCGCAGGGCGTCGGCGACCCCGGTCTGCCCGGCGGCCAGGCCGAGCAGCAGGTGCTCCGTGGACACGTAGTCGTCGCCGAGCGTGCGCGCCTCCGCCGACGCCGCCTCGATCGCGGACGCGGTGGCCCGGGAGGCGGTGGGCTGCGCGACGGACGAGCCGCTCGCGGCGGGCAGGTTGACCAGGATCGCGCGCACCGCGCGGCCGAGCGCCTGGCGGTCGGCGCCGACGGCGTCGAGCAGGCCGTTCGCCACGCCGCCCTCCTGGGCGAGCAGCGCGTTCAGCAGGTGGGCGGGCTCCAGCTGCGGGTTGCCCGCGGCCGACGCCTGCTGGATGGCGTCGCCGATCGCCTCCTGCGACTTGGTGGTGAGCTTCGCGTCCAACGTCCCCTCCGTGCGTCCGGGTCGCGGCGGCCGGGCGGCCGCGCGCGTGCGTGCCTTCGTCGCCCCGCGTTCCGCGCGGGACGTCCGGTGCAACGCCGATCAAGTTGAGCCTATTCCGCTCAAGTCTGACCGTCGAGCCGGCGGGGCCGCTGGTCAGGGCCGCGCGTGGCGCGCGAGCGCGCTTCGACCATTCGGGTGACGCCTCGTCATAGCAGCACGTGACTCTGACCCGCGTCACCGCGCGTTGTGACCGGCTTCACGCGCCCGACTCCCCTACGACACATGCCCGCAACGCGCGACACGCGCGCTGACCAGGGCGACCGCCGAAGCGCTTCCCCGTTCCGGACATGTCCGACTTGCACGACTGTGATCTGCGCATTTATGGGCAATCCGGACACCCATGCTGTGATCCATCTCACAATTGATGCCTGATTTGCCGGGTGCGAGTTGCGCCGGGGCCGCCGCGTCCAACACGCTGGGCCCACTCGAGGCCGGGAGCTCAACCGGCGCACAGACTCCACCCGATCGTCTCGTCGCCGCCCGTCCGAACGGGTGACATCTTCGCCCTCGTCCGCCCCCACATCTGTCACAGAGGTTCGCGCCTCTCGACCGGGACAGCGCTTTCGTCCCTCGTCCTCCGCCGCGTCACCGTCGCCGCTGGCTCTTCCCTCCCGACCCAGCGCCGAGGTGAGCGATGTTCATCTTCATCCTGCAGATCCGGCACATGCTCGACGAGCAGGCCGAGCTGTACCTCTTCACGATCTTCTCCGGGCTCGTCTGGGCCCTCTGGCTCCTCAAGGTGGGCCTGTCCCGCCGGTACCGCCCGTGGACCGAGGAGCACCACGAGACGACCAGCGTGATCGTCCCGGTCGTCGACGAGCCGCTCGACCTGTTCCGCGACGTGCTCACGCGCGTCACCGAGCAGCAGCCCGACGAGGTCATCGTCGTCATCAACGGCAAGCGCAACCCGGACCTCGAGGCGGTCTGCGAGGAGTTCGCGCCGCTCGTCCGCTGGGTGCACACCCCGATCCCGGGCAAGCGCAACGCCGTCAAGATCGGCACCGAGATGTCGAGGTACGACATCACCGTGCTGCTCGACTCCGACACGGTGTGGACGCCGGGCACGCTGCCCGAGCTGATCAAGCCGTTCAAGGACCCGAGCATCGGCGGCGTCACGACGCGCCAGCGGATCCTCGAGCCGGCCCGCTCCTGGATCACCCGCTGGGCGGACTGGCTGGAGAACTCGCGGTCGCTCTACTCGATGCCCGCGCAGTCGGTGCTCGGCCAGGTCGGCTGCCTCCCGGGCCGCACGATCGCGTTCCGCCGGCACATCCTGATGGAGGTCATGGACGACTTCATGACCCAGCGGTTCATGGGCGTCTTCCTCGAGGTGTCCGACGACCGCACGCTGACGAACCTCACCCTCAAGCAGGGCTACCGGACCGTCTACCAGCACACCAGCCTCGTCTACACCGACGCCCCGCTGCAGGTGAAGAAGCTGTTCAAGCAGCAGCTCCGCTGGGCGCGCGGCTCGCAGTACAACACCCTGCGGATGCTGCCCTGGATGCTCGGCCACGCGCCGATCCTGGCGATCTTCTTCCTGACCGACATCCTGCTGCCGTTCCTGCTGGTCGGGACGATCGCCGGCTGGGTCTACCGCTCGGTGAGCGGCACGGGCGTCAACCTCTACGAGGCGATGCTCGAGACCTACGGCGCCCAGGCGGGCTGGTTCTGGGTCATCGCGCTGATGGTCGTGTCCTCGGTGCTGTCCATGGCGATCCGGCAGATCCGGCACCTGCAGGAGGTCCCCAGCGACTTCTTCCGGCTGCCGATCTTCATCATCGTCTCGACGTTCTTCCTCATGCCGGTCCGCCTGCTCGGCTTCCTGCGCATGGCGCACGCCTCCGGCTGGGGCACCCG
>NZ_DASQCJ010000163.1:0-8720 GCF_035634735.1 Cellulomonas sp.
GTGCGGGGGCGCCTGCACGGTCGCGCCGCAGAGGTAGATGCCGACCGCGCCCGGGGTGACGGGGACGAAGTCGCGCACCTCGCGGGTGGCGGTGTCGAACAGGCGCAGGCTCACGAGGGTCAAGGCTACCGGTCGGGGCGCCCCGGGCCGGTGGCGGCGGCGCCCGGCTCGTCCGCGAACCGGGCGGCCTCCGCGCGCAGGGCGTCCAGCACCCGCCGCACGACCCGCCGCGCGCCGCGGTCGGGCCGCACCAGGGCGTCCACCCGGCGGCCCGCGCGGACGCCCGCGAGCGGCACCAGCACGGCGCCGCGGCGGCCCGCGGTGTGCCGGGGCAGCAGGCTCACGCCGTGGCCGGCGGCGACCAGCGCCTCGACGACGCCGAAGTCGTTGAACCGCTGCACGACCCGCAGCGGCCGCCCCGCCACGGCGCCGACCGCGTCCAGCACGCCGGCGACCGGGAAGCCGGCCTCGACCGCGATCCAGGCCTCGTCCACCAGGTCCGCCGGGGTGACCGTGGCGCGACCGGCGAGCGGGTGCCCGGGCGGCAGCGCGACGTCCAGCGGCTCGCGCAGCAGCGGCACGACGTCGACCCCCGCGGGCCAGTCGGCGCCGGCGTCGGGCCGGTGCGCGACGACGAGGTCGAAGTCGGCGGCCAGCGCGGGGAACTCGTCCTGGGCGACGTCCTCGTCCCCGAGCTCCACCCGCACGCCGTCCATCGCGGCGACCCGGCGCAGCAGGCCGGGCAGCAGCAGCTCGGCCGCGGACTGGAACGCGGCGACCCGGACCAGGCCGTGCGGCGCGGACCGGAACGCGTCGACGGCCGCCTCGGCCCGCTCCAGCGCCACGGCCACGTCCGCCGCCGCGTCCGCGAGCGCGTGGCCGGCGGCCGTGAGCCGCACCCCGCGGCCCGAGCGCTCCACGACCTCGGCGCCCGCGTCCCGGGCGAGCGCGCGCAGCTGCTGGGACACCGCGGAGGGCGTCAGGTGCAGCGCTGCCGCGGCCGCGGTGACGCCGCCGCGGTCCCGCACGGCCCGGAGCGTCGCGAGGTGCCGGGTGTCCATGCAGCGACGCTACAGGGACGGTGTGCGATCTTTCGCTGGTGCTGCACGGTGCCGCCGGGCGAGGATCGGCGGCATGCCGCCCCGGGACCGCCTGCTCGCCCTCGTCGTCGCCGTGCTCTGGGGGCTGAACTTCCCGGCGATCCACCTGTCGCTGGCGCAGTTCCCGCCGTTCTTCCTCGTCGCCCTGCGGTTCGCGCTGCTCGCGGTGCCGACGCTCCTGCTCGTGCCACGACCGCGCGTCCCGGTGCGCTGGCTGCTCGGCTACGGCGTCGGGTTCGGGGTGCTGCAGTTCGCGTTCCTCTACCTCGCCATGGACACCGGGATGCCGACGGGGCTGGCGTCGCTCGTGTTGCAGGCGTCCGCGCCGTTCACCGTGCTGCTGGGCGCGGCGTGGCTCCGGGAGCGCATCACCCCGCGGCAGGCGGTCGGCGTGGCGGTGGCGATCTGCGGGCTCGGGGGCATCGCCGCGCTCCGCGCCTCCGCGGGCGCGTCCGCCGGGCTGCTGCCGGTGGTGCTGACCCTGTGCGGCGGGCTCGGCTGGGCGTTCGGCAACGTGTCGAGCCGGCAGGCGCACCCCGAGAGCCCGTTCCGCTTCATGCTGTGGATGTCGGTGGTGCCGCCGCTGCCGATGCTGGCGCTGTCGCTGGTCGTCGACGGTCCCGGGGCGATCGGGCGGTCGCTGACCACGCTCGGGACGGCGACCGGGGCCTGGGCACTGGCCGGGCTGGCGTTCACGGTGCTGGTGGCGACCGTCGTCGGGTCGGGGATCTGGACGACCCTGCTGGCGCGGCACCCGTCCGGGGTGGTGGCGCCGTTCTCGATGCTGGTGCCGGTCGTGGGCATCGGCGCGTCCTGGGCGTTCCTCGCGGAGCGCCCGTCCGCGCCGGAGCTGGCCCTGGGCGCCGTGGTCGTGGCCGGGGTCCTGATCGCGACCCGCCCCCCGCGCCGCGCGGCACCCGGACCCGCCACGCCGGGTGCCGCGCCCGCCACCGCGCTCCCCGCGCCTGCACCCTCGCCCGCGCCCACGTCGAGATGACAACTCTCGGCTGCGCCGCACCTCCCGCGCACAGCCGAGAGTTGCCATCTCGGCGCAGGGTTCGCCGAGTCTGCACTTTCGGACTGTCGAGCGGGCCGGCGGCAGAGGCACGCGATGGAGACTCGGCGTCGGGGGCGCGCGGGAGCGCGGGGAGGGCGGCGCGTAGGCGCGCGGGGGGCTAGGCGCGCGGGGCGATCAGGGCCGTGGCGATCGCGGCGATGCCCTCGCCGCGGCCCGTGAGGCCGAGGCCGTCCGTCGTCGTCGCGGAGACGGACACCGCGGCCCCGGCCGCCGCCGAGAGCGCCGCCTCCGCCTCCGCGCGGCGCGGGGACAGCCGCGGGCGGTTGCCGATCACCTGGACCGCGACGTTGCCGACCTCGAACCCGGCCGCGCGGACCAGGCGGGCGGCCTCCGCCAGCAGGGTCGTGCCCGCGGCACCGGCCCACTCGGGGCGGGACGTGCCGAACACCGAGCCGAGGTCGCCGATCCCGGCCGCGGACAGCAGCGCGTCCGCGGCGGCGTGCGCGGCGACGTCGGCGTCGGAGTGCCCGGCGAGCGGGGCCTCGCCCGGCCAGGACAGGCCCGCGAGGTGCAGCACGGCGCCCGGGGCGGGCTCGGGGTCGTTCGCGTGCACGTCGACGCCGACGCCGGTCCGCGGCAGGCCGGGCGCGCCGCCCGTCGCCGCCCCGCCGGCGCCCACGCCGTCCGCCCCGCCCGCCGTCGCGCCGCCCCGTGCGCCCGCCGCCCCGGTCACGCCCGCACCGTCCCGGCATCCCCCCGCGCCAGCAGCTCCGCCACCGCCAGGTCCCGCGTCGTCGTGATCTTCATGGCCGACTCCTCCCCGGGCACGACCCACACCCGCTCCCCGAGCTCCTCGACGAGCGCGGCGTCGTCGGTCGCCGCCGTCGCCTCGGACGCCGCCCGGTCGGCCCCGGCGACGTGCGCGGCGTCCAGCAGCGCCCGCTCGAACCCCTGCGGGGTCTGCACGGCCCGCATCGTGGCGCGCGGGACGGTCGCGACCACGGGCGCGGCGCCGTCCACCGCCTCGCCGACCTGCTTGATGGTGTCCGCGACCGGCAGCCCCGGCACGACGGCCCGGTGGCCGGCGCGGACGGCGGCCTCGACGGACCGGATCAGCGCGGGCGACGCGAGGGCGCGCGCGGCGTCGTGCACGAGGACGACGTCGACGTCGTCCCCGAGCGCCGCGAGCCCCGCGGCGACGGACGCCTGCCGCGAGCCCGCGCCCTCGACGACGGTCACCGGCACGCCGATCCCCGGTCGCACCGGGCCGCCGAGCAGCGCCCGGAAGCCGCCGACCCGGCCGGGCGGCACGGTGACGACCACGGACAGCACGACGCCCGACGCAGCGAGGCGTCGGGCGGCGTGCACGACCAGCGGGACCCCGGCGAGCTCGACGAGCGCCTTCGGTCCCGGGAGGCCGAGCCGCGTGCCGCTGCCGGCGGCGGTCAGGATCGCCGCGGTGGGCATGCGGGCGCGGTCGGCCGGGTCAGGAGGTTCAGCGCGCCGTCAGGACGCGAGCACCTCGTCGAGGATGGCCTCGGCCTTCTCCTCCTCGGTGTGCTCGGCGAGCGCGAGCTCCGAGACGAGGATCTGCCGGGCCTTGGCGAGCATGCGCTTCTCCCCGGCGGACAGGCCGCGGTCGGCGTCCCGGCGGGAGAGGTCGCGGACGACCTCGGCGACCTTGATCACGTCGCCGGAGGCGAGCTTCTCGAGGTTGGCCTTGTAGCGGCGCGACCAGTTGGTCGGCTCCTCGGTGTAGGGGGCGCGCAGCACGTCGAACACGCGCTCCAGGCCCTCGGCGCCGACGACGTCCCGCACGCCCACGAGGTCGACGTTCTCCGCCGGCACCTCGATGGTCAGGTCACCCTGGGCGACCTTCAGCTTGAGGTAGATCTTGTCCTCGCCGCGGATGGTCCTGGTCTTGATCTCCTCGATCAGCGCTGCACCGTGGTGCGGGTAGACAACCGTCTCCCCAACAGTGAAAGTCATCTGCAGGTGTCCCCTTTCGCGGAACCCCAGTCTACCACGCGGCAACGGGGGGATTTCGTGGAGATCAGCGACGTTTACGCAGGTCAGAGCGTTGTGGGCCACGTCAGAGATTCGACACGCCGGGGAACGGGGTGCCGCGCGGGCCCCGGCTGGCTAGTCTCCGACCAGGGCCCCGTGCGACCCCGTCCCCGGTCGCGCACCCCGCTGACCTGCGACGACGCGGCCCGTGGGACCGAAGGCCCACGGCGGGGCGCAGCGGCCGTGCACGGCACCCCCGCGTCCACGTAGGCTCGGCCTCGCACGCCCGCGCGCGTGCCGCAGCCCCCCGCGCACCGCAGCGCCCGCCCCACCGCACCGAGGAGTCACCGTGGCCCGCAGCCGCACGTCCGCCCGCCCCGTCGTCGTCGGGGCCGTCCTGGCCCTCGCGGCGGCCCTGTCCGGCTGCTCGGTGACCAACCAGATCACCACCGAGGTCGCGTACTCGGCGTCGGACGGCGTGCGCGCGACCCTGGGCGACCTCACGGCCGAGAACCTGCTCATCGTCGCGGAGGCGGCCGACGCCCCGGGCGCGCTCCAGGGCGCGCTCACCAACCGCGGCGACGACGCCCTGACGGTCGAGCTGTCCCTCGAGGGGTCGACCGAGCGGGTGCGCGTCGAGTCCGGCGCCACCGTGCTGCTGGGCGGGGGCCCGGGCGAGGGCGGCGCGGACGGCGACGAGCGCGAGCAGGTCGTCTTCGACGCCGCCGGCGCCCCGGGCTCGACCGTGGAGCTCACGCTGAGCACGGCCGCCGCGGGCGAGGAGACCGTGCCGGTCCCCGTGCTCGACGGCACGCTGCCGGAGTACGCGGACCTGGTCCCGGAGGTCGTCGAGGAGACCCCCGAGCCGACCGCGACCGCGACCGCGTCCGCCGAGGACACCACGGAGCCGGGCGCCGGGGAGACCACCGCGCCGACCGCCGAGGCGACCGCCGGCACCGAGGGCTGACGCCCCGCGGGGCACCGGCCCCGCGCCACGCACGCACGCAGGCCCCGCCCGGGACTCCCGGACGGGGCCTGCGTCGTGCGGCCCGGGCGGACGGCGCGCGGTTCCCCTCCCGACCCGCGCGCCGGCCGCCGTGCCCCCCCTGCGGCTCAGCCGAAGCGGCCGGAGATGTAGTCCTCGGTCGCCTGCTCCTTGGGCGACGAGAACATCGTGGCGGTGTCGTCGATCTCGATGAGCTTGCCGGGCTGGCCGGTGCCGGCGATGTTGAAGAACGCCGTCCGCTCCGAGACCCGGGCCGCCTGCTGCATGTTGTGCGTGACGATGACGATCGTGTACTCGCTCTTGAGCTCGGCGATCAGGTCCTCGATGGCGAGGGTGGAGATCGGGTCGAGCGCGGAGCAGGGCTCGTCCATGAGCAGCACCTGCGGCTTGACCGCGATGGCGCGGGCGATGCACAGGCGCTGCTGCTGGCCGCCCGACAGGCCGGAGCCCGGGCGGTCGAGGCGGTCCTTGACCTCGTTCCACAGGTTGGCGCCGCGCAGCGAGGCCTCGACGAGGTCGTTCGCGTCGCCCTTCGAGATCCGGCGGTTGTTCAGCCGGACGCCGGCGAGCACGTTCTCGGCGATCGACATCGTCGGGAACGGGTTCGGGCGCTGGAACACCATGCCGACCTGGCGGCGGACGGCCACCGGGTCGATCTCGGCGCCGTACAGGTCCACGCCCTCGACCGCGACGGTGCCCTCGACGCGCGCGCCGGGGATGACCTCGTGCATGCGGTTGAGGGTGCGGAGGAACGTCGACTTCCCGCAGCCCGACGGGCCGATGAACGCGGTCACCGAGCGGGGCTCGATGGTCATGTTCACGTCCTCGACGGCCTTGAAGGCGCCGTAGTAGATGTTCAGGTCCTTGACGTCGATGCGCTGAGCCATCTCGGTCGTCTCCTTCTGGTTCTGAAAGGGGAGGTGGGGGCGTCGGTCAGCGGATCTTCGGGGCGAAGAGCCGCGTCACCAGGCGCCCGATGAGGTTCAGCACCATGACGATGAGGAAGAGCGTGAGGGCGGCGGCCCAGGCGCGCTGCAGGTTGATGTCCGGGATGCAGCTCGCGTCGCCGTCCGAGCACGGGACCAGACCCTGAGCGTACTGCCGGTACACGTAGACGGGCAGCGTCATCATGCGGCCCTCGAACAGGTTGAAGTTGATCGAGTCGACCACGCCGACGGTGAGCAGCAGCGGGGCCGTCTCGCCGATGACGCGGGCGATCGCCAGCATCACGCCCGTGGTCAGGCCCGCCACCGAGGTGCGCAGGACGACCTTGATGATGGTCAGCCAGCGCGGGACGCCGAGCGCCAGGGACGCCTCGCGGAGCTCGTTCGGGACGAGGCGCAGCATCTCCTCGCTGGACCGGATGACGACCGGGATCATCAGCACCGACAGCGCGACCGAGCCGATGGCGCCGAACTTCGCGCCGGGGCCGAGGATGAGCGCGAACAGCGCGTAGGCGAACAGGCCGGCGACGATCGACGGGATGCCCGTCATCACGTCCACCAGGAAGGTCACCAGCTTCGCGAGCGGCCGGCCGTTGCCGTACTCGACCAGGTAGATCGCGGCGAGCAGGCCGATCGGCACCGAGATCAGCGCCGCGAACAGCGTGATCTCGAGCGTGCCGACGATCGCGTGGTAGATGCCGCCGGCGTCCATGCCGCCGAACACGCCGCGCATGGAGTTGAGCAGGAAGTACGAGTCCAGCCGCCCGATGCCGCGGGACACCACGGTCCAGGTGAGCGACAGCAGCGGGATCATCGCGAGCACGAAGGCCCCGATGATCAGCACCCGCATCGTGAGGTCGGTGCGGCGCCGGCGGCGGTCCGTGGCCTGGAGCGCCTCGCGCAGCGACGCGCCGGCCGGGGTCGGCGCGGTCGGGGTCGGGGTGGTCGTCATGTCAGTTCGCCCCCGAGAAGTCCTTGCGCCGCGCGACGATCGCGCGGGCGGCCATGTTCACGGCCAGGGTGATGATGAACAGGGCGAGACCGGTCGCGATCAGCGTCGCGACGCCGGTCTGGTTGGCCTCGGGGAACTGCGCGGCGATGTTCGCGGCGATCGTCTGCTGCTGGCCGGCGGCGAGCAGCTGGAACGAGTAGAGGAACCCGGGCGACAGGATCATCAGGACGGCCATCGTCTCGCCGAGCGCGCGGCCCAGGCCGAGCATGGCGGCCGACACGATGCCGGACCGGGCGAACGGCAGCACGGCCATCCGCACGACCTCCCACTGCGTCGCGCCGAGGGCCAGGGCGGCCTCCTCGTGCAGGCGCGGGGTCTGCAGGAACACCTCGCGGCAGATGGCGGTGATGATCGGCAGGATCATCACGGCGAGCACGACGGCCACGGTCATCATCACGCGGCCGGTCGGCGACACCACGCCGCCGAAGAACGGGATCCAGCCGAGGTACGTCCCGAGGAACTCCCACACCGGCTGGACGATCGGGCTCAGCACCAGGCCGCCCCAGAGGCCGTAGACGACCGACGGGATGGCGGCGAGCAGGTCGACCACGTAGCCGAGCGCGCTGGCCAGCCGCCGCGGCGCGTAGTGCGAGGTGAACAGCGCGATGCCGATGGCGATCGGCGTCGCCAGCAGCAGCGACACCGCGGCCGCGAGCAGCGTGCCGAAGATCAGCGGGCCGACGAAGCCCAGCAGGCTGGTGTCCTCGGGGAACCAGCTGACCGCGTCCGACAGCTCGGACGGGTCGGCCGTCAGGGCGGGCCACGCGCGCTGGATCAGGAACACGGCGACGGCGGCGAGGATCACGAGGATCAGGACGCCGGCCCCGGTCGCGACCCAGCGGAAGGCCAGGCTGCCGCCGCGGTCGCCGTGGCCCGAGCGCAGCCTGCGGGCCGTCGTGCCGGGCTTCACCGGCTCGGTGGGCCCCGCGGTGCGGGGCTGGGTGCTGGTCACACGGTCTCCAGGGGGAGGGGGAGGAGAGAGGTCGTGTCTCGTGCCGACGGCCGGCCCACCGCGAGGTGGACCGGCCGGGGTCCGGGCGGGAGGGGCGGCCGACGGGTCACGACGACCGCCCCTCCCCCGGTGGTCAGGACGCCAGGGTGATCGCGTCGATCGAGGCCTGGACGTCGGTGCGCAGGGCGTCCGAGATCGGCGCGGAGCCCGCGGCCGACTCGGAGGCCGCCTGGCCCTCGGCGGACGCGACGTAGGTCGCGAACGCCTTGACCAGGTCGACGTCGTCCTGCGAGTCGTAGGACTGGCAGACGACCAGGTACGAGGCGAGGATCAGCGGGTAGGCGCCGGCCTCGGTCGTGGTGCGGTCGATGTCGATGACGATGTCACCCTCCTCGCGCGAGTCGTCGCGCGGGGAGACGTCGAGCGCGGCCGCGGCGGCCTCCTCCGACGGGGCGACGAAGTCGTCGCCGACCTGGATGGAGACCTTGCCGAGCGAGCCGGCCTTCGAGGCGTCCGCGTAGCCGATGGTGCCCTGGCCGCCCTGGACGGTCTGGATCAGGCCGGAGGTGCCCTGGCCGGACTCGCCGCCCTCGATCGCCCAGTCGCCCGAGGCCTCGGCCGTCCAGGCGCCGTTGCCGGCCTTCGCCAGGTAGTCGGTGAAGTTCTTCGTGGTGCCCGACT
>NZ_DASQCJ010000164.1:0-7425 GCF_035634735.1 Cellulomonas sp.
CGGTCACGGTGTCGTCCTCTCCAGGTCGCGGAACCCCGCGAGCGCGTAGCCGTGCCGGTGCACGAGGTCGCGGGTCGCCGGGTCGACCAGCATCGCGAGCTCGTCGCCCCACTGGTAGTCGTCCCACCGGAACCGGGCGAGCCCGGGCTCGCCCGGCGTGCCCGGGTGGCTGTTGATCTCGAGGGTCGGCGCGCCACGCCGGGCCGCCGCGGCGAGGGCGCCGGCGAACCGCGCCGCGTCCAGGTGGCCCGCCTCGTCGAGCCCCGCGTAGTCCGCCGTGGTCCGGAGGCCCGCGCGACGCAGCCGCCGCCCCAGGCCGAGGGCGAGGACGCCGACCCCGGCGCCCACCGCGCCGCGGGCGCGGCTGCGGGGGAGCCGGACGACCGGGATCCCGAACTCGCGCGCGAGGTCGACCACCACCCGCGCGACCCCCGGCCACAGGTGGGTGTGCTGGTGCGTGTCGACGTGCGTGACCGGGACCCCGATGCCGCGCACCTGCTCGAGCTGGGCGCCGAGCTCGCGCCGGAGGTCGGCCGGGTCGAGCCGGCGGGCCAGGCCGCGCCCCACCACGGCCCGGTAGGACAGCGGGAACCGCCCGTCGGCGTCGACGAGGCTGGGGATCCGGCCCGGCGGCAGGAGGGGCGGGTCCTCGCCGACGAGGGCGAGGTGCGCGCCGAGCTCCAGGTCCGGCTGCTCGCGTGCGAGCCGGGCCGCGCCGTCGAACGCCCGGCCCACCGCGAGCACCGACGTGGCCGTGACCACGCCCTCGACGTGCGCCCGGCGGACCGCCGCGTTGATCCCCGGGGTCAGCCCGAGGTCGTCCGCGGTGACGACGAGCAGCCGCCTCACGCGCCCTCCCGCTGCGGCAGGGCCCGCAGCTCCTGCCGCAGCGTCCACATCTCGCCGAGCATCGTGCGGATGACGCCGAGGGAGGACAGCGTCGAGACCCCGCGGGTGCGGGGGAAGTAGTCGACCCCGATCTGCAGGATCTCGAAGCCGGCGCGCTGCGCGCGGATCGTCAGCTCCGCGTCGATGAACGACCCCTCGCTGCGCAGCACGACGTGGTCCAGCACCCGGCGGCTCACGAGCTTGAAGGCGAAGTTGATGTCCCGGACGCGGGTCCCGAACATCGCGCGGATCAGCCCGTTGTAGAGGAACGAGTAGACCGCGCGCCGCGGCCCCTCGCCGGTGCGGTCCAACCGGTAGGCGGAGACGAGGTCGACCTCGTAGGTCTGCAGGACGCGCAGCGCCCGGACCAGCTCGCGCATCTCGAACGGCAGGTCGGCGTCCGTGTACAGCACGACGTCCCCGGTCGCCGCGGCGAAGCCCGACTTGATGGAGCCGCCGAGCTTGCGGTTCACGGGGTGGTGCACCACCCGGACGTGCTCGTCGTCCGCCGCGAGCGCGTCCGCGATCTCCGGGGTCCGGTCGGTCGAGGCGTCGTCGACGACGATCACCTCGTAGTCGAGGACGACCTTCGCCTCGACGAGCTCGCGGCACGTGACCAGGGCGGCGCCGACCGCGCGCTCGACGTACGCCTCCTCGTTCCACATCGGGAAGAACACCGAGATCCGCCCGAGCGGCTCCGGTTCGACGGCACGGATCATGAGACGGCAACCCCTCGGGCGAACAGCGTGGTGAGCAGGACGAGCAGAGCGGCGAGCAGCACGGGCACCGCGACGGCGAGCCACCGGCGGCGCGTCGTCGCGAGGAGGTGACCGGCGGCGGCCATGACCGGGAACGCGACCAGCACGTACCGGCCGGTCCCCATGAAGTCCTTGGTCCCGACGATCGGGATGAGCAGGACGAGCGCCGCGTAGGCGGTGTACCCCCAGCCGAACAGCCGCTGGACCCGGGGCAGCAGCAGCACCGCGCACAGGCAGGCCAGGGCCTGGAGCGTGAGCAGCGCCGCGACGTCGTAGGGCCCCTTCAGCAGCGTGCCGAGGTACGTGATCTTGAACCAGGTGTGCGGCCCGACGCCCTGGTTCCACCCGGGGGCGGACTCGACCTCCACGAACGCGAGCGGGTTGCCGAACTCCACCCAGAGGTACCCCGCCCAGGCCGCCAGGCCGAGCCCCGACAGCAGCACCAGCAGGTGCCGGCCGCGGACGTCCCGGACCGCGCCCAGCACGTCGCGCCAGCCGGGCCACGCGCGCCGACCACCGGCCGTCTCCGGCGGCACGACCTCGCCCGCGCGGGCGCGGCGGTCCTCGGCCAGCAGCTCGAGCGTGCGGACCACGAGCCCGGCGGCGACCGCGACCCCCACCGGCCGCCCCGCGGTCGCGAGCGCGCCGACGAGGCCGGCCGCGGCGTACCAGCGGCGTTCGAGCAGCACGAAGGCCCCGACGGCGGACAGCAGGAAGAGCGAGTCGGCGTACATCGGCCCGTACAGGTAGAGCGCGTAGGGGTAGACGAGCAGCACGACGACGGCCAGCACCGCCGCCCGGTGGGGGAGGCGGGCCCGGGCCCAGAGCGCGTACACCACCACCGCGGTCAGGCCGGCGAGGACGGCGAGCAGCTGCCCGGCGAGCTGGACGTCGTCACCGAGCACGCCGCTCAGCGCCCGGACCCCGAGCGGGTACACCGGGAAGAAGGCGATCGACGACTGCTGACCCGGCGTGTACTCGTAGCCGGTGGTGGCGATGTGCACGTACCAGCCGGCGTCGTACTGGAACCAGCCGTCGAGCCAGGTCGGGCCGGCGAGCACCGCGTTGCGGGCTCGGTCCTCCACGCCGCTGTACGCCACCGACACGACGACCGAGAGCAGGACGACGGCGGCGGCGAACGCGCCGGCGACTGCGGCGGCCCAGCGCGCGGACGGGCGCGTCCGTGCTGGTTCGTGCGTGACGAGCGCGGGTCCGCGCATCGGTGTTCCCCCTGTTCGGAGGCACATTCTGGCCTCCTCCGCGGCGAGTATAGGATCCGGGGGCGTCCGATTCTGGGCCTTTCGGCATCCGGGTCGTCCGGCGCAGCAGACGGCACCGCGGGGCAGCGGTGCGAGGGGGAGGTCGCGGTGCTCGCATGGCTGGCCGTCGGCGCGTCGGCGCTGTGCTCGGGGTCGGCGGTGGTGCTGCAGGCGGTGGCCGCGCGGCGGCTGCCCGCGAGCGCCGGCATCGGGGGAGCGCGGTGGCTGCTCCGCTCGCCGGTGTACCTGGGGGCGCTGGCGCTGGTCGTGGCCGGCTTCGTGCTCGCGTTCACCGCGCTGCGGGGCCTGCCCGTGTTCGTCGTCCAGTCCGGGCGCGCGTCCAGCCTCGCGGTCGCGGCGCTGCTGGCGGTCCCGCTGCTCGGCGCCCGGCTCCGCGCCCGGGACTGGTGCGGGCTCGGCGCGCTGGGCGCCGGCCTGGTCGGCCTGGCGGTCGCGGTGACCTCCGCGCCCGGCTCGGTGCCGGGCCTCGCGGTGCGGCTCGGGGCGGTGGTCGCGGCCCTGCTGATCGCCGTCGGCGCCTGGGCCGTCGCGTCACGGACCGGCTCCGCGCGCTCCGGCCTGCTGCTCGCCGTCGGTGCGGGGCTCGGCTACGGGCTCCTCGCGCTCGGGGCGCGCGTGGTGGACCTCTCCTCGCTGCCGGCGCTGCTGACCGACCCCGCCGCCTGGGCGGGCGGCCTGGGCGGCGTGCTCGGGCTGGGGCTCACGGTCGTGGCGCTGCGGCGGACCCCGGTGATGGCGGCGACCGCGGCGACGGTGGCCACCGAGACCTCGGTCGGAGCGGCGCTCGGCGTGCTCGTCGCCGGTGACCACGCCCGACCGGGCCTCACCTGGCTGGCGGTGCTCGCGTTCCTCGCGGTGCTCGGCGGCACGCTCACCGTGACGCGGGCCGGGACCGACGGGCTCCGGACCCCCGACCGGGTGGGCGCGCCGGGCTGACCGCCCGCGGGGCCCGGGGCGGCGACTGCGCGCCTCGGGGACGATCCCGGTGCCGCCGAGCGCGACCGGCCCCGGCCGGGGCTCAGCGGTGCAGGACCGGTGCGTCCGCCGCGAGGTCGACGACCAGGTTCTCGTCGTCGCCCACCCAGAGCCCGCCGAGGCGGTGCACCTCCAGGTACCAGGGGGACGGCGCGCGCCGCCCGAGACCGAACGGGTCCATGGGCGTCCCGCCCAGGTGGTTGTGGGCGAACCGCTCGTACCGGTCGGCCACGTCGACGGAGCCGGGCGCGCCGTCCGCGGCGTCGTCGGCCGGGGCGAGGCCCGCGTTCGGGTCGTCCCGCTCGACGCGGTACAGGTCGCCGAACAGGCCCGACCGCCGCCGGCTCGCCTCGTCCACGCCCTCGTCCTCTCCGAGCACCGCGCCCTGCCGGGGGCGCGCCGTGCGGGGGCCGGTCAGCTCCGGCTCGGTGAGCAGCACGACGGCGTAGAAGCAGCCCGTGTCGTCGTCGCAGCGCACGTGGGCGTGCGGGTGCGGTCGCGACCGGGCGACGTCCGCCCAGAACGCGTCGGCGGGCGCGCCACCGGCGAGCGCCTCCGTCACGAAGGCGGGCGGCGGACGGAACCCGAGCGCGTCCGGCCAGTCGAAGACCGACACGCCCACGAGCGCCGGGTCGCGGCGGCGGAACTCCTCGGGGACCTCGAACGTGGCGCAGTGGATCATCGGCTGGTGCGTGCGCGGCGACCGCGGCCAGGTCGCCGGGTCGATGGCGGGACCCTCGGGGCCCGCCCAGCCGACGCGGACCGGGGCGGGCCCGCCGGGGCGGTGCTCGCGTGCCCGCTCGGCGCCGACCACCAGGTCGTACGCGGTCGCCGCCGGCCGTCGCCCCTCCCGCCGCACCGCGAGCACCCCCACCACGAGCAGCAGCGCGAGCGCCGCCCCGGCACCGACGCCCGCCGCGGGCCACGCGCCCCCGACGCCCGCGACCCCGGCCACCGCGAGGGCGAGCGCCAGCAGGACGAGCAGGACGAACAGGAGGCTCACCGCGCGCAGCCACCGGGGCCGGTGCGCGGGCGAGGTCGGCGGACGCTGGCTCGGCATGCCCCCGATCCTGGCACCGATCCGCACGTCAGCAGGCCCGGGCCGTGCCAGGCTTCGTCACGGGCGGGTCGGACGCCCGCGGACGGGGGAGACGTGCTGCTGCAGGACACGGTGCTGGGCATCGTCGGGATGAACGCGCTCGCCCTGCTGCTGGTGCTCGCGCGGGCGCCCCTGTTCCGGACCCGCCTGTACCGCCCGATGCTGCTGAACATCGGGCTGTCGGTCGCGCCGGTCGTCGTCCTGGGAGCGGGGGTCCTGGTGGTGGCCGTGCTGCTCGCGGCCGGCGCGCCGCGCGCGGTGGGCGCGGCCGCGGAGGTCGTCGTCGTGCTGGTGTGGCTGCTCCTGCTGCCCAACGCCGGCTACCTGGTCACCGAGCTGAACCAGTCGCACCGCAAGCCGGGGGAGCGGGTGCCCGAGTGGTACGACATCCTGCTCGTGCTGTCGCTGGCGATGTCCGGCGTGCTGAACATGCTGATCAACGTGTTCTTCGTCCAGCTCGCCTACGTGGCGCTGCGGTTCGACGACGTCGACGCGCTGCTGTCCGCGGAGGTGCGCTGGCTGACCGTCGCGGTGCTGCTGCTCGCCGCGTTCGGCGTCCACCTCGGGCGGAACATCCGGGTGAACAGCTGGGACGTGCTGCGGCCGTGGCGGCTCGTGGCCCGCGTCGTGGCCCACCTCCGGGCGCCCGG
The DNA here is from genome assembly GCF_035634735.1 of Cellulomonas sp. GTDB lineage: Bacteria > Actinomycetota > Actinomycetes > Actinomycetales > Cellulomonadaceae > Cellulomonas. Next base: position 5,651 of record NZ_DASQCJ010000164.1, read on the forward strand.
GCGGCTGGTCGAGGCCGCCGGGTTCACGCTGGTCTGCGGGGCGTTCTTCGGGCTGATGCACCTCGTCGTCGTCGGCCCGCTGGTGAGCGCGGTGGTGGCGCTGAGCTAGCCCGGCGCCGGCGCCGGCGCCGGGCTAGCGTGGCGCGGCCGGAAATCCCGTTGACCGGCCGCGTTACGGTCGCGAGATGCATCTCGAGGACCTGCCCCTCGCCGGCCGCACAGCGCTCGTCACGGGCGTGTCCCGGCGACAGGGCATCGGGTTCGCCGTCGCCCGCGAGCTCGCGCGCCTCGGCGCCAGCGTGTTCACGCACGACTTCGCCCCGCACGACGCGGACCAGCCCTGGGGCGGCGACGACCTGGCCGCGGTCGCCGACGGCGTCCGGTCGGCGCTGCGGGGCGGCGCCGTCGCGGGCCGGGCGAGCGCGGACCTCCGGGACCCCGCCCAGGTCGACGCGCTGTTCGACACCGCGCTCGGCCTGACCGGCGCCGTCGACGTCCTGGTGTGCAACCACGCCCGCAGCGGCGGCGACGGCTCCGTCCTCGACATGACGCCCGACGTGCTCGACGCGTTCTGGCAGGCCAACACCCGGTCGACGATCCAGCTCACGCAGCGGTTCGCGAGCCGGTTCGCGGCCGCGCCGCCGGCGGGGACCCGACCGGGCGAGCGGCGCGAGCGGACCGCGCCGGCCGACCCCGCCGGCGCGCCGAAGGTCGTCTGGATGACGTCCGGGCAGCAGCACGGGCCGATGCGCGGCGAGGTCGCGTACGCCACGTCCAAGGCCGCGCTGGCGGGGGTGACGGCCACGGTGGCGGCCGAGCTCCTGGACGTCGGGGTCGTGCTCAACACCGTGAACCCGGGGCCGGTGAACACCGGGTACCTGGACCCCGGGTCGACCGACCGGCCCCTGGCCGAGCTCGACGCCCTGCGGGCCGCGACCCCGTTCGGGCGCTGGGGCGAGCCCGCCGACCCCGCGCGGCTGATCGGGTGGCTCGTGAGCCCGGCCGGGTCGTGGGTGGTGGGGCAGGTGCTGACCTCGGACGGCGGGTTCGGGCTGCAGTGACGGCGCCGGCCCGGGTGTCGGTGCCGGGCGCTACGGTGCGCCGGTGAACGTGATCGAACGAGGGACCGGGACGCCGCTCGTCCTGCTGCACGGCTTCGGCGTCGACCACCGGCTGCTGCTGCCGCTGGACCCCGTCGTCGAGGCGGCCGGCGGGTGGCGCCGGCTCTACCTGGACCTGCCCGGCGCCGGCGGGACGCCCGTGGGCGACGTCGCGAGCACCCAGGACGTGGTGGCCGCGGTGGAGGCGGAGCTGGACCGCCGGATCGGCGACCAGCCGTTCGCGGTCCTCGGGCAGTCGTTCGGCGGCATGGTCGCGCGGCAGGTGGCGCACGACCGGCGGCAGCGCGTGCTGGGGCTGGCGACCATCGCGGGCGTGTTCGTCGCCGAGCACGCCCACCGGACCGTCCCGCCCGCCACGGTGCTCCGCACCGACCCCGAGGCGCTGGCGCTGGCCGGCGGGGCCGCGTCGGACTACGCCCAGGGCGCCGTCGTGCAGTCGGTGGCGCACGCCCGCGCGTTCCTCGCGCACGTCCGCCCCGGGCTGCTCGCCGCCGACCAGCAGGCGCTCGACCGCATCGCCGCCCGCTACGCGCTCGACCGCGAGCCCGAGGACGCCGACCCGGAGCCGTTCACCCGCCCCGGGCTGGTGCTCACGGCGCGCCAGGACGCGGTCGTCGGCTTCGAGGACGCGTGGGCGCGCCGGGCGCACTACCC
>NZ_DASQCJ010000165.1:0-27533 GCF_035634735.1 Cellulomonas sp.
CGACGTGCTCACCACGGAGCCGCGGGTCCCGCCGCGTCCGTTCGCCAAGGCCCCCGCGATCGTCGACCGGAGCGCGGAGGAGGAGCCCGCGACCGGCCCCTCCGCGGGACCCTCCGCGGACCCGTCGGCCGCCCCCGCCGAGGACCCCGACGCCGCCGCGGCCGCCGCGCAGTCCAGCACCCGGGACGGAGGTCCCGGCGGCACCGCCGCGGCGACCCAGCAGAACGCCGCCACCGCCGCTCCCTGACCGGCCACGACGCCCGAACCCGGGACCTTGTGCCCAGAATCACGTGCCCCTGGTTCGCCTTCCCTAAGTCATGGGACGTACCGTTGGACCTATGTCTGAGTCCACCGCCACGACCCTGGCGCCGCAGTCCGGGACCCCGTCCCGCAAGGTGCCGCGCATCGTCATCCTCGGCGGCGGGTCCGTGGGGCTGTACTCGGCCCGCCGGCTCCGTCGTCGCCTGGGCAACCGGGAGGCCGCGATCGTCGTGGTCGACCCGCGCCCGTACATGACCTACGCCCCGTTCCTGCCCGAGGCCGCCGCCGGCTCGATCGACGCGCGCTACGTCGTCGCCCCGCACCGTCGCGCCCTCAAGGGCATCGACGCGCTGCAGGGCAAGGTCTCCGAGATCAAGCACGCCGAGCGCAAGGTCCAGATCACGCCCGAGGAGGGCGACCCGTACTGGATCACCTACGACCACCTGATCGTGGGCCTCGGCTCGGTCGCCCGCACGCTCCCGATCCCGGGCCTCGCGGAGCAGGCCATCGGCTTCAAGAACGTCGAGGAGGCCATCGCCGTCCGCAACCACGTCCTGGGCCGGATCGACCGCGCGTCGTCCACCTGGGACCCGGAGCTGCGCCGCCGGATGCTGACCTTCACCTTCGTCGGCGGCGGGTTCGCCGGCGTCGAGGCGATCGCCGAGGTCGAGGACATGGCCCGCGACGCGGTCAAGCACTACCCGTCGCTCAGCGCCGACGACCTGCGCTTCGTGCTGGTCGAGGGCTCGCGCCGCATCCTCCCGGAGGTCTCCGAGGAGCTCGGCGGCTACACCCTGGAGCAGCTGCGCAAGCGCGGCATCGAGGTCTACCTCTCCACGTTCCTCAACTCGTGCGTCGACGGCCACGTCGTGCTCTCGGACAAGACCGAGTTCGACTCCGAGACCATCGTGTGGACCGCGGGCGTCAAGGCCAACCCGGTGCTGCAGAACTCCGACCTGCCGCTCGACAAGATGGGGCGCGTCACCACGCTCGCCACGCTGCAGATCGCGGACGCCGACGGCCACGTCGTCCCGGACGCCTACGCGGCCGGCGACTGCGCCGCGGTGCCGGACCTGTACAACCCGGGCTCGTTCTGCCCGCCGAACGCGCAGCACGCGATCCGCGAGGCGACGCACCTGGCGGACAACCTGGCCCGCGTCCTGCGCAGCGCCGAGCCGACCGACTACAAGCACAAGAACATCGGTGCGGTCGCGTCCCTCGGCATGTACAAGGGCGTCGCCCAGTTCCTCGGCAAGATCAAGGTCCGCGGCTTCTTCGCCTGGGTCCTGCACCGCTCGTACCACGTCATGGCGATGCCGACCCTGAACCGCAAGATCGCGATCATGTCCGGCTGGACCGCGAACCTGCTGTGGCGCCGCGAGACCGTCGCCCTCGGCTCGATCCACGACCCGCGCGCGGAGTTCCGCGCCGCGTCCGTGCCGCCGAAGCCGAAGCCCGAGGCCGCGCCCGTCGCCGCCCCGGCCAAGGACGAGGACCACGCCGCGGTGCCCGGCGCCGAGGTGAAGCCCTCGGGCGCCGGCAAGGCCGACGACACCTCGCCGGCCGACGGCTCGCCCGCCGAGGCGAAGCCGGCCGCCAAGGCCTGACGCGACTCGCACGGCCCGCAGCACCGGAGCCCGTCCACCCGCGAGGGTGGGCGGGCTCCGTCGTGCTGGCAGGATGGGCGCGGCCCCCGTAGCCCAACCGGCAGAGGCAGCCGGCTTAAACCCGGCCCAGTGCGGGTTCGAACCCCGCCGGGGGCACCACGCGGCCCCGCGCCGCCCCGGCCCGCGCCGCCGCGCGCCCTGGTGCCGCCGCCCCCGAGGTGGGACGGTGGAGGGGAGCGCAGAGCATCCTCGGGTCCAGGGGGCGGCATGGCGACCTACCTGGAGCGCCATGCCCGCGGCGCCGCCGACTCGATGGGTCCCGGCGCGCACGCGAGCATCACGTTCCGGGACTTCGGCACCACGGTGCGCGCGGGCAGCAGCAGCGCGCGGGCCCGGCGGTGCGACGATGTCGAGGTGCGGGCGCAGGACGGCCCGTGCATCTCCGCGATGCGCGGCATGGCGCCGGTGGTGCTGCCCGACCTGGCGGGCGAGCGGCGGTGGCCGGCGTGGCGCGAGCGGTTCGCGGTGGAGGAGTTCGACTCGTTCGTCGCGGTGCCCGTCACCGTGGGCCCGCGCAGCGAGATCGCCGTGAACTTCTACTCGGCCCGCCTGCGGGACTGGACGCCCGTCGACCTCGCCACCGCCGTGCGCCTGGCGGGGGCCGTGGCCGTCGACGTGCGCGCGCGGCTGCGGCTGGCCGACGGCGCGGTGGGGGAGCGGCTCGGCGGTCGCGCCCGGCGCGAGCGGGACCGCGTCGACCTGGCGGTCGGGATCGTCATGGCCGCGCAGGGGTGCGACGCGCCGACGGCCGAGCGGGTGGTCCGGGAGCTGGCGGCGCGCAGCGGCGCCGCCGCGGTCGAGGTCGCCGAGTGGCTCGCCGCCGCGGTGGTGCTGCCCCGCGCGAGCTGGGACGGCGCGCCGCGCCCCCGCGGGCCGGCGGACGAGGACGCGCCGCCGGCGGGCTGAGCGCCCCGGCCCGACCGGCCCGGCGACCCGGCCGTCCCGCGGCCCGTCAGCCCGCCGGCAGCCAGTCCGGCCGCTCGCCCGCCGCGACGGCGTCCGCGAGCTCCCGCGCCACCACGGTGACCGGCTGCCCGGTGACCCGGGCCCGGCGCATGAGCACCGCGAACGCCTCGCCCTCCTCGACCTCCAGCAGGTAGCGCACCGCGCCCTTGGCCTGCTCCACCAGCGCGCGGTGCGCGGCCGTCGACCGCACGGCGCGCGCGAGGGCGTCGAGGTCCGGCCGGTCGTCCGCGTGCACGATGGCGACGGCCGCGATGTCGGCGAACCCCCGGGCGGTCGCCCGCTCGTCCGCGGTGAGGGGGTGCGCGCGGGTCAGGAACAGGTTGAGCGCGCCGAACGGCTGCCCCCGCCAGCGCATGGGCAGGGCGTGGGCGGCCCGGTAGCCCGCGCGGGTCAGCGCGGAGCCGAGGTCGGGCCAGCGGGTGCGCAGCATCGTCTCGCCGACCACGGAGACGTCCCGGTCGCCGTGGACCGCGTCGAGGCAGGGGCCGGAGCCGACCTGCAGCTGGTAGGTCTCGAGCGCGTCGGCGGCGTGCGAGGACGCGGCGAGCAGGTCGAGCCGGCCCGCGGACGGGTCGGCGACGTCCTCGGCGACGACGACGCCGACGTCGGCGTGCAGCGCCTCGGCGGCGGCCGCGACGGCGGTGGAGAGGGCGCTGACCGCGTCCTGCTGGTCCGCGAGCGCGGCGAGGCCGCTGGTGAGCGCCGCCATGGAGGTCGAGGTGGTCATGTCACGCTCCGGCGGCGGGTAGGGACGGGGTGGTGCGGTGCGGGTCGGTGCCGGTCACGGCCCCTCCTCGGGACGGAACTCCAACGTGCGGTCCAGGACCTGGTGCGCCACCTCGGGCAGCGTGCGGTCGAGGGCGAAGGCGTGGGCGCGCAGCAGCGCGAGGGCGTCGTCGGCGGGGACGGCCAGCTGGGCCATGACCATGCCGGCGGCCTGGTGGATCGCGGACCGCTCGTCCCAGGAGGCGGACGGCGGGGTGGTCCCGGGGGTCGTCCCGTCGAGCACCGCGACCGCGATGACGTCGGCGACGAAGCCCAGGTCCGCCAGGTCGCCCGCGAGCGGGCCCGGCCGCGACCGGTAGAGCGTGAGCACCCCGAGCACGCCGGCACCGGCGTGCAGCGGGACGGCCGCGAGCAGCACCGCCGGCGTGTGCCGCGTGGTCATCTCCGCGAACTCCGGCCAGGTGGTCCCGGTGTCGGCGAGCGCCAGGCTCACGGCCTCGTCCGTGCGCACGACGTCCGACGCCGGGCCGCGGCCGACGACGTCGTGGATCTGCTCGATGCGGGCCGCGACCGCGTCCGTCGCCCACAGCACCGACCGGCTGGCGTAGTCCCGGCGGTCGGGCGTGAGCGCGATCGAGGCGCCGTCCGCGTCCGCGACGACGCGGGCGGCCTCGCACAGCCGCCCGACGAGCGTGCCGCTGCCGGCACCCTGCGCGGCGGTCGCCGTCAGGGCCGCGAGCAGGGCGGCGCGATCGACCATCCCCCACCTCATGACTCCGACGACCCGACCTGGCCAGCCTAGCGACACCCCGCCCGAGGTCGACCGCCGACGGAAAACCCGGAGACACCGCGGCGCCGCGCGGGAATCATCGGGTGCGTCCGGGACGTTGGTCCCGACGTGCGCCTCCCTCGGGCGTCCGGCGGCCTCGCCGCGGACCCGCTCGCGCGCACCTCACCGCCGACCCCACCCGCGAGGGAGACCCATGACCACGCACGACGACACCGCGGTGCGCGACCACGCGCCCGGCGCCGGGCCGGTCGCCGCGCCGACCGCGCCGGCCCCCGCCGCGCCCGTCCGGCTCGCGCCCGGCGACCGCACCCTCATCGGCCTGCTGCTCGTCGCCGGCTTCACCGTCATCCTCAACGAGACCGCGATGGGCGTCGCCCTGCCGGTGCTCATGGAGGAGATGGGCGTCACCGCCGCGACCGGCCAGTGGCTGACCACGGGGTTCATGCTGACCATGGCCGTCGTCATCCCGGCGACCGGCTGGATCATGAACCGGTTCCGGCTGCGGCCGATCTTCATCACGGCGATGTCGCTGTTCGTCGCGGGCACCGCGCTCGCCGCCGCCGCGCCCGGCTTCGGCGCGCTGCTGGCGGGCCGCGTCGTGCAGGCGAGCGGCACCGCCGTGATGCTGCCGCTGCTCATGACGACCGCGCTCACCCTGGTCCCGCCGAGCATCCGCGGCCGCACCATGGGCACCATCTCGATCGTCATCTCGGTGGCCCCCGCCATCGGCCCGACGATCTCCGGCCTCGTGCTGTCCCAGCTGTCCTGGCGGTGGATCTTCCTGGTCATGCTGCCGATCGCCGGGATCGCGCTCGCGCTCGGCGCGTGGAAGGTCCGGGACGTCACCGAGCCGTCCGACCACCGGCTCGACGTGCTGTCCCTGCTCATGTCGGCGGTCGGGTTCGGCGCGCTGATCTTCGGCCTGTCCAGCATCGGCGAGTCCGCCGGCGGGCACACCGTCGTCGCGCCGTGGATCCCGATCGCGGTGGGCGTCCTGGCCCTCGCGGCGTTCGCGCTGCGGCAGGTCCGGCTGCAGGGCACGCACGACGGCCCGCTCATGGACCTGCGCGTGTTCGCCCGCCGCTCGTACACCGTGTCGGCGCTCGTGCTGGTGATCGGGTTCATGGCGATGTTCGGCGCCCTGATCGTGCTGCCGATCTTCCTGCAGGACGTCCTCGCGCTCGGCACCCTGGAGACCGGCCTGCTGCTGCTCCCGGGCGGCCTGGTGATGGGCGCGCTGTCGCCCCTCGTCGGCCGGCTGTTCGACCGGTTCGGGCCGCGCCCGCTGGTCACCCCCGGCGTGCTCGCGCTGAGCGTCGCCCTGTGGCTGCTGTCCACCCTGCACCCGGGCACCCCGGCCGGGGCGGTCGTGGCCGTGCACACCCTGCTCAGCATCGGGCTGGCGTTCATGATCACGCCGCTGTTCACGTCGGCGCTCGGCTCCCTGCCGCGCGACCTGTACGGGCACGGCAGCGCGATCGTGAACACGCTCCAGCAGCTCGCCGGGGCGGCGGGCACCGCGCTGTTCATCACCGTGCTGTCGACCACGACTGCCGCCCGGCTGGCGGAGGGCGCCGACCCGCTCACCGCCACCGCCGCGGGCGTGCGGGGGGCGTTCCTCTGGGGCGGGGTCGTCGCGCTGGTCGCGGTCGTCGCGTCGCTGCTCGTCCGGCGGCCGCCCGCCGACGCCGAGGCGCCGGTCGCGATGCACTGAGCGCCGGCGCGCCCCGACGGCCCGGGTCCCCTCCGCACGGGGGCCCGGGCCGTCGTCGTCCCCGGCGCGCGGACCCGCAGGTCCGCCCGGCGGCGGACGGGGCCGCCACCCACGTCAGCCCGGGGGTGGACGTGGGTGGCCCCGCGCCGCCGCTAGCGTCGTCGCCGGTGGACGCGCGGTACGACGGATGCGTGCTGATCTCCCGAAACGCCCACGCGGGCCGGGTCGTCCACGCCATGCTGGGCACGCGCGTCGGTGGGGCAGCCGACGCCGCCACCGACCGAAAGGCCGCACCATGACCCCCTCCCGATCCCTCCGTCCCGCGGCCGTCGCCGCGCTCGCGGTCCTCGCGCTCGCCGGGTGCTCCGGCGGGGACGGCGGCGGCGGCAGCTCCTCCGGCTCGGCGGAGTGGACCCCCGGCCCGCTCGACGAGTACCAGGCGCGGATCTTCGGCTACTCGTACGACGAGGACGAGCGGAGCCAGGAGGAGATGCAGGCCGAGAGCGACCGGCAGAACCGCCGGGTCGAGGAGCTGGTCTCCGCGTGCATGGCCGAGGAGGGCTTCGACTACGTCCCGGCCGAGAACAACGGCGGCACCGTCGTCGCCTCCGACGACCTCGACGTCGAGTGGGGCACCCGGGAGTTCGCCGAGCAGTACGGCTACGGGATCAGCACGGACCCGTGGGGCAACGCGGACGCCGTCCCGGAGGACGGCACCGAGTGGGTGGACCCGAACGCGGACTACGTCGCGGCCATGTCCGAGAGCGAGGCCGCCGCCTGGTCCGAGGCGCTGTACGGGCCGCCGATCGAGGGCGACGGCTCGGAGGACCAGGAGTACGACTGGACGACGGCCGGCTGCTACGGCGCCGCCCAGCACGAGGTGTACGAGGGCGGCGGCGTCTCCGACGAGTTCGCCGGCGTGCAGGACGAGATGAACCGGTTCTACGAGGCCGCGCAGGCCGACCCGCGGTTCGCCGAGCTCGACGCCGACTGGGCGTCCTGCATGGCCGACGAGGGCTACGACGCGCTCACCGACGTGAACACGGCGACCGACGCGCTCTACACCGAGTGGAACGCCCTGCAGGGCTGGGAGGACCCGGAGTACCAGGCGCAGGTGGAGACCTGGGACTGGACGGCCGAGCCGGACGGGCCGCCGGCGCCCGAGGTCGACGAGGCCGCGGTGAAGGCGTTCACCGAGAAGGAGATCGGCCAGGCCGTCGCCGACTTCGGCTGCCAGGAGCAGGTCGACTACCAGGCGGAGCGGACCAAGGTCGACCACGAGCTGCAGCAGGAGTTCGTGGACCAGCACGCCGACGAGCTCGAGGCGTGGGCCGCCGCCGCCACCGCCGCGCGGGGGAAGTGACGTGAGCGCTGGGCAGGACCTCGTCCCGACCGACCCCGCCGCGCCGGGCGGCGACCCCGCGCCGGAGACCGCGCCGCGGTCCTGGCGCACCGGCAACCGCACCCTCGTCGTCCTCGCGGGCGTCGCCGTGGTCAGCCTCGTCGCGGGCCTCGGCCTGTCACGCCTCGTGCTGAACCCGGCGGAGGCGGCCGCCCGGACGGCCCCGCCCGAGGCCGGGCCGATCACGGTCCCGGTGGAGAGCCGCGAGCTGAGCAACGACGTGACCGTCCGCGGGGACGTGGTGTTCGACGGCGCGGTCGACCTGCGGGTCGAGACCGCCGACCTGGGCGAGCGCGCCGTGGTCACCGGCCAGGTGCCGGAGGTCGGGGCGACCCTCGAAGCCGGCTCGGTGGCGCTGGAGATCGCGGGCCGGCCCGTGCTCGTGCTGCCCGGCGGCCTGCCCACCTACCGCACGCTCGCCCTGGGCGTCTCCGGCCCCGACGTGCTCCAGCTCAAGGCCGCGCTCGGCGCCCTCGGCATCCCCGCCGGCGACGCCGCCTCGGACGTGTACGACCGCGCCACCGCGACCGGCGTCGCCGAGCTGTACCGGCGCGCGGGCTACCCGGCGCCGTCGCCGTCGGAGGACGCGGCCCGGGCCGTGACCGACGCCGAGCGGGCCGTGCGGTCGGCGCAGGCCGAGGTCAGCGCGGCCGAGGGGGCGCTCGCGTCCGCGGGCTCCGGGACGGCCGGCTCCGAGGTGGCGTCCGCGGACGCCGCCGTGCGGTCCGCGGAGCGCGCGGTCGTCGTGGCCCAGGTCGAGCTGGACAGCTGCCCCGCCGACGGCTGCACGCCGGGCGAGGCCGCGCGCCGCCAGGCCGCCGTCGAGGACGCGCGCGACGCCGTCGGCGTGGCGCAGGCCGCCCGCGCCGCACTCGACGCCGCGCCGAACACCTCCGGCGAACGCGCGTCGCTCACCGCCGCGCGGGACGGCCTCGCCGACGCCCGCGAGGCCCTGGCCGAGGCGCAGGACGCCACGGTCGTCGCGCTGCCGGCGAGCGAGGTCGTGTTCCTCGAGACGCTGCCGCGCCGGGTCGACGCCGTCTCGGTGCGCCGCGGCGGCACGGTCGAGGGCTCCGTGATGAGCGTGTCCGGGGCGACCCTCCAGGTCGTCGCGACCGCGGCGCGCGCCGACGCGGCGCTGCTCGCGGTCGGGGCGACCGGCACGGCCGTGCTCGACGGCCAGGAGTTCCCGGTGACGATCAGCGCGATCGAGGCGGCCGGCGCGTCCGGCGGCTCGGGCGGCGGCGACGGCGGGTCCGGCGCGTCGGGCGGGTCCGGTGGGTCCGGCGACGGCGGCGGCGGGTCCGGCGACGCCGGCTCCGGCCGGTCCACCGTCACCCTGCTCCCCGGTGAGCTCACCCCCGAGCAGGTCGCCGCGCTCCAGGGCAGCAACGTCCGGGTCAGCATCCCGGTGTCCTCCACCGGCGGCGCCGTGCTGGCCGTGCCGCTCGCCGCGCTGACCGCCGGCCCGGGCGGCGAGTCCCGGGTCGAGGTCATGGCGGACGACGGCACGACCGCGCTCGTCGAGGTCGAGACCGGCCTCGCCGCGGGGGGCTACGTCGAGGTCACCGGGGCGGGCGGCGCGGCCCTGGCCGAGGGCGACCTCGTGGTCATCGGCGAGTCCGGCGGGTCCGCCGGCGCCGGCGACGAGGCGACCGACGCGGCCGACGACGAGGACGCCGACGCGTGACCGCGCTCGACCTGCTCGCGGGCGGGGACGCGGACGTCCTCGGCGCGGGCGACGCCGCCGCGGCCGGCGGCGTCCCGCCCGTCGTCGAGCTGCGCGGGGTCGCCCGGGAGTTCCCCGGCGACCCGCCCGTGCTCGCGCTGCGCCCGAGCGACCTGCGCGTCGACCGCGGCGACTACCTCTCCGTGGTCGGGCCGTCCGGCTCCGGCAAGTCGACGCTGCTGCACCTGCTCGGCCTGCTCGACCGGCCGACGTCGGGGGAGTACCTGCTCGACGGCGAGCCGACGTCCGCGGCCACGGAGGCGCGGCGCACGGCGCTGCGCGGCGGGCGGATCGGCTTCGTGTTCCAGCAGTTCCACCTGCTGCCGCACCGCACCGTCCTCGACAACGTCCTGCTCGCCACGCTGTACAGCGGCGTCCCCCGGGCCGAGCGGCGGGCCCGGGCGCTCGCCGCGCTCGACCGGGTGCACCTCGGCCACCGGCTGACGTTCCTGCCGACGACCCTGTCCGGCGGCGAGCGGCAGCGCGTCGCCGTCGCCCGGGCCGTGGTCGCGTCCCCGGGCGTGCTGCTCGCCGACGAGCCCACCGGCAACCTGGACACCCACAACTCCGCGGAGGTGCTCGACCTGTTCGACGAGCTGCACGCCGACGGGCTCACGCTCGTGGTCATCACCCACGACGACGTCGTCTCCGCCCGCGCCCGGCGCCGGGTCCGGATCGCCGACGGCCTGCTGACGGAGCTCGCGTGACCGCCCCCGCGCTCGAGGCCCCGCGGCGCGACGTCCCGCGCGGCGACCGGTTCGGCCTGCGCGACCTGGTCCGGGAGTCCGCCGCCGGCATCGACGCCCGGCCCGCCCGGCTGTTCCTCACGATCCTGGGCACCGTCCTCGGCATCGCCTCGGTCGTCGTGACCGTCGGGCTCGCGCAGACCGCGGCCGGCCAGATCGCCCGGCGGTTCGACGCCGTCGCCGCCACCCAGGCGATGGCCACCGCGAGCACCACCCGCGGCGCCGACGGCAGCCAGCGCGCCACCGCGGCCCTGCCCTGGGACGCCGCCGAGCGCGCCGAGCGCCTCGCGGGCGTCGAGGCCGCCGGGCTCGTCGCGCCGGTCGACGTCGACGGCGCCGCGGTCACCGCCGTCCCGGTCAACGACCCGTCCGCGCCCGCCACGACCTCCGTCACCGTGCTCGCCGGCACCGGCGGCCTGCTCGACGCCGTCCGGGGCGAGGTCGTCACCGGCCGGTTCTTCGACGCCGGCCACGACGCCCGGGCGGACCGGGTGGTCGTCCTCGGCGCGCGCGCCGCCGACCGGCTCGGGGTGTCCCGGGTGGACCGGCAGCCGTCGGTGTTCATCGGCGACCGCGCCTACACGGTCATCGGCATCGTCGACGGCATGCAGCGGCGCACCGACCTGCGGGACGCCGTCGTGCTGCCGGCCGGCACGGCGCGGGCCGACTTCGGCCTCGCGGCGCCGGAAGAGCTGCACCTGCGGATCGCGGTCGGCGCGGGCCCGGTCGTGGGGGAGCAGCTGCCGGTCGCGCTGTCGCCCAACACCCCCGAGACGGTCACCGTCCAGGTCCCCGGCGGGTCCGGCGGCGTCCGCGAGGACGTGCAGGCCGACATCAGCACGATCTTCCTGGCCCTCGGCGGCGTCGCCCTGCTCATCGGCGGGCTCGGCATCGCCAACGTGACGCTGCTGTCGGTCATGGAGCGGACCGGGGAGATCGGCCTGCGCCGGGCGCTCGGCGCGCGGCGCCGGGACATCGCGGCCCAGTTCGTGCTGGAGTCCGCGACCGTCGGCCTGCTCGGCGGCATGGTCGGCGCCTCGCTGGGCGTCGCCGTCGTGGTGGCGGTCTCTGCGGCGCAGTCCTGGACGCCGATCCTGCACCTGGGCGTGGTCCTGCTGGCCGCCGCGGGCGGCGGCGTGGTCGGGCTGCTCGCCGGCGTCTACCCGGCGCTCAAGGCCGCGCGGGTCGAGCCCATCGCGGCCCTGCGCGGCGGGGTGTGACGCGCGGCTGACGCCCCCGGGACGGGTGCCGCCTCAGCGGTACCCGTCCCACACCGGCGCCGGGTAGAGCACCCGCTCGAACTTCGCCCACTCCGTCGCCAGGTCGACGGCCGGGCGGCGGAACGACCGGATCTGCAGCCCGTCCATCGCCTCGATCGTCATCTCGACCAGGTCGCGCAGCCCGTCGAACGGGCCGACCTCGGGCGGCAGCCGCCAGGCGAACCCGCGGTAGAACCCCCACACCTGGTCCGGGCGGTCGAGGAAGTACGGGTGCGCCGGGTGCTCCGGCGACGACGCCTCGACCCCCAGCACGGTGTACAGCCGGAGCAGCTCCGGGCGCGCGGCGTTGAACGCGACGAGGAACCGGAAGTACCCCGGCAGCGAGATCCCGTCCGGGTGCGTCGCGGCCGGGTCGCCGGTGGCCACGTAGTCGTCCGGCGTCCCGCGCCGGTCGTACAGCTGCGAGACGACCAGCTCCAGCAGGCCCTCCTTGGAGCCCACGTGGTGCAGCAGGCCGGCCTGGGTGAGCCCGACCTCCTGCGCCACGTCGGCCAGCGCCATCCCGGTGAACCCGTGCCGGGCGATCAGCCGGGTGGCCGCCTCGAGGATCTGCGCCTGGCGCTGCTCCGGGGTCAGGCGGACCCGGCGGCGCACCGCCGGCGGGTCCTGCTGCTGCGTCGTCACGTCTCCTGCTTCCGTCCGGGCCGTCCTCGCGCACGACCCTAGTCGTGCGCGAGGACCGCCCGGTGCCCGGTCAGGACTCCAGGACCACCAGGTCCCAGGGCCCGATCTCCAGCTCGTCGCCCGCGGCCACCGCCGCGCCGTCCGCCAGCACCGACCGCCCCGCCACCGGCGCGGCCAGCGTGACCGGCGCGGCCGAGTAGTTGAGCAGGTAGGTGACCGCGTTCCCCGCGGCGTTGGTCCCGCGGCGGACCGACACCGTGCCGGCCAGGTCCTGCGCCCAGTCCGCGAGGCCCGCGTCCCGGACCGCCAGGGTCAGCGCCGCGCGGAGCAGCTCGGGCGAGGTCATCGTCCCGAGGTGCAGGGCCGACCCGTCGCCGACCCGGTTCCGCGTGATCGCCGCGTACGAGCCCCACGCCGGGTGGTCGTAGGACGCCAGCACCTCCGCGCCGTCGGGGTTCAGCAGCTCCAGGAACGCCTGCGCGCCCGCCGCGGCGCCCTCGGCCGCGCCCGGCACCGCGGCCAGGTCGCCGTGCAGCGCCAGGCCCACGCCGTCGGCGGGCACCGTGTACTGGTTGTAGGTCACGCCGGTGACCTCGGTGAGGCCGTGCGGCGCGGTGTCGTGCCAGACCTTGACGTACTCGTCGGCCACCGCCGTGCGGAACGTGGTCACCAGGTGGCCGCCGCCGCGCGCGTACGCCGCCAGCCGGTCGACCGTCGCCTGCGGGGCGGCGTAGAGCACCGGCGCCACGAGCAGGTCGTACCGCGACAGGTCCTCGTCGTCGACCGACACGAAGTCGACCTCGACGTTCAGGTCGAACAGCGCGTCGTACACCCAGCGCAGCACGTCGTTGTAGCCGATCGACGACCCGAACACGCCGTCGATGAAGCCGACCTCGATCGTGAACCACTTCAGGGCCGTCAGGGCCTCGTTGCTCACCATGATCGCCGCGCGGTTGTGCTTGCGCAGGTGGATGAGCGACGAGCCGACCCGCTGCGCCTCGCGCCCGAAGACCCCCGCCTCCTCGTACGTCGGGTTGGGCTGCAGGTCGTGCGACAGCAGGCCGCGCCAGTACGTCTCGAACGAGTTGTGGATCGAGTGCCAGTGCCAGTACATGAGGCCGTCGGCCCCGCTGGCCAGGTGGCTGTACGCCTGGAGGCGCAGCTGGCCCGGGTAGGGGAGCCAGGCGATCTGGCCCTGCGCCTGCGTCTCCAGCACCAGGTAGTTCGCGCCGCCCTTGATCGAGCGGGTCATGTCGCCGCCGAACGCGATCTCCTTGCCCGTGAGCCGGGACTGCGTCGGGTGGTAGATGTCCACGCCCGCGATGTCGACGGTCGGGGCGGCCCTGAAGTGGTCGACCGCCGGCTGCAGGCCGTACGACCAGCCCGGGGTCCAGTCGAAGTCGAAGTTCTGCGTGACCCACTGGTCCGCGCGGGCGTACTCACGCACGATCCCCGCCTGCCAGGCGAGGAACTCCTCGACCAGGCGGCGGCGGAACTTGTCGAACTCCGCACCCAGGGATCCGTTGATCGTGCCGCGCACGTCCGGGAAGTCCTCCCAGGCGTCGACGCGGTTCGACCAGTAGTCCAGGCCGAACGCCGCGTTCAGGGCGGCCAGGTCGCCGCCGAACTCCTCGCGCAGGTACTTCACGAACCGGCGCTGCACCGCGGGGCCGGCGGTCTCGTGGTACTTGGTCTCGTTGTCGATCTGGAACCCGATGACGCCGCGGCGGTGCGCCGTGTGCTGCATCAGCTCGCGGATGACCCGCTCCGCGTGGAACAGGTAGGTCGGGTTCGTGATGTCCATGATCTGCCGGGCGCCGTACCGGCCCTCGCCGGCGCGGGTGGTGGCCAGCACGTCCGGGTGGGACTGCACGAGCCACGCCGGCACCGCGTAGGTGGGCGTCCCGACGATCACGTGGATGCCCGCCGCCTCGAACGCGTCCAGCGCGCGGTCGACGTGCGCGAAGTCGAAGACGCCGGGCTGCGGCTCGAGCGTGCTCCACGTCGACTCGGCGATGCGGACGACGGTGATCCCGGCCGCCTTCATCATCTCGACGTCCGTCTCGATCCGGTCCGTCGGCATGTACTCGTCGTAGTACGCCGCACCGAACAGGAGCTCGTCCACCGGTTCACCCTTCGTCGCGCGAAGCCGGGTGCCCGCGCGCGGCGCGGGTCCGGCCGGTCCGCCGTCGGACCGGTCGCCACTCTACCTACCGGTTGGTAGGTAAGACGAACGCCCTGGCCCCGGACGCTCCGCCCGCCCGGGTGGCGGGCGCGGCCGCGGGGGCGGAAAATGACGGCCTGTGCAGCGCCGCGCAGCGCGCTCCCACCACGTCAGGACCGCACCATGACCACCCGAGGGTCCGACGAGGTCGTGCGGGTCGACGCCGACGCCTCGCTGGACGCGCTGATCCACACCCTCACGCACCACGCCGCCCGCACCCTGGGCGTCACCGCCTCCGCCTGCTCCGCCGCGACCGTGCGCGGCTGCGACCGGTGGCTCTCCGCGGCATCCGTCGCCGTCGCGCGGTGCGACGCGGTCCAGGACCGCGGCCGGCTCGGGCCGCGCTACCTCGTCCGGTCGAGCGGCGCGCCCGTCGCCGTCCCGGACGTCGCCGCCGACGACCGGTGGCCGGTGTGGAGCCACGCCTGCCGGGTGCAGGGCTTCCGGTCGGCCCTCGTCGTGCCGGGCACCTACGGGCACGTCACCGTGCACCTGTCGCTCTACTCGCCGGAGGCGCCGGACTGGGCCGCGGTCACGCCGCGCGCGCTCGGTCTGGCGCACGGCCTCGCGGCCGTCGTCGCGGCCCGGGACGAGATCATCGAGCTCGCGCAGACCATGGACGACCTGCTGGCCGGAAGCCGGTCCCGGGTCGTGCTCGACCGCGCCGTCGGCGTCGTCATGGCGCAGCGGGGGTGCGACGCGGCCGAGGCGCTCGCGCACCTCAGGTCGCTGTCCGCGACGGGGGACCCGCGCGAGGTGGCCGCGGCGCTGGTGGCGGGGGCGGTCGGCGTCGGCGGCCCGGCCGGCGGGTCCGGCTCCCGCGAGCCGGAGGGCCTGGTGGCCCAGCGGGACGAGCCGGCGCCGGGCGGCACCGGGTCCGGCGCGGGCGGGCCGACCGTCGGCGGCCACGCGGCGCCGTCGCGGTCGACGGGGAGCGCGACGGCGGTCGGCTGAGCCGCCGCCCCGGCGCGCCTCGGTACAGTCCCCCCGTGCCCACCCCGCCGGACGACGCGCCGCGCGCCCCCGTGCACGTCGACGGCGGCGACCTCGGCTGCGCCCGCCTGCTGGTGCTGCTGCGCGCCCGCGCCCGCGAGCTCGCGCCCGGCACGGTGGTGCACCTGACGACGTCGGACCCGGTGGCGCCGATCGACCTGCCGGCGTGGTGCCGGATGACCGGGCACCGCTACCTCGGCCCGGTGCCGGACGGCCCGCCGCCGGCGACCTACGCGATCGAGGTCGCCGCGGCCCCCCGCGCGACGGACCCCGCCCGCCCCTGGCACGTGGCCCCGGACGCCTGACGGCGCGCGGGCGCGCCGGCGCGCCGAGCGAACACCGAACGGGTCGAGTGCCTACCCGCCGGATAGGCACTCGACCCGTTTCGTAGTCACTCGCCGCCGGCCCGCCCGCCGCCGGCCGCCCGGGGTCAGTCCAGGCCCGCGGCCGCCTCGGCGTCCTCGATCCCGCGCAGCCAGTCGCGCTTGCCCGCGCGCCAGCCCTCGTCGTCGGCGCCGAGCCGCCAGTAGCCCGAGATCGACAGGTCGGCCTTGCCGAGCCCGCGCTCGACCCGCAGGTACCGGCGCAGCTCGCGCACGGACCCGGCCTCGCCGTGCACGAACGCGTGCACCCGCCCGACGGGCCACGGCAGCGACCGGACGGCCGCGACCAGCCCCGCGCCGGGGGCGGCGTCGCCGGCGTGCACCCAGTGCAGGGCGATGCCGTCCGGGACGTGCAGGGCCTGCTCCTCGGCGCGGTCGTGCACCTCCAGCACGGCGTGACCCGAGGCGGCGCCGCCGAGCCGCTCGAGGGCGACGGCGATCGCGGGCAGCGCCGAGGCGTCGCCGGCGAGCAGGTGGTGGTCGGCGGTGAGGTCGGGGGAGTAGCCGCCGCCGGGGCCGACGACGACGACCTCGTCGCCGGGTGCGGCGGTGGCGGCCCACGGGCCGGCGATGCCGTCGGCGCCGTGCACGACGAGGTCGATCGTGAGCGTGAGCTCGAGGTCGTCGAAGCCGCGGACGGTGTAGGTGCGCATGCGCGGCTGGTGCTCGGGCGGGAGGGCGGCGCGGGCGGCGTCCATGTCGACCCGCCCGTCGGGGGTGGTCCACGAGGCGAGCACGTCGGCGCCCGAGGCGGTCGCGCCGACGCCGGGCAGGAACACGAGCTTGACGTAGGAGTCGGCGTGCGGGGACGGCGCGAAGCCGGCGACGCCGGGTCCGCCCAGGGTGATCCGGACCATCGCCGGGGTGAGGTGCTCGGCGCGCACGACGACGGCGCGCAGCGCGGTGCGCGGGGGTCGCCGCGCGGCGGTGGTGGTGGGCTCGGTCGAGGTCACGCGGGGAGCACCTTCCAGTGGTTCGAGGTGCCGGACGGGTCGGCGTGCGACGACGCGCGGCCCGGGGGCGTGGCCGGTGCGTCGGGTCGAGAGTAGGTCGTCGTCGAGGGCGCGTCACGCAGGAGCGGCACGCGTCTCACCGGCTGCCGTGCGCGCGTCCCCAGGTGTCGACGTCGGCGTTGAGCCGGGTGAGCAGCCGCGCGAGGTCGGCCCGGTCGTCGGCGGACCAGTGGTCGAGGACCTCGCCGTACAGCCGCGCGCGGACCTCGCGGGTGCGCTCCAGCGCCTCGAGCCCGGCGTCGGTGGGCCGGACGAGGGTGACCCGCCCGTCGCTGGCGTCGGCGGCGCGGACGACCTGGCCGGCCTGCTCCATCGCGAGGACCTGGCGGGTGACCGTGGACGGGTCGAGGCGCAGGGCGTCGGCGATGGCGTTGACGCTCGTGGGGCCCTCCTCGGCGAGGACGCCCAGGACGAGGTAGGCGGAGCGCTCGATCTCGCCGCGGGCGCGGGCGCCGGCGCGCCGGGTCCGGTCGGACAGGCGCAGCAGCATGGCCACCTGGGCCTCGATCGTGCGCAGGGCGTCGTCCGGCTGCATGGTCACCTCGTCCTCGGGTCGGCCCCGGAAGTCTGCCACGACTCGCCGGGCGATAAGCCTGTATAGTACAGACATACCCGACGACGACTCCCCGAGGACACGCATGCCCAGTCGGCACCCCGAACCGAACAAGACCGCCATCTACGCCACGGCCCTGACCGCGTTCTTCGCGATCGCGGGCATCGCCGTGGTCGACCCGATCCTCCCGGTGATCGGCGAGGAGATCGGCGCCTCCACCTGGCAGATCGAGCTGCTGTTCACCGCGTACCTGGTCGTGATGGCGGTGGGCATGATCCCCGCGGTCATCGCCACCGGCCGCTACGGCTACCGCAAGGTGCTGGCGACGGGCGTGACCGTCGTCGCCGCGGCCGCGGTGCTCGCCGCGCTGTCCGGCAACATCCTCGAGCTCGCGGTGCTCCGCGGGCTGTGGGGCCTGGGCAACGCGATGTTCTTCGCGACCGCCATGGTGCTGCTGGTCGCCCTGGCCACCGACCGCGAGTGGGTGGTCGAGCTGTTCGAGACCTGCGTGGGCCTCGGCTTCGCGGTCGGCCCGCTGATCGGCGGGTTGCTCGGGCAGATCTCCTGGCGGGTGCCGTTCGCCGCGTGCGGCGTGTTCATGCTGATCGCGCTCGCGATGTCGGTCACCCGGCTCCGCGACCCTCAGGACCCGCCGACGGCGCTGACCCTGCGCGACGTGTGGCAGCCGTTCCGGCGCCCGGCCTTCCGCACCCTGTGCGTGGTCACCGCCGCGTACAACTTCGTGTTCTTCGTGGTGCTCGGCTACACCCCGGTGTTCCTCGGCCTGGACGTGATCCCGCTCGGCCTGGTGTTCACCGCGTGGGGCATCGGCCTGGCGGTCGGCATCCTGGTGGTCGGCCACCGCCTGGCGCACCGGATCGGCGCGGTGGCGACCGTCGGCGTGGCGATCGGCGGCCTGCTGGTCGCGCTGGTGCTGCTCGCGACGAGCGCCGGCACGGCCGAGTCGGTCGCGGTGCTGGTGCTGGCCGGCGTCTGCATGGGCATCGCGAACGCGAACCTCACCGACCTGGCCCTCGGGCTCGGCGGGGCGGAGCGCCGCACGACGACCGCGGCGTTCAACCTGGTCCGCTGGGGCTTCGCCGCCCCGGCGCCGGTGATCGCGGGGCTGCTGCACCCGGTGAGCGCGACCGCGCCGTACTGGGTCGGCGCCGCCGTGCTGCTGGTCGGCGTCGTGGCGTTCGTCTGGAAGGGCCGCGCGATGGCGGCGGCCGTCGGCGAGAGGCTGACGTTCCGGCAGTGGGACCGCGCGGCGCGCGCGGTCGAGGGCACGCCTGAGGAGGCGCTCGGCGAGGCCTGAGCGGAGTCCGGTGGAGCGTTCTGCCCGACACGCCCCGGCGTGTCGGGCAGAACGCTCCACTCGAGGGCGCGGGCGAGGGCGCGGCGCCGGGTCAGCGCCCGACCAGCCCCGACTCGTAGGCGAGCACCACCGCCTGCACCCGGTCCCGCACCCCGAGCTTCGCGAGGATCCGCCCGACGTGCGTCTTCACGGTCGCCTCGGACAGGAACAGCCGCTCGGCGACCTCGGCGTTCGACAGGCCCTCGGCGACCGCGAGCAGCACCTCGCGCTCGCGCTGGGTGAGCTCGGAGAGCCGGGCGTCGCCGCGCGGGGCCGGGGCGGCCGACTCGCTCGGCAGCTCCTCGGCGAACAGCTCGAGCATCCGCCGGGTCACCCGCGGGGACACGACGGCGTCGCCGGTCGCGACGGCGCGGATCGCGGCCGTGAGCTCGGCGGGGCGCGCGTCCTTGAGCAGGAACCCGCTCGCGCCGGCGCGCAGGGCGGCGAACGCGTACTCGTCCAGGTCGAACGTGGTGAGGATGAGCACCCGCGACCGGGAGCCGGCGGCGACGATGCGCTCGGTGGCCTCGATGCCGTTCGTGCCGGGCATCCGGACGTCCATCAGCACGACGTCGGGGTCCAGCGCGGCGATCTGGCGCAGGGCCTCGGCGCCGTCGCCCGCCTCGCCGACGACGGTGAGGTCGTCCTCGTCGTCGAGCACCAGGCGGAAGCCCATCCGCAGCAGCGGCTGGTCGTCGACCAGCAGGACGCGGATCGGCGCCGGTGCGGCGCCGTCGGGGGTGGTGGTCACGCGGGCTCCTCGGTCGGGGTGGCGGCGTCGGCGGGTGCGGGGCCGTCGGGGACGTCCTCGGTGCGCAGCTCGACGTGCACGCGCCAGCCGCCGCGGTACGGCCCGGCCGCGACGGAGCCACGGTAGACCGCCGCGCGCTCGCGCATGCCGACCAGGCCGCGCCCGCCGCGGACGGGGGCCGCGGGGGTGACCGCGGCGACGCCCTCGGCGTCGGTCCGCGCGGCCAGCGGGTCGTCGGCGCGCACGGCCAGGCGCTCGCCCAGCCGGCCGAGCCGCCCGGGCTCGCCGGGCGCGTCCGCCACCGGCTCCGCGACCGCGCCGTCGTCGACGACCTCGATGCCGACCCGCCCGGCACCGTGCCGGACCAGCACGTCGACCCGCGCGCCGGGCCCGGCGTGCCGCAGGGCGTTGGTGAGCGACTCCTGCACCACGCGGTAGACGGTGAGCGCGAGGGCGGCGTCGGCGGGCAGGGCGGGGCCGGCGGTCGTGAGGTGGACCGTGAGCCCGGCCGCGCGGAACTGCTGCACCAGCGACTCGAGGTCCTGGGTGCCGGGCTGCGGCTCGAGCGGCACGTCCGCCCCGCGCAGCACGCCGAGCATCCGGCGCATGTCCGCGAGCGCCGAGCGCCCGGTCTCCGACAGCAGGTCCAGCGCGGCCCCGGCGTCGTCCGGCGAGCGGCGCATCGCGACCCGCGCCCCGTCGGACAGGGCGATCATCACGGTGAGGCCGTGCGCGACCACGTCGTGCATCTCGCGCGCGATGCGGGTCTGCTCAGCCGCGGCGGCGAGCTTGGCGTGCTGCTCGCCGGCGTCGACGAGCTGCTGGTGCCGCTCGACCAGGGCGCGGGTGTGCAGGCGGCGGCCGCGGACGTTGGCGCCGACGGCCAGGGCGACCAGGCCGGCGACGAGGATCGACCCGATGTCGATCGTGAACCGCGCGCCGGCGGGCCGGAGCACGGCGCCCCACAGCACGAAGGCCCCGGCCACGGCGACGGTCGCCCCGCCGAGCAGGAGCCAGCCCTGGCGCTGCGGCCGGGTCGCCGCGACGACGTACAGGGCGAGCGCGAAGGCGACGTCGCCGGCGCCCACCGAGCCGGTGAGCAGGACCTGCAGGGCGGCGCCCGCGCCGAGCGCCAGGGCGACCCGGACCGGCCACCGCCGGCGGAACCACAGGGCGACGAGCGCCAGCACCGTCAGGGCGACGGACAGCGCGGCCGCCGCGCCGGACAGGACGACGGTGTCCGCCGCGAACCCGACGTTGGGCCCCGCGCCGTCGACCACCGGCCCGACGGACGAGATCGCCGACAGCGCGAAGCACACGCACACCAGCACGTCGGAGGCCCGCGGGTGCAGCGCGAAGAACCGGCGCACGCGGCCGAGCCGCCGGGCGTCCAGCTCGGTGAACGCGGCGGGTGCGGGCTCCGGTGCGGTGCTCAGCGGGTCCTCCGGGGGTGCGGGGCGCGGCCGGGGCGCCGGGAGACGGCGGCGGCCCCGCCCCGGGGGTTCCGGGGCGGGGCCACCCTAGGGTGCCGCGCGGGTCAGGCGTCGCGGCGCTTGAGCAGCACCGCGGCGGCGGCCAGCGCGACGACGCCCCAGGCGACGAGGACGCCGTAGCCCTCCCACGGGCCGAGCACGGCGTCGGGGTTGTCCGACATGACCAGCTGGGAGCCGGCCGACATGGGCAGGTAGGGGCTGATCTTCTCGAAGAACGCCCACGGGATCAGCGCGAACACGCTCTCGACGACCAGGAGGAGGCCGAGCACGGTCGCGAGCGCGCCGGCCGAGTGCCGCAGCAGAGCGCCGATCGCGTAGGCCAGCAGGGCGATCGCCGCGAGGTAGAGCGGCGCGCCGAGCAGGATGCGCTGGTTCATCTCGAGCCCCAGGTCGACGCGGTGCGCCTCGCCGAGCACGGGGTAGGTGACGGCCCAGGACACCAGGGTGCCGACGACGCCGGTGACGAACGCGACGGCGACGACGACCAGGCCCTTGGCCAGCAGCGCCGGCGTGCGGGTCGGGGACGTCGACAGGGTGCTGCGGATCATCCCGGTGGAGTACTCACCGGTGATGGCCAGCACGGCCAGGACGCAGATCGCGAGCTGGGCGAACTGGATGCCGCCGACGATGTCGCCGGCGGTGACCGTGTAGTCCATGCCGGACTCGTCGAACTGCTGGACGCCGAAGTACGCGATCATCCACGCGATGCCGGCCTGGGCGACGACGGTGATCGGCAGCACCCACCAGGTGGAGCGCAGCGACCACAGCTTGATCCACTCGGACCGCAGCAGGCGGCCGAAGGTGACCCGGGTGTCGCCCGACGGACGGGCCGCGGCGCGGGTCGCGGGGACGGTGGCGGTGGCGCTCATCGCCGGGCCTCCTGGGGGGTGCTGGCGGGCGCGGTGCCCTGCTGGACGGTGGTGCCCGCGCCGGTGGGCGCGGAGTGGTACTCGACGTCGTCCGCGGTCAGCGACATGTACGCCGCCTCCAGGGACGCGGCGACCGGGGTGAGCTCGTGCAGCACGACCCCGTCGCGGGCGGCGAGCTCGCCGACGGCCTCGGCGGTCGCGCCGGTGACCTCGATGAGCCCGGCCTCGACCGAGGTGACGGTGGTGTCGGGGCCCTGGAGCAGCTCGGCCAGGCGGCCCGCCTGCGGGCTGCGCACGCGGACCCGGGTGCCGGACGCGCCGGCGACGATGTCCGCCACGGGGGCGTCGGCGATGATCCGGCCGCGGCCGATCACCAGGATGTGGTCGGCGGTCAGGGCCATCTCGCTCATCAGGTGCGAGGACAGGAAGACGGTCCGGCCCTCGGAGGAGAGGTGCTTGACCAGGTTGCGCACCCAGAGCACGCCCTCGGGGTCGAGGCCGTTGACCGGCTCGTCGAGGATCAGCGTGCGCGGGTCGCCGAGCAGGGCCGCGGCGATGCCGAGCCGCTGGCCCATGCCGAGGGAGAAGCCGCCGACGCGCTTGCCGGCGACGGCCTGCAGGCCGGTCATCTCGATGACCTCGTCGACCCGCTTGCGGCCGATGCCGTGCGTGGCGGCCACGGCGCGCAGGTGGTTGGTCGCGGAGCGGCCGGAGTGCACGGCCTTCGCGTCGAGCAGCGCGCCGACCTCGGTCAGCGGCGACTTCAGCTGCGCGTACGGGCGGCCGTTGACGGTGACGGTGCCGGACGTGGGCCGGTCCAGGCCCATGATCATCCGCATCGTGGTCGACTTCCCGGCGCCGTTCGGGCCGAGGAAGCCGGTGACCTTGCCGGGCTGCACGGTGAAGTCGATGCCGGCGACGGCTGTCTTCTGACCGTACCTCTTGGTCAGTCCTCTTGCCTCGATCATGGTGTCCTCACAGGGGTGGTCTCCAGGTACGGCACGAACCTACGGACCGCGGGGTGCCGGCGGAACGGCCCTGGGGCCGATCCTCGGGGGCGGCCGGCTCGCCCGCACGGCCGACGCCCTCCGCCGTGGGGATGACCCGGGGGGCCGCGCGGTCGCCCGCCGGGATGGTCCTGGGCCGCTGCGGGCCTGCGGGAACTTCCCCGGGGGTCGTGGCGTTCTAGGGTCAGTGCCACTGCCGGCTCGATCGCGAACCGACCCTGGAGGACCGATGACCAACCCGGTGTTCAACAACAGCGCCGTCTTCGGCGACCCGCGCGCCCGCGGCCACCGCGGCCGCGCGCAGCAGCCGACCGCCCAGCCCGGCGTGTACGGCGCCACGGCCACCGGGCCGGTGATCGAGGCGCAGTCGCTGGAGCAGATGTACGGCGCGCCCGCGGCCACCACCCGGGACACCGGCCGCCTGACCTACGACGACGTCATCATCAAGACGGGCGGGCTGCTCGCGCTGCTCGTCGTCGTGGCGGCGGCCACCTGGAACCTCGCGCCGCAGATCTGGCCGCTCGGCGCGATCGCGGGCCTGGTGCTCGGCCTGGTGAACGCGTTCAAGAAGAACCCGAGCCCGCTGCTCATCACGCTGTACACGGTGGCGCAGGGCGTGTTCCTCGGCGGCATCAGCCTGGCGTTCCAGAACATGACCACCGACCTCACCGGGAACGTGCAGCCGATCGTGACGCAGGCGATCATCGCCACGTTCGCGACCTTCGGCGCCGCGCTGTTCCTGTTCAAGTCGGGCAAGGTCCGCGTCACCCCGAAGTTCACGCGCTGGCTGCTCATCGCGATGGTCGGCTACCTGGCCTACTCGCTGGTCAACGTGGTGATGATGTTCTTCGTGTCCAGCGACGGCTTCGGCCCGCTGCGCAACGGCGCGATCGGCGTCGTCGCCGGCCTGTTCGCGGTCGGCCTGGCCGCCGCGAGCCTGATCATGGACTTCGACGCGATCAAGCGCGGCGTCGAGCAGGGCGTCCCGGCCAAGTTCGCCTGGTCGGCCGCCTTCGGCCTGATCGTCACGCTGGTCTGGCTGTACCTCGAGATCCTGCGCATCCTCGCGATCCTGCAGGGCCGCGACTAGCAGCACGCCGCGACGACGGCCCCGCACCCCGGCCCTAGGCTGGGCGGCGGGGCCGTCGTGCGTCCCACCCCTTCGCACCTGGGAGACCCGTGAAGTACGCGCAGCACATCTCCGAGCTGGTCGGCGGCACGCCGCTGGTCCGGCTCAACGCCGTCACCGAGGGCCTGTCGGCGACGATCCTGGCCAAGGTCGAGTACTTCAACCCGGGCGGCTCCGCGAAGGACCGCATCGCGCTGAAGATGATCGAGGCGGCCGAGGCCTCGGGCGAGCTGCGCCCGGGCGGCACGATCGTCGAGCCCACGAGCGGCAACACCGGCGTGGGCCTGGCCCTGGTGGCGCAGCGCAAGGGCTACCGCTGCGTGTTCGTCTGCCCGGACAAGGTGTCGGAGGACAAGCGCGACGTGCTGCGCGCGTACGGCGCCGAGGTCGTCGTGACCCCGACCGCCGTGCCGCCGGACCACCCGGACTCCTACTACTCGGTCTCGGACCGGCTGGTCACCGAGATCGAGGGCGCCTGGAAGCCGAACCAGTACGCGAACGTGAACGGGCCGGCGAGCCACTACGCGTCGACCGGCCCGGAGATCTGGGCCGACACCGACGGCCGGGTCACGCACTTCGTCGCGGGCGTCGGCACCGGCGGCACGATCACCGGCACCGGCCGGTACCTGCACGACGCGTCCGCCGACCGAGCCGAGGCCGACGGCGGCCCGGTGCGGGTGGTCGGCATCGACCCGCTCGGCTCGGTGTACTCGGGCGGCGACGGGCGGCCGTACCTGGTCGAGGGCGTGGGCGAGGACTTCTGGCCCGCCGCCTATGACCCGTCGGTGCCGGACGAGATCATCGCCGTGTCCGACGCGGACTCGTTCGCGATGACCCGGCGGCTCGCCCGTGAGGAGGCGCTGCTGGTCGGCGGGTCCTGCGGCATGGCCGTCGAGGGCGCGCTGCGGCTGGCCCGCCGGCTCCAGGACGAGGACCCCGAGGCCGCCGCGCGCGCGATCATCGTGGTGCTGCTGCCGGACAGCGGCAAGGGCTACCTGTCGAAGATCTTCAACGACCGGTGGATGCGGTCGTACGGGTTCCTGGACACCGAGGCGGGCGCGACGGTCACGGACGTGCTGCGCACCAAGGACGGCAGCGTGCCCGCGCTGGTGCACACGCACCCCAACGAGACGGTCCGCGACGCCATCGAGATCCTGCAGGAGTACGGCGTCTCGCAGATGCCGGTCGTCGGCGCGGAGCCGCCGGTGAAGATCGGCGAGGTCGCCGGGTCGGTGTCGGAGCGCGAGCTGCTGGACGCGGTGTTCTCCGGGGCGGCGTCGCTGTCCGACCGGGTGGACCGGCACATGGCGGCGGCGCTGCCGCTGATCGGCTCGGGCGAGTCGGTGGAGGCGGCGCGCGAGGCGCTGCAGAAGCACGATGCGCTCATGGTGGTCGACGACGGGCAGCCCGTCGGGGTGCTCACCCGGCACGACCTGCTGGCGTTCCTGGCGCGCTGACGGGCCCGCGGCCCGGGGCGACCCGGGCCGCCCGATCTCGGGTGGCAGGCGCTTCCCCGGCCCGGTTAGGTTGGCGACGAGGCACAGGGGGCGCCTCGATCCCAGCCGCCGGGGCGCGCCGTCGCGCCTCCGTGCGGTCGAGCGCGCCCGCGTGCACCGCACGTGAGCGAAGGGGCTCAGCACATGGCGCAGGCGACCGTCGAGGAGCAGGACTACACCGACGAGGAACGGGCGCAGGTCGTCCGGGCGAAGGACGGGACGCCGGTCGGCGTGGTCCCGCGCCAGCGCTGGACCCCGCTGCGGATCGCCGTCTGGGTCGCGATCTCGCTGGCCGGCGCGGTCGGCTGGACGATGCTCGCGGTCGTGCGCGGCGAGCAGGTCAACACGATCTGGTTCGTCGTCACCGCGGTCGCCACCTACGCGATCGCCTACCGGTTCTACGCGCTGTACGTGCAGCGCCGGATCATGCGGCCGGACGACACCCGGGCCACGCCGGCCGAGCGGGTCGACAACGGCCGGGACTTCGACCCCACCGACCGGC
The DNA here is from genome assembly GCF_035634735.1 of Cellulomonas sp. Lineage (GTDB taxonomy): Bacteria > Actinomycetota > Actinomycetes > Actinomycetales > Cellulomonadaceae > Cellulomonas. The sequence continues at coordinate 25,676 of NZ_DASQCJ010000165.1, forward strand.
GGGTGCTCTACGGGCACCACTTCGCGGCCATCGCCGGCGCGGGCCCGCTGGTCGGGCCGGTGCTCGCGGCGCAGATGGGCTATCTGCCCGGCACGCTGTGGATCATCCTCGGCGTGGTCGTGGCGGGCGGTGTGCAGGACATGCTCGTGCTGTTCTTCTCCACCCGGCGCGGCGGCCGGTCGCTCGGGCAGATGGCGCGGGACGAGATCGGGAAGTTCGGCGGCACGGTGGCGATGGTCGTCGTGTTCGTGATGCTGATGATCGTGCTGGCCGTGCTCGCGATGGTCTGCGTGAACGCGCTGGCCGAGAGCCCCTGGGGCGTGTTCTCCGTCGGGTGCACCATCCCGATCGCGCTGCTCATGGGCCTGTACCTGCGGTTCGTCCGGCCGGGCGCGGTCACCGAGGTGTCGGTCATCGGGTTCGTGCTGCTGATCGCCGCGATCGTGGGCGGCCGCTGGGTGGCCGAGTCGTCCTGGGGCGAGCACCTGCACCTGTCGCCGGTGACGCTGACCTGGGCGGTCGTGATCTACGGGTTCTTCGCCGCGGTGCTGCCGGTCTGGCTGCTGCTGACGCCGCGGGACTACCTGTCGACGTTCATGAAGGTCGGGACGATCCTCGTGCTCGCGGCCGGCATCGTGCTGGTCCGGCCGATCGCGCAGATGCCCGCCGTGACGGAGTTCGCGTCGAACGGCGAGGGGCCGGTGTTCGCCGGCGCGCTGTTCCCGTTCCTGTTCATCACGATCGCGTGCGGCGCCCTGTCCGGGATGCACGCGATGGTCTCCTCCGGCACCACGCCCAAGATGGTGCAGAAGGAGTCGCAGGTCCGGATGATCGGCTACGGCGGCATGCTGATGGAGTCGTTCGTCGCGATCATGGCGCTGGCCGCCGCGGTGTCGCTCAACCAGGGCGTCTACTTCTCGATGAACGCGCCGGCCGTGATGACCGAGGGGACCTCGGTCGGCGCCGAGGCCGCGATCGCCGACCTGGGCGTGACGGACGCCGCGGGGAACCCGGTCGAGATCCGCTGGGACTCCGAGGACGCCGACGGCAACCCGGTCTCGCTGACCGGCGCCGAGGCCCTGGACAAGGTCGCGGAGGACGTGGGCGAGCCGTCCGTGGTGTCCCGGACGGGCGGCGCGCCGACCCTGGCGGTCGGGATGGCGAACATCCTGCACCAGGTGGTCGGCGGCACCGGGATGATGTCGTTCTGGTACCACTTCGCGATCATGTTCGAGGCGCTGTTCATCCTGTCCGCCGTCGACGCGGTGACGAGAGTCGCCCGGTTCCAGCTGTCCGACGCGATCGGCAACTGGGTGCCACGGTTCCGGGACCCGTCCTGGCTGGTCGGCGGCTGGATCTCGACCGCGGTCGTCGTCTCGGCCTGGGGGTCGCTGCTGCTCATGGGCGTGACCGACCCGCTCGGCGGCATCCGGACGCTGTACCCGCTGTTCGGCATCGCGAACCAGCTGATCGCCGCGGTCGCGCTCCTCGTGGTCACCGTGATGGTGGTGCGCAAGGGCTACGTCCGGTGGGCGTGGATCCCGCTCGTGCCGCTGGCCTGGGACACCGTGGTGACGTTCACGGCGTCGTACCAGAAGATCTTCTCGAGCGTCCCGGCCATCGGGTACTGGGCGCAGCACCGGCAGTACCGGCAGCTGATCGCCGACGGCATCGACGACCCTGCGGCGCTCGCGGACGCGCGGGCCGTGGTCCGGAACACCGCGATCCAGGGGACGCTGTCGATCCTGTTCGTCGTGCTCGTGGCCACGCTGTTCGTCGCGGCCGTGATCACGGTCGCGCGGGCGCTGCGGACGCCCGGCGGGATCGGGTCGTCGGAGGACCCGGCCGAGCCGTCCCG
>NZ_DASQCJ010000166.1:0-4888 GCF_035634735.1 Cellulomonas sp.
CGGGAGCCAGCAGCCCCGCGCCAGCAGCTCCGGTCCCGCCGCGCGCGCGACCTCCGCCGCCGGCCCGTCGTGCGTCACCCGGCCGTCGGCGGACAGCACGACCCACCGGCCCGGCAGCCCGGCGACGCCCGCGTCCCCCGCGAGGCCGTCCAGCCGGTGCTCCACGAGCACGCACGCGGCGCCGGTCGCCTGCCGCGCGGCCGCCAGCGCCGCCCGCACGGCCGCCACCCCGTCCGCGTCCAGCATCGACGTCGGCTCGTCCAGCAGCAGGAGCCGGGGCCGGGTGACCACGGCGGCGGCGAGGCCGACCCGCTGGAGCTCGCCGCCGGACAGCGCGTCCGTGCGCCGGCCGGCCAGGTGCGCGGCGTCGATCGCCGCGAGCGCCGCCGCGACCGCGGGGCCGATCGCGGCGGGCGGCGTCCCGAGGTTCTCCAGCGGGAACGCGACCTCGTCCGCGACGTCCGCGAGGCAGACGCCGGTCTCCGGGTCCTGCGCGAGCACGCCCACCACGTCCGCGAGCGCCGCGACGCCGTGCTCCGCGACCGCCCGGCCGCCGACGGCGACCCGCCCGTGCACGCGCGCGGGGACGGCGTGCGGCACCGCGCCGTGCAGGCAGCGCAGCAGCGTCGACTTCCCCGCCCCCGACGGCCCCAGCACCAGGACCTGCTCGCCGGGGTCGAGCCGCAGGTCGACCGGGCCGACCCCGGCGCCGCCGTCGAGCACCGCCTCGAGCCCGGCGACGTCGAGCACGGCCGCCGCCTCAGCCGGCACGGCGCTCGAGCACCGGGCGCTCCGCCGCCGCCGCCCGCCCGATCGCGAACCCGTCCAGCACCCCGGTGCGGAGCAGCGCGTCGACGACCACCTTGGCCAGCAGGCCGCCCAGCACGACGCCGGACGCGGCCTGGAGGACCAGCCGCAGCACCAGCACGTCCTGCCCGTACCAGCCGAACCGGAACGCCGACCACGCGAACACGAGGGTCGCGCCGAGCAGCCCGGACACCGCGAACCGGGCCCAGCCGAACCGCCGGTACCGACCGAGCGCGAACGGGAGCTCGCTGCCCAGGCCCTGGAGCAGCGCCGCGACGATCAGCAGCGGCCCCACGGGCGAGCCGAGGAACACCACCTCGACCACGGAGGCGAGCACCTCCGCGAGCACGCCGACGCCGGGCCGGCGGATGATCGCGATCGCGATCGGCGCCACCAGCAGCCAGCCGCCGAGCAGCAGGTGCTGCGCGAGGTCGCCCGCGGGGCCCATGAGCACCGCGAGGCCGTTCCACGCCTGGACGAGCGCCCAGTACAGGAACCCGAACACCACGCCGAGGACGACCATGAGCACGATGTCCTTCAGCGCGAGCGGCTCCCTCCGGCGCCCGCCGGCGACGCCCTCAGCCACGGGACCGGGTCGGGCTGTTGAGCGAGAAGGTGACGTGGCTGGTCACGTGCTGGACGCCCCGGCCGACCCGCGCCCACGCGCCGACGACCGTCTCGACGAGCGCGCCGACGTCGCCCTCGAGCCGCGTGACGAAGTGCTCGGACCCCCGGAAGGTCCCGTTCTCCCGCGCCAGGCCGATCGCCGCCTCGATGTCGCGCATGTGGTCGGGCACGACGCCGGCCCGGACGTCGTCGGCCAGCGGGTAGAGCGCCCACTCCGCCGCGCCGGACCGGCCGGTGCGGCGGCCCGGCGGCAGCGCGACCCGGCGCGGCCCCGCACCGCCCGGCAGCGCGCACCGCACCTCGCCGGGGCAGCCGCGGGACAGGTGCAGCGTCACCGCCGCGTGCTCGCCGGTGGCGGCCACCGCGTCGACCAGGTCGGTGAGGTAGCGCAGCAGGTCCGCCTCGGCGCCGCCGACGTAGGTGCTCACGTCGCCGGTCTGCACGACCAGGCCGTCCGCGGCCACGGAGCCCAGGACCGCGAGGATCGTCTCGGCGTACCGGTCGGACATCACCGCGACGGTGACGCGGGCGCCGACCCCGAACCGCAGCGGGTCGGCCACCAGGTCGGCGGCCTCCGCGGGCCCGGGCTGCGTCGTCGGGGGTGTCGGGATCATGCGTCCTCCTGTGCTGGTCGGCCTCAGCACGGGAGGACGGCGGACGGGTGCCCGGCATCCTGCGAGATGTCGCTCCCTGCGCTGGCATGATCCAGATCAGGTTCTACGGTCGGAGTTCGAGTACTCCCTCTCAGCCCGGCTCACCGGACTCCCGTGCTGCGACGACGCTAGCAGCACCGCCCCTAGGCTGGCCCCGTGAGCCGCAAGCAGCCGTCGTCCGGGACGCCCGCGCTGGTCGCGCTGGCCGCCGCCGGGGTCCCGCACACCGCGCACGCCTACGACCACGACCCGCGCAGCACGGTCGGGTACGGCCTGGAGGCCGCCGAGGTGCTGGGCATCGACCCCGAGCAGGTCTACAAGACCCTGCTGGCGTCGGTGGACGGGACGCTCACCGTCGCCGTGGTGCCCGTCGCCGGCAAGCTCGACCTCAAGGCGCTGGCCCACGCGGTCGGCGGCAAGAAGGCCGTGATGGCCGACCCCGCCGCCGCCGAGCGCGCGACCGGGTACGTGGTCGGCGGCATCTCCCCGCTCGGCCAGAAGACCCCGCACCCGACCGTCGTCGACGAGACCGTGCAGCTGTTCGACACCGTGTTCGTGTCCGGCGGCCGCCGGGGCCTGGACGTCGAGCTGGCCCCGGACGACCTCATCCGGCTGACGGCGGCGACGGTCGCGGACATCGCCCGCGGCTGACCGCCGCCGCCCCGCCCCGGCAGCGCGCCCGGCCCTACCGCGCGCTCCGCGCCAGCGTCCGCACCCCCACCAGCAGCCCGAGCGCCGCGGTGAGCACCGCCGCCACCGCGCCCCACGCCACGGTCGCGGACGCGAGGTCCCCGGCGAACAGCGCGCGCTCCGCGTCCACCACGTAGCGCAGCGGGTTCACGTCCGCGGCGGCCTGCATCCACCGCGGCCCGGTCTCGAGCGGGAGCAGCATCCCGGACAGGATGAGCAGCGGGAACAGCAGGGTCTGCTGCACGGCCCAGAACATCCAGTCCTGCTTCCGGACCGCGATCGCCAGCGCGTAGGACAGCGACCCGATCCCGACGCCGAACACCGCGAGCAGCACCAGCCCGAGCAGCGCCCCGGCCGGGCTGAACGAGAAGCCGAACGGCAGCATCACCGCCACGACGACGACCGACTGCGCGACGATCGGCACCATCTCCTTCCAGGACCGGCCGACGAGCTGCGCCGACCGGGCCAGCGGGGTGACGAGCAGCCGCTCGTGCGCGCCGGTCTGCATCTCGAACAGCAGGTTCGCGCCGGTCGTGGACGTGCCGAACAGGGTCGTCATCACGAGGATGCCGGGCACGAACCACGCCCAGACGTCCCCGCCGGGCAGCCCGTCCCCGACCGACCCGGCCAGCAGCGGACCGAACAGGCCGAGGAACACCACGGGCTGGATCAGCCCGAACACGACGGAGAACGGGTCGCGCACGGTCGGCAGCAGCTCGCGGGTCATCACGAGCCAGGCGTCGCCCCACCAGGACCGGGTGGCCTCGCGGGCGGGCAGGGTTTCGGCGGGCAGGGTCTGGGCGGTCGTCGCGGTCATGCCGCCACCTCCACGGGGTCGGCCGACCGCGCGGCCCCCTCCTCGCGGAGGCTGCGGCCGGTGAGGGTCAGGAACACGTCGTCGAGCGTGGGCTGGTGCCCCTCGGCCCGGGCGACGGCGAGGCCGCGGGCGCCCGCGGCGGCGAGCACCGCGGGCAGCGCGGTCGGGGCGTCGGCGACGCGGGCGCGGACCTCGGCCCCGTCGACCTCGACGTCGCGCGCGCCGGGCGCCCGGGCGGCGACCTCCGCGAGCGCCGGCGCGCCCGCGGGGTCCGCCGCCGCGAGCACCAGCCGGTCCCCCGCCAGCGTGTGCTTCAGCGCCGCGGCGGTGTCGTCCGCGATCACCCGGCCCTCGTCGACGACCACGACCCGCTCGGCCATCTGGTCGGCCTCGTCCAGGTAGTGCGTGGTGAGCACGACGGTCATCGCGTGCCGCTCGCGGAGCCGGAGGATGTGCTCCCAGAGGTTGGCCCGGTTGTGCGGGTCCAGCCCGGTCGACGGCTCGTCCAGGAACAGCAGCCGCGGGGCGTGCACCAGCCCGAGCGCGACGTCGAGCCGGCGCCGCTGGCCGCCGGACAGGTCGGAGACCTTGCGGCGCGCGAAGGGCTCGAGGTCGAGCTGGTCCATGAGCTCGGCGGCCCGGCGCCGCGCGTCCCGGCGGTCGAGGCCGTAGATCGTGCCCTGCACCACGAGCTCGTCGGCGGCCCGCTGCGCGTGCCCGGCGCCGTTCCCCTGGCCGACGTAGCCGATCCGGCGGCGCACGGTCCCCGGCTCCCGCGCGATGTCCGCCCCGGCCACCTCGGCGGTGCCCGACGTCGGGGCGATCAGCGTGGTGAGCATCCGGATGGTGGTCGTCTTCCCGGCCCCGTTGGGCCCGAGCACGGCGACGAGCTCGCCCGGCGCGATCTCGAGGTCCAGGCCGCGCACGGCGTGCACCGTCGGCCCCTTGCCCCCGGCGAAGTCCTTGGTCAGTCCCCTGGTGCGGATCATGGCGGGTTCCCCTCTGCTGGTCATGACCCCACCGTGGCCCTGGTAGCGGTCACATCCTGTCCGCTACCCGGAGCAGACTGGCCCCATGACCGCGATCCCCGACCTGGCCGACGCCCCGGCGACGCCGTCGTCGCGGCTGCTCGCCCTGCTGTCCCTGCTGCAGGCCCGGCGCGACTGGCCGGGCGACGTGCTCGCGGGCCGGCTCGGCGTCAGCCCCCGCACGGTGCGCCGCGACGTCGACCGCCTGCGCGTCCTCGGCTACCCCGTGCACGCGACGAAGGGGCCCGACGGCGGGTACCGGCTCG
>NZ_DASQCJ010000167.1:0-3853 GCF_035634735.1 Cellulomonas sp.
GAACCGCACGTGCACGATCTCCTCGTAGGTGGCGTCCGCGGCGGCCCCGGCGGCGGCGAGGCGCGCGAGCTCGTCGTCGTCCTTGACCGCGCGCAGCATGGGCAGCCGGTCGGTGACGGCGTGGAACCCGGTGCCGGGCAGGGCCGCCTGGAGGCCGAGCAGGTGCAGCGCCCACGCGCTGTCGGACACGGCGTACCGGGCGCCGGGGCGGAGCAGGGCGCTCGCGGCGGCGTACGGGTCGCTGCCGTCCGACCAGTCGACGACCGCGGTCGCCGCCGTCCCCGCGGCGCCCTCCGCGTCGGGGCGCTCCAGGGCCGGCACCACCAGGGTCGGCTCGCGGTCGGCGGTCAGGGCGAGCAGGGTCAGCCGCTCGGTGATCGCGGTCGGCTGGTAGCCGGTCAGCCACACCAGGTCGGGGCCGGGCGTGACGAGCACGCCGTCCAGCCCGGCCGCGCCGGCGTCGGCGACGACCCGGGCCATGCGGGCGGCGTAGTCGTCGCGGGTGAACGGGGCGGCGTCGGTCACGAGGGGTCTCTCGGGGCGGTGGGTGCGGGGCGGTCCCCGGCGACGGGTCCGGCCGCGGGCCCGGCAGCCGGTCCGGCCGCCGGCCGGGACGCCGCACCGGCCGCCGAGGTCGGGATCGTGATGAGGTGCGCCGCGGCGGCCGCGGCCGAGTCCTGCACGGTGCCCTGCGCCGCGCGGTGCCGGCGGATCGCGACCACCGCGAGCAGGATGCCGAGCGCGCTCAGCACGGCCATGACCCACGCCGCGGCGGCGAGCCCGGACGCGAGCGCGTCGGACGGCGAGGCGCCCGCGTCGGTGCGGTCGGCGCCGACGGACGCGTACACGGTGGCCGCGATCGCCGTCGCCACCGCGGCGCCGACGTACCGGGCCATGTTGGACACGCCGGACGCGGCGCCGACCTGCTCCTCGGGCACGACCGCGGTCGCGGCCGAGGACGACGGGCCGTTCGACAGGCCCATGCCGACCGCGATCGCGAGCAGCGGGAGCAGGAACGCCCCGTAGCCCCAGCCGGCCTGCACGAACCCGACGATCACGAACCCGGCGGTGGTCAGCAGGAACCCGACGCCGATCACCTGCCGGCCGCCGACCTTCTTGGTCAGCCGCGGCACCATCGGAGCCACGACCACGAGGCCCACCGTGGCGGGCAGCGTCGCGAGCCCGGCCTGGAACGACGAGAACCCGAGCGCGGCGGGGTCCTGGAAGTAGAGGCTGAGCAGGTACATCAGGCCGTTGATCGTGCCGGCGCCGATCAGGATGGCCAGCGTCGCGCCGACCAGGATCCGGTTCCGCAGCAGCGCCAGGTCGAGCAGCGGCACCGCGACCCGCTTCTCGACGACCACGAACAGCCAGCCGGCGACAACGCTGATCGCCAGGCAGCCGATCGTCGCCGCGGACAGCCAGCCCCAGTCGCCGCTCTTGCTCACGCCGAGGATCAGCGGCGCGAGGGTCAGCGCGACCAGCACCGTGCCGAGGTAGTCGATCGACCGCGGGCGGTCCGGGTCCTTCGACTCGGCGACGGTGAAGTACGTCATCAGCATGCAGACCACGCCGACGCCGGCGTCGATCCAGAACAGCCCCTGCCACCCGGTCAGGTCGACCAGCACCCCGCCGAGCAGCGGGCCCGCCGCGGCCCCGACCGCCGCCGCCGCGCCCCAGAGGGACACCGACCGCAGCTGGTCCTCGCCGTCGCTCGCCACCGACAGCAGGCTCAGCCCGCACGCCAGGATCGTCGACCCCGCGGCGCCCTGGATCAGCCGGCCGACGATCACGCCGGTGCCGTCCTGGGACAGCGCGATCAGCACGCAGGACAGCACGAACAGCAGCAGGCCGAGCTGGAACACCCGCTTGCGGCCGAACACGTCGCCCAGCGACCCGGCCGTGATGATCACCGCGGCGCCGACCAGCGAGTAGCCGGTGACGGCCCACTGCAGCGTGTCGACCGAGGTCCCGGTGTCCGCGCTGATCGCCGGCAGCAGGATGCTCACCGCCGAGGTGTTTGCGTTCACGACGAGCGTCGACAGGCAGGTGGCGATCAGGACGCTCCGCGCGCCCCGTGCCGTCGTGCCCGCCGCGGCGCTCCCCGCCGATGCGTCGCCCATCGTCGACCCCCTCGTCCGGCGGGCCGCGCCCCTGCGGCGGTCCGATCGTCCGGTGGCTCGACCGTAGGACCGCGGACCCCCGTGGCCGATCACCCCGAGGGGGTGAGCGATCGCCGACCGCCGGTCGACATCCTGGTCAGGTGGCCGACCCGGGGCGTCGAGGACTCGCGCGGGCGAGGGCCGCCCTGGCCCGGCGGCTGTTCCCGCTGCCCGCCGAGGCCCCGCGGGTCCCCGAGCAGCCGCCCGAGGCCGTGCTCGACCTGCTGCGCCGGCTGGGCGTCGCGATGCAGCGCGCCGGGGACGCCGCGGACCGGGTGTCGCTGATCCTCGACGACGTCGCGGCCGTGTACGCGGCGTCCGGGGTCCGGTTCTTCGTGCTGCCGACCGGCGTGTTCGTCCGGATCGCGGCCGGTGACTCCACCCGCGTCGACTTCGCGCCCGCCCCGAACACGTCGCTCCGGCTCGACCAGGTCGACGCGCTGTACCGGCTGATCGACGACATCCGGCACGCGAAGCTCGGCGTCGCCGAGGCGGTCGCCCGGCTGCAGGCGCTGCTCACCGCCCGGCCGCGGCTGCCGGCCTGGCTGCGGGTCGCCGGCACCAGCGTGATGGTGCTCGGCCTGGGCCTGCTGCTGAACCCGACCGCGTCCGCGCTGCCCGCGTACCTGGTGCTGGGGCTGCTCGTCGGCGTGCTGAGCCTGTGGGGGGAGCGGTCGCACGCGGTCGCGGTGGTCCTGCCCATGCTCACCGCGGGCGTCGTCACCTGGCTGGTGTTCCGGCTCTCCGAGCCGCTGCTCGGCTCCGCGCCGCTCGACATCGTGATCCCGACGCTGGTCACGATGCTGCCCGGGGCCGCGCTGACGATGGCGACGATCGAGCTCGCGTCCGGGTCGATGCTGTCCGGGTCGGCGCGGCTGGTCTACGGGCTGGAGCGGCTGCTGCTGCTGACGTTCGGCATCGCGCTGGGCGTGGAGTTCGCGGGGTTGCCGGGGCCGCCGGTGGCGGAGGCGCCGCTCGGGGCGTGGGCGCCGTGGGTCGGCGTGGCCGTGTTCGGGCTCGGGGTGTTCTTGTCGTCCGCGGTGCCGACGCGCTCGCTGCCCTGGCTGCTGGCCGTGCTCGGCGTCGCGTACGGGGTGCAGGCCGGGGCCGGGCTGGTGTTGAACCCGCTCGGGGCGTCGTTCGCGGCCGGGGTCGTGGTGCTGCCGGTGGCGTACGCCATCCAGCAGCGGCCGACCGGGCCGCCGGTGCCGGTGACGTTCCTGCCGGCGTTCTGGCTGCTGGTGCCCGGCGCGCTGGGGCTGGAGGGGGTGACCGAGATCGTGGGCGCGGACGCCGCCGCCGGGCTGGGGGACTTCCTCAACGCGCTGCTGACGATCGTGGCGATCGCCGCGGGGGTGCTGGTGGGGAGCGGGATCTCGGAGCGGGTCGGCCGGGCGACGGGCGGGTGGCGGGGGTTGTGAGGGCGGGGTCGCGACCACAACGAACGGAACGAGACCCGGTCCCGAGTGATCGGTAGCGTGTCGTCGGTGCCGACCATCCACCGCGTGCCGGCGCCGGTCGCGGTGTCGTTCGCCGACCGACGGGCCGACAGCAGTGCGTGATCATCTGCGGGTGGCCGCGGCAGCGCTCGTCGGGCCCGCCTACGTCGTGATCGTGGGCCTCGTCGAGGTGCAGCAACGTGCCGCGCTCAACGGTGTCGTGGTGAGCTGGGGGAACCGCCCGATCGCCGT
>NZ_DASQCJ010000168.1:0-2137 GCF_035634735.1 Cellulomonas sp.
TGCGGACATCCGCGGACTCCTCGTGCTGCTCCGCGCCGCGGCGGTTCGCGCGGCGCACCCGGTCGAGCATGCACCACAAGACCCCGCGTCGTCGCCTGCTTTTCCCGGGAGCCGCGGCCCGCCCGTCAGACCGGGACCACGACCTCCAGCACCGGGCCGGGCGCGCCCGTGCCGAACGACGGGAGGTACACCTCGCGGTTGTCGCCCGCCGCGGGACGACCGTCGCGCGACGCGCCGGAGGACAGGTGGTCGTGCACCCGGACGAGGTACGCCTGGTCGCGCGCCTGCGCGTCGTCGAGCGGCACGAGCTCCTCGCGGTGCGCGGGGTCGAGCGACAGCCGGGCGCCGGCCTCGGGGCGGACCAAGCCCGCGACCGGGACGCGGACGGAGACCCGGGCCGTGCCGGAACCGGTCGCGCGGTCGTGGTAGGCCACGAACGGGTGGCCCGCCAGGGCGACCCCCGCGCGCCGCAGCGTGTCGAAGAGCGTGCCGGTGCCCGTCGCGATCGCGGCGGGGAGGCCGGGCAGGGCGGCGCGCAGCTCCAGGTCGAGCGTCAGCCGTTCCGGCACGTCGCGGTGGCGCACCGGCAGGTCGCGGAGCGGCGCCGCGGCGAGCGCGGCGCGGGCCCGCTCGCCGGCCGCCGTCAGCGCGCGCAGGCGCTCGCGCCGCTCGCCCCAGACGGCGTCGAACGCGGCGACCCGGTCGTCCGCTGCCAGCACCGCCGCGACGTCCGCGAGCGGCAGCGCGAGCCCGCGGAGCAGCCCGACCGCGCGCGCCCGGTCGAGCGCGTCGTCGGAGAACTCCCGCCGGCCCGTGCGCGGGTCCTGGGCGACCGGCAGGAGGCCGCGGGCGGCGTAGAGCCGGACGGCCTTCTCGCTCACGCCCGCCGCGCGGGCGACCTGGCCGGTGGTGTGCGTCGTGGTCATGCCGCCGACGCTAGGGCCTGCCCCAGGGGCAGGTTCAACCGGGCCGGACGGATCGAAGTGGACCATCGCGCGCCGCTCGGCGCCGACGGCGTGGACCTGCTGAACTGCAGCAGCACCGCGGGACCCCGTCGGCGGGGGCCGGGCGGAAGCCCCGCCCGGCCCGGGCTGTTGGCACTGGAGAGAGAGCGAGAGGCACCCATGAACGACTGGAACACGAGCATCATCGAGGAGTTCCGCGCCCACGACGGCAGGGTCGGCGGCCGGTTCGAGGGGGCGCCGCTGCTCCTGCTGCACACGGTCGGTGCGAAGACCGGCCAGGAGCGCGTGAACCCGGTGATGTACCGGGACCTCGGCGAGGGCCGGGTGGCCGTGTTCGCCTCGTACGCCGGTCTGGACGTGAACCCCGCGTGGTTCCACAACCTGGTGGCGGAGCCACGCGTCTCGGCCGAGATCGGCACCGCGACGCGGGAGTTCCTGGCGCGGGTCGCGTCGGGGGAGGAGCGCACGGCGATCTGGGAGCAGCAGAAGGCCGAGTACCCGGGCTTCGCCGGGTACGAGGCGAAGACGACGCGGGAGATCCCGGTCGTGGTGCTCGACCCGCGCTGACGCCGCTCGCGGAACCGCGCCCCGGGCCGGGACCGCGTCGCTAGGCTCGTCGGCATGGAGACCGCAGCGACGAAGCCGTGGTGGCAGATGACCCGGACGCCCGCGGCGGGGTTCTGGCTCGGCGGCTTCTGGCTGCTGTTCGCCGCGATCCGGTGGTGGTCGCTGGAGCCCGGCGGCTGGGTCGGGCCGGCCACCGTGGCGCTGTTCGCGCTGCTCGGCGCGGGCTACCTCGCGAGCGCCGCCGCCGACCTGCGCCGTCGGCGGGCCACGGGGACGGGGTGAGCCGGGCCGGGGGAGCGGTGCGCCGGGCCGACGTCCCGGGCCTCGTGCGGGTGCCGCCGCGCGGTGCGACCGTCCGCTGGGGTCGTCTGCTCGCCGTGTGGCCGCTGGCCTTCGTGCTATCGGTCACCGGCACGGTGCTGGCCCTGGTCCTGGCCTCGGCGGCGCACACCGGCGAGCTCGGGACCCCGGGCGACACCCGGTACGTCGCCCTGTGGGTCCCGCTGCTCGCCCTCGTGCCCGCCGTGCTGATCGGCGGCCCGGTCCTGGCGCTCGTGGCGGTCGTGCTGCGCGCGGCCTCGCTGGGCTGGCAGGTGGCGACCGTC
>NZ_DASQCJ010000169.1:0-17745 GCF_035634735.1 Cellulomonas sp.
CGCCGCCGCGGACCAGGCCGACGAGGAGGCCGAGGAGGCCGCCGCCGAGCGCGCCGAGGACGAGGGCGACGAGAACGCCCCGCGCCGCCGCCGTCGCCGGGGTGGCCGCGGCCGCCGCTCGCGCGGTGGCTCCGACGCCGAGCAGGGCGAGGACGACGCCGACCAGCCGTCCGACGAGGGCGACGAGCCCGCCGAGGACGCCGAGGACCGCGAGGATGACGGCGACGAGCAGGCCGAGGGCGACGAGCAGGGCGGCAGCAGCCGCCGGCGCCGTCGTCGCCGCCGCTCGGGCCGCGGGGGCGGGGACGACGCGGCCGAGCCGCAGCAGTCGTCGTCGCGCCGGTCGTCGTCGCGCGGCGGGGACGAGGTCACCGCGCTGCGCGGGTCGACCCGCCTGGAGGCCAAGCGCCAGCGCCGCCGCGAGGGCCGCGACGCGGGCCGCCGCCGCCAGATCATCACCGAGGCCGAGTTCCTGGCCCGCCGCGAGTCGGTCGAGCGCTCGATGGTCGTGCGCGAGGCGCACGGCAAGACCCAGATCGCCGTGCTCGAGGACGGCGTGCTCGTCGAGCACTACGTGTCCCGGCAGGCGCAGGTCTCGATGGCCGGCAACGTCTACCTCGGCCGCGTGCAGAACGTGCTGCCCAGCATGGAGGCGGCGTTCGTCGACGTGGGCAAGGGCCGCAACGCCGTGCTCTACGCCGGCGAGGTCAACTGGGACGCCGCGGGCCTCGAGGGCGGCCAGCCCCGCCGCATCGAGCAGGCGCTCAAGTCCGGCGACTCCGTGCTCGTCCAGGTCACCAAGGACCCGATCGGCCACAAGGGCGCGCGCCTGACGTCGCAGATCACCCTGGCCGGCCGGTACCTGGTGTACGTGCCGGGCGGCGGCATGACCGGCATCAGCCGCAAGCTGCCGGAGCCCGAGCGCGCCCGCCTGAAGAAGATCCTGCGCGAGGTCGTCCCCGACTCCGCCGGCGTCATCGTGCGCACGGCCGCCGAGGGGGCCTCGGAGGAGGAGCTGCGCGCCGACATCGCCCGCCTGCAGTCGCAGTGGGAGGCGATCGAGAAGAAGGCGAAGACCGCCAACGCGCCGGCGCTGCTCCAGGGCGAGCCGGACCTCGCGATCCGCGTGGTGCGCGACATCTTCAACGACGACTTCTCCTCCCTGGTCGTCCAGGGCGACGAGGCGTGGTCGACGATCTCCGGCTACATCGGCGAGCTGGCCCCGGACCTGGCCGAGAAGGTGTCGAAGTACACCGGCACCGGCGACGTGTTCGCGGACCACCGCGTCGACGAGCAGCTCGCCAAGGGTATGGACCGCAAGGTCTGGCTGCCGTCGGGCGGCTCCCTGGTGATCGACCGCACCGAGGCCATGACGGTCGTCGACGTCAACACCGGGAAGTTCACCGGCGCGGGCGGCACCCTCGAGGAGACCGTCACCCGGAACAACCTGGAGGCCGCGGAGGAGATCGTCCGCCAGCTCCGGCTCCGGGACATCGGCGGCATCATCGTCATCGACTTCATCGACATGGTCCTCGAGTCGAACCGCGACCTGGTGCTGCGTCGCCTCGTCGAGTGCCTGGGCCGGGACCGGACCAAGCACCAGGTGGCCGAGGTCACCTCGCTCGGCCTGGTGCAGATGACCCGCAAGCGGGTCGGCCAGGGCCTGGTCGAGGCGTTCTCGGAGACCTGCGAGCACTGCAACGGCCGCGGCTTCATCGTGCACGCGGAGCCGGTCGAGAAGCACAACCACAAGCCGGAGGCGGGCGCGCCCCAGCAGCCGGCCGAGGGCGGCGGCGAGGGCAAGAAGCCGCGCCGCAAGCGCGGTGGCGGCAAGGAGCAGGCGCCCGCGCCGGCGGCGACGCCGGCCGTCCCGGTGCTGCCGGAGGCGCGGGACGCGGTCAAGGCCACGCTCGCGACCATCGCGGCGGCCGCGGCGCACGCCCACGCGCACGACGGCGAGCACGCGGCGCACGGCGACGCGGGGGAGCAGCCGGCGGCACCCGCCGCCGAGGCCGCCCCCGAGGCGCCCGCCGCGGCCCCGGCCCCGGCCGAGCCCGCCGCGGAGGCCCCGGTCGACGCGAAGCCCGCCCTTGACGTCCTCGCGGCGCTCGGCGACCTGGCCGCGCGCGCCCCGGAGCAGACCGCCTCGGCCCCGGCCGCCGGCGAGCCGCACCTCGAGCTGACCCCGGTCGACCCGGGCCTGTTCGAGCTGCCCGAGGCCGGCTCCGACCCCGAGGACGACGCGTCTTGACCGCCCCGGCGGCCCCTCGCCCGCGCGCGAGGGGCCGCGGGGACGCGGTTTGACCCTCTCGGAGGGTCTGCGTATCCTTGAACGTCGGTGCGCTCTGATGGTGAGCCCGGTTGACCCCGGGTCGCTGCGCAGAGGCACCGTTCGTGCGTGACGCCCCAGCGGCGCCGACCTCCCGAGCTCCGCGGCCACCGCGGTGGCGCGCCGGGACCGGCAGCAGGGCGGGGCGCCCCTGAACCTGTAGTTCGACGAGCAGAGATGAGCAGCAACGTGGTGTACGCGATCGTGAAGGCCGGCGGCCGCCAGGAGAAGGTCGCCGTCGGCGACGTCGTCGTCGTCGACCGGCTCGCGGCCGCGGCCGGCGAGACCGTCGAGCTGCCCGCGCTCCTCCTCGTCGACGGCACCGCCGTGACGTCGGACGCCGCGGCGCTCGCCAAGATCAAGGTCACCGCGGAGGTCGTCCGGGACGAGAAGGGCCCGAAGATCGACATCCTGCGGTACAAGAACAAGACCGGCTACCGCCGCCGCCAGGGCCACCGTCAGGCGCTCACCCGCCTCAAGGTCACCGGCATCAAGTGACCTCGCGGGCCCGCCGGCCCGTGACCCCTCCCGTAGACAGCACCGCACGAAAGCAGGCCTGAGATGGCACACAAGAAGGGCGCGAGCTCCTCGCGCAACGGTCGTGACTCCAACGCCCAGCGTCTCGGCGTCAAGCGCTTCGGCGGCCAGGTCGTCAACGCGGGCGAGATCATCGTCCGCCAGCGCGGCACCCACTTCCACCCCGGTGTGAACGTGGGCCGTGGCGGCGACGACACGCTGTTCGCCCTCACCGCCGGTGCCGTGCAGTTCGGCACCCGTCGTGGCCGCAAGGTCATCGACATCGTGACGGCGGCCTGACACCGCCGCACCCCAGCACGCTGGCCGGAGGGGCGCACCGCACGACGCGGTGCGCCCCTCCGTCCGTCCAGGAAGGAACCACCCCGCACATGGCCGCGTTCGTCGACCGAGTCGTCCTGCACGCCAGCGGCGGTGACGGCGGCCACGGCTGCGCGTCCATCCACCGCGAGAAGTTCAAGCCGCTCGCCGGCCCCGACGGGGGCAACGGCGGCAACGGCGGCAGCGTGATCCTGGTCGTCGACCCCCAGGTCACCACGCTGCTCGACTACCACCACGCGCCGCACCGGCACGCCCCGTCCGGCACCCAGGGCATGGGCGACCACCGCCAGGGCTCGACCGGCCAGGACCTGGTGCTGCCCGTGCCCGACGGCACCGTCGTGAAGTCGGCCGACGGCGAGGTGCTGGCCGACCTGGTGGGCGCCGGCGCCACGTTCGTGGTGGCCGAGGGCGGCCACGGCGGCCTCGGCAACGCCGCGCTGTCCTCCCCGCGCCGCAAGGCCCCGGGCTTCGCCCTGCTCGGCGAGCCCGGCGACGCCCGCGACGTCGTGCTCGAGCTCAAGACGATCGCCGACGTCGCGCTCGTGGGCTTCCCGAGCGCCGGCAAGTCGTCGCTGGTCGCCGCGATGTCCGCCGCCCGGCCGAAGATCGCCGACTACCCGTTCACGACCCTGGTCCCGAACCTCGGCGTCGTGCAGGCGGGCGACGCGCGGTACACCGTCGCCGACGTCCCGGGCCTCATCCCGGGCGCGAGCGAGGGCAAGGGCCTCGGCCTCGAGTTCCTCCGGCACGTCGAGCGGTGCGCCGTGCTGGTGCACGTCCTCGACTGCGCCACCCTCGAGCCGGGCCGGGACCCGCTGACCGACCTCGACGTCATCGAGGCCGAGCTCGCCGCGTACGCGGGGGACATCGGCATCGAGGGCGGGCGGGTGCCGCTGACCGAGCGCCCGCGCATGGTCGTGCTCAACAAGATCGACGTCCCCGAGGCCCGCGAGCTCGCCGACCTGGTCCGGCCGGACCTGGAGGCGCGCGGCCTGCGGGTGTTCGAGATCTCCACCGCGAGCCACGAGGGCCTGCGCCCGCTGACGTTCGCGCTGGCCGAGGTCGTCGAGCAGGCCCGCCGCGACGCGCCGGCCCCCGAGGCGACCCGCGTGGTGCTGCGCCCGAAGGCGGTCGACGAGGCCGGCTTCACGGTCGCGCGGCGCCAGGACGGCGACCACGAGTACTTCCAGGTCCGCGGCACCAAGCCCGAGCGCTGGGTGCGGCAGACCGACTTCGCCAACGACGAGGCCGTGGGCTACCTGGCCGACCGGCTGGCGCGGCTCGGCGTCGAGGAGAAGCTGCTCAAGGCCGGCGCGGTCGCGGGCGCCGAGGTCGTCATCGGCGACGGGCCGAGCGCGGTCGTCTTCGACTGGGAGCCGACCCTGCTCACCGGCTCGGAGCTGCTCGGGGGGCCCCGCGGGTCGGACCAGCGCCTCGAGGACCACAGCCGGCCCACCCGCGGGCAGAAGCGCGAGCAGTACAAGGAGCGCATGGACGCCAAGGCGGAGGCGCGCGCCGAGCTGTGGACCGAGCGCGAGGCCGGCCTCTGGCGCGAGGACTGACGCTCGGTTTCCCCGGGGGCGATGCCTCTGGAGTGGAGCGTTCTGCCCGACACGCCGGTGCGTGTCGGGCAGAACGCTCCAGTCGTCTCCACTCCCGTCCGTCCGTCCGGGGGTCTCGGGCCGAGGCGCATGTCGGATCAGCGTGGGGGAGGCTCCTCGTACGGGCACGTGACCGCCGACGAACCCGCGGAAGGACCCTGTTCGGGCTTGACCGTGACGGGCGCGTCCCGGCATGATACCGAGCGCAGCCGCATACGTCTCTGAACTCCGATGAAGGAGCAGATGCATGCGACTGTCATCCGTGGCGCTGACGATCTCGCTCGTCGCCCTGACGCTCTCGACGCCCGGCCCTCCGGCCGCGCAGGCGTCCGCGGGGGGCTCCCCGCCTGACGTCGTCACGATGGTGGACAGCACCGGCGCGAGCTGGACCATCGAGGTTCCGACGACGACACGCCGCGACTCGGGGCCGACCGCGTCGGTCCCGGCGACAACCGGATCCGGTGATCTCGCCGATCTGGTCGGGGCCGAGCTCTACCCCGTGCTTCCGCCCGAGGTCGCACGAGCCCTGGCGCCCGAGGAGCGACAAGCGGGGACCCGATCCGTGATCGGAGCAGATGACCGGACGCGTATCACCAAGGTGACCAGCGACCCGTACGTGCAGATGCCCCTCCTCACGTACGCCAAACCGGGCGGTGACCGGTTCATGTGCACGGGCTGGTTGTACGACAACCGCACCCTCGCGACGGCGGCGCACTGCCTGTCGGACGGGGAGGGGACGTGGTACTCGGGCTACGAGGTGTACTTCGGAGCGGACGGGTCCAGCGCGTACGCCCGGTGCGGCTACAACGTCCAGGCAGCGCCGGTCGGCTGGGACGGCGTGGCCGGAAGTCCGCACGACTGGGGCATCCTGGTCCTCAACTGCAACGCAGGAGACGTCCTCGGTCATCTCGGCTACAAGTCGCTCTCCACTGCACCGAGCGGCAACTGGTCGGTGACCGGCTACCCGAGCGACAAGGTCTCGTCGACGTCTGGGTACACGATGTGGACGCACTCCGGACCGGTCACTGCTGCGGACGCCGCGCGCTGGCACTACCAGATCGACACCCACGGCGGACAGAGCGGAGCGCCTGTCTGGCGGCTGGAAGCGGGAACATCGTGCGGGAACTGCGCCATCGGCATCCACGTCGCCGGACCGTTGAACCCGACGCCCACCTCGCAGAACACGGGCGTCCGCATCACGGCGACGGTCTTCGAGGCGCTCAGCGCCTACGCCAGAGCCTATCCCTGAGCACGGTCGGGCTGATCGCCCTCACCGGCGCGTGCACGGCAGACCCGGAGACAGCGTCGATCTCGGGCGTGGTGCACGTGGGTGGCGACCCTTGTGCCGCCTGGTGCACGGTGGAGCTCAGGCCGTACGGCGAGACGGGCCCGGTCCTCGAGATCGCTCAGATCGTGAGCGACGACGGCTCGTTCGCCTGGCGAGGGCTCCGGGGCGGTCGGTACACGATCCGGGCGTGGAGTGACGGCGAGCACGGCGACGCTGACGTTGCCGTCGCGCCGGGCGGCTGGGTGATCGTGGACGTGCACATCGGCGACACCTGATGCCCGTTCGAGCGCGTCCGATCGCTGAACGGTGCGGAGCCGGGAGCGTCGGGCGGGGGATGATGCTCCCCGTGAGTGCCGCCGCGTTGTCCGACCGCCGCCTGCTGCCCGAGGTCCGCCGCGTGGTGGTCAAGGTCGGCTCGTCCTCGCTGACGGACGGCACCGGCAAGCTCGACCCGGCCCGGCTGCGGGCGCTGGTCGACGTGCTGGCCGCCCGCGTGAACGGCGGGCACCAGGTCGTCCTGGTGTCGTCCGGCGCCATCGCCACCGGCATGGACCCGCTCGGCCTCGCGCAGCGGCCCCGGGACCTCGCGACCCAGCAGGCCGCCGCGTCCGTGGGGCAGGGGCTGCTGGTCGCGCACTACACCCGCGCGTTCCACGAGCACGGCCTGCGCGTCGGTCAGGTGCTGCTGACCGCCGACGACACGATGCGCCGGACCCAGTACCGGAACGCGCAGCGCGCGCTGGAGCGGCTCCTCGACCTCGGGATCGTGCCGATCGTCAACGAGAACGACACGGTCGCCACGGACGAGATCCGGTTCGGCGACAACGACCGGCTGGCGGCGCTGGTGTCGCACCTGGTGCACGCCGACGCGATGGCGCTGCTGACGGACGTCGACGGCCTGTACACCGGTCCGCCGAACCGCGAGGGGTCGCGCCGGATCGCCGAGGTGCGCGGTCCGAAGGACCTGGACGGGATCGACGTCTCCGCGCGCGGGTCCCGGGTCGGCACCGGCGGCATGGTGACCAAGCTGGAGTCGGTGGCGATCGCCACGGGGTCGGGCGTGCCGGTCGTGCTGACCTCGGCCGCGCAGGTCGCCCCGGCGCTGGCCGGCGAGGACGTCGGCACCTGGTTCGCGGCGACCGGCAAGCGCGCGTCGACCCGGCTGATGTGGCTCGCGTACGCCGCGCGCACCCACGGGCGGCTCGTGCTCGACGACGGCGCGGTGACGGCGGTCGTCGAGCGCGGCAAGTCGCTGCTGCCGGCCGGCGTGACGGCCGTCCAGGGCGAGTTCGAGGCCGGCGACCCGGTCGAGATCGCCGCCGCCGACGGCACGGTGGTGGCGCGCGGGCTGGTGGCCTACTCGTCGCAGGAGGCGCCCGACCTGCTCGGCCGCAGCACGTCCGAGCTCCGGGCGGAGCTGGGGGAGGGGTACGACCGCGAGCTCGTGCACCGGGACGACCTCGTGCTGGTGCGGCGCCGCCGCTGAGGCGGGCGCGCTGCCGGGCGCTGAGACGCCCGCCGACCCGCCGCGCGTCCGGGACTAGGCTGGTGCGATGACCACCTCGCTCGACGCCCCGGCCACGGACGGGGCCCAGCCCGCCGCCGTGCCCGCCGCGCCGTCGGCCGACGACGTCACCGCCCAGGTGCTCGCCGTGGCCCGGCGCGCCAAGGCGGCGTCCCGCGCCCTGGCCGTCGCCACCCGCGGCACCAAGGACGCGGCGCTGCACGCGCTCGCCGACGCCCTGGTGGCGCACGCGGACGCGATCGTCGCCGCCAACGCCGAGGACCTGGACCGGGGCCGCGCGGACGGCATCTCGGACGGCCTGCTCGACCGGCTCGCGCTCACCCCCGCGCGCATCGAGGCGATCGCCGGCGCGCTGCGCGAGGTCGCGGCGCTGCCCGACCCGGTCGGCGAGGTGGTGCGCGGCTCGACGCTGCCCAACGGCCTGCGGATGCGCCAGGTGCGCGTCCCGATGGGCGTCGTCGGGATGATCTACGAGGCGCGGCCGAACGTCACGGTCGACGCGGTCGGGCTGACGCTCAAGAGCGGCAACGCGGTCGTGCTGCGCGGCGGGTCCGCGGCGGCCCGGAGCAACGCGGTGATCGTCGAGGTGCTGCGCGCCGCGCTCGAGGCGCAGGGCCTGCCCGCCGACCTCGTGCAGTCGGTCGACGCCTGGGGCCGCGCCGGCGGCGTGGCGCTCATGCACGCCCGCGGGCTGGTCGACGTGCTGGTGCCGCGCGGCGGTGCCGGCCTGATCCAGACGGTGGTCCGCGAGGCCACGGTGCCGGTGATCGAGACCGGCGTGGGCAACGTGCACGTGTACGTCGACGCCACCGCCGACCCCGCCGTCGCGCTGCCGATCCTGCTCAACGCCAAGACCCAGCGCGTCGGGGTGTGCAACGCCGCCGAGACGCTGCTGGTGCACCGCGACGCCGCCGAGGCGTTCCTGCCGTCCGCGCTCGCCGCGCTGGCCGAGGCCGGCGTGACGGTGCACGGCGACGCCGCGACGACCGCGGCGGCCCCCGCCGGCGTCGAGGTCGTGCCCGCCACGGACGAGGACTGGGCCACCGAGTACCTGTCGCTCGACCTCGCGGTCCGCGTCGTCGACGACCTGGACGCGGCGCTCGAGCACATCCGCACCTGGAGCTCCGGCCACACCGAGGCGATCGTCACCCGCGACCTGGCCGCCTCCGAGCGGTTCGTCGCCGAGGTCGACTCCGCCGCCGTCATGGTCAACGCCTCGACGCGGTTCACCGACGGCGGCCAGCTGGGGCTCGGCGCCGAGATCGGCATCTCCACCCAGAAGCTGCACGCCCGCGGCCCGATGGGCCTCGGCGAGCTCACCACCACCAAGTGGGTGGTGCACGGCGACGGGCACGTGCGGCCCTGACCCGGCGTCCGGCGGGCGACCCGCCGGACGTGCGACACTTGACCCTCACTTCGACCCGTCCGGGAGGACCACGTGAACGCTGCGCTGCGCGTCGCCGAGACCGCCGCCGAGCACACGACCGAGCTGCCGTTCTCGCCCGTGGTGTTCGGCATCACCGCCTTCGGCGTCCTCATCGCCCTGCTGCTCGTGACCTTCGCCTTCCGGAGCGTCGGCACGCGCCACGACTGAGCCGCCAGCAGACGGGGACCCGCATCCGATGACGCAGCGACGAGCCCGGCTGGGCGTGATGGGCGGCACCTTCGACCCCATCCACCACGGCCACCTCGTCGCCGCCAGCGAGGTCGCCGCGCGGTTCGACCTGGACGAGGTCGTGTTCGTGCCGACCGGCGCCCCGTCGTTCAAGCAGGACGTCGACGTCACGCCGGCCGAGCACCGATACCTCATGACCGTCATCGCGACGGCGTCGAACCCGCGGTTCACCGTCAGCCGCGTCGACATCGACCGGCCCGGGCTGACGTACACCGTCGACACCCTGCGGGACCTCGCGCACGAGCGGCCCGACGCCGACCTGTACTTCATCACCGGCGCCGACGCCATCGAGCAGATCCTCACCTGGAAGGACTCGCCGGAGCTCTTCGAGCGGGCCCAGTTCGTCGCCGTGACCCGGCCCGGGCACACGCTCACGACCGACGGCCTGCCCGCCGACCGGGTGAGCCAGTGGGAGATCCCGGCGCTCGCCATCTCGTCCACCGACGTGCGCGACCGCGCGCGCGGCGGCAAGCCCGTCTGGTACCTGGTCCCGGACGGCGTCGTCCAGTACATCGCGAAGCACGGTCTGTACCGGGGGAGCGAATCGTGATCCACGAGATCACCCGCTCCGCCCCCGGTCCCGAGGAGGCCCCGAGATGAGCTCGTCCGGCAGCCCGCTCACCCGACGGGAGCTGCGGGAGCGCGAGGCCGCGCGGCTCGCGGAGCAGGAGCGCGCGTCCGCGGCGGCTGCCGCGCCCGCGCCGGCTGCCGCGCCCGCGCCCGAGGCCGCGCAGGCGACCCCGCCGCGCGGCGTGGGCCGGGCGGCGGGCGGAGCGGCGACGCCGTCGGGCGCCGGTGCGGCCCCCGCGGGTGCCGGTCCGCGCCGTACCGCCGCGCCCGTGAGCCCGGCTGCGCCCGTGCGCCCCGCCTCGGCGGCGCCCGGTGCGCCCGCCTCGCCCGCCGCCCCCGCCGCGTCGCCGTCCTCGCGGCGGGCGCTGCGCAACCAGCCCGTGTCGGCGGTCGGACCGGACGGGTCCGCCGCGCCGTACCAGGTGCCCGGCCTCCAGCCCGACCAGCCCGCGCGCACCCGGCGGTCGATCCGGACCTCGGACGCGCCGCAGGCCGGCGCGCCGGGTGCGGGGGCGACCGGTGCCCGCGCCGCGGGTGCCGGTGCCGCGGGTGCCGCCCCCGGCCCCGCCGCCTCGGGCCCCGCTGCCGCTGGGGCCGCCGCTGGCGCCGCTCGCGCCGGCGCCCCGGCCGCGCGCCCGTCGGCGCCCGCCGCCGCCCCGCGCGTGCCCGACCTGTGGGCCGCGGCCCAGCGGGACGCGGGCGGGTCCGCCGCGTCGCCGTCGGGGTCCGCCGCGCCGGGGTCCGCCGCGCCCGCGCCCGCCCTCTCGACACCGAACCCCGCCCGGACCGCCCCCGCGCCGTCCCGGGCCCCGGCGCGCAGCGACCGCGCGTCCGCCACCGGCGCCGTGCCCGCGGGCGGCGCGTCCACCGCCTCCGGCTCCGCCGGCGCCCCCACCTCCGCCCCGCCCCACGGCGCGCCCGCGCCGTGGGCCCGGACCGGCGCCGCCCGCCCGGCGACCGCGTCCGGCACAGCGGCCGGTCCCGCGTCCGGCACCGCACCCGCCGCCCCGGCGTCCGCACCCGGCGCCGCCCCCGCGGGCCGCGCCGCCCGCCCCGCGCCGGCCGTCCCGGGCCAGGCGCCCGCGCCCGACCGTTCCTCCGCCACGCCGGCGTCCGAGCCGCAGCCCGCCCGCCGGAGCGCCGGCAGCACGCCCGGCCGCGCGTGGCCGCCCGCCGCGCCGGCCGCGGGCGCCGCCGGCGCCGCCCCGTCGGCCCCGGCCGCGGCCCCCGCCGCCCCGGGCCAGCAGCGTGCCGGCGCCGCGGCCCCCTCGCGGACCTCCTCCGGCGCGTCGTGGCGCCCGCTGGCCGGCGACGCCGCGTCGGTGGGCACCGGCACCACCGCGCTGCCCACGTCGGCGACCGCGGGGAGCGCCGCTGCCGCCGCGCCGAGCACCCCGGCGCCCGCCGCCCCGGCCAAGCAGGACCGGTCCAACGCCGGTCCCGCGCGCACGTCGGCCGCGGCCCCGGCCGCCGCGCCGCCGGCCGGCGCCGAGGACGACGACGAGGCCCCCGTCCCGCAGTGGCAGAGCCTGCTGCGCGCGATGGCGCCTGCGCCGCTGCCCGAGGACGAGGCCGAGATCACCGACGCCACGGGCGACATGCTGCGCGGCGTGCACGCGGACGAGGAGATCGACGAGATCGACGAGCAGCCCGAGCGGCTGCGCCGGCCCCTGCCGTACACCTGGCTGCAGTGGATCATCCTGGCGGTCGTCGCGTTCGTGCTCGGCTTCCTCATCATCTTCGTCGCCAACACCGCGTCGAGCGCCGAGGGACCGGACGTCCCCGCCGCGGCCGCCGCGGCCCCGGACGCCGCGCCCGCACCCTGACCTGCACCACCCGCCCCACCCGAACCACCCCGAGGAGACCCGTGTCGGCCACCGACCGCGCGATCGAGCTCACCGTGGCGGCCGCACGCGCCGCTTCCGACCTCAAGGCCCAGGAGATCATCGCCCTGGACGTCAGCGGGCAGCTCGTGCTGACCGACGCGTTCCTGATCGCCTCCGGCACCAACGAGCGGCAGGTCGGCGCGATCGTCGACGCCGTCGAGGAGTCGCTGCACAAGCTCGGCGCCAAGCCGCTGCGCCGCGAGGGCAAGTCCGAGGGCCGCTGGGTGCTCATCGACTTCGGCGACGTCGTCGTGCACGTGCAGCACGCCGAGGACCGCACGTACTACGCGCTCGAGCGGTTGTGGAAGGACTGCCCCGTCATCGAGCTGCCGGCCGACGTGCACGGCAACCCCGAGGGCGCCGAGGCGGGCGAGTGACCGCCGGGCGCGTCGTCCTCTGGCGGCACGGGCGCACCGCGCACAACGCCGCGGCGCGCCTGCAGGGCCAGTCCGACATCCCGCTCGACGAGGTCGGCGTGTGGCAGGCCGAGACGGCCGCCGCCGCGCTCGCGAGCCGGTACTCCCCGACGCGGGTCGTCGCCTCCGACCTGGGCCGCGCGCGGTCGACGGCGGAGGCGCTGTCCGCGCGCACCGGGCTGCCGGTGCACACCGACGCCCGGGTCCGGGAGCGGTCGTTCGGCGACTGGGAGGGCATGACCTCGGCGGAGATCGCCGAGCGCTGGCCCGAGCAGCACGCCGCCTGGCGCTCCGGCCGCGAGCCCGAGCGCGTCGGCGCCGAGACCCGCGCCGAGGTCCAGGCCCGCATGGTCGAGGCGGTCGCCGAGCAGGCGGCCGCCCTCGAGCCGGACGACACCCTCGTCGTCGTGTCGCACGGCGCCGCGATCACGCTCGGCCTGGTCGGCCTGCTCGGCCTGCCGGCGGAGTGGAAGGGCGTCTCCGGCATGTCGAACGCCCACTGGGCCGAGGTCCAGCCCGGCCGCTCCGGCTCCGGCCTGGCGTGGCGGCTGGAGGCCCTCAACGTCGGCCCGGTGCACGCGTCGTCCGACTGGAACGCGGGCCCGGACCGGGTCGACCGGGGCATGGACGAGGAGGTCCGCGATCCGGCCTGACCAGCCGATTCGCATCTTCCGCCAGGTTCGATTAGAGTTCAGGACGCCCGCTCAGCGGGACGGGAGAAGGCCGGAAGGCCTGATCACGGGGCTGTGGCGCAGCTGGTAGCGCACCTGCA
This sequence comes from Cellulomonas sp., assembly GCF_035634735.1. Lineage (GTDB taxonomy): Bacteria > Actinomycetota > Actinomycetes > Actinomycetales > Cellulomonadaceae > Cellulomonas. The sequence continues at coordinate 12,918 of NZ_DASQCJ010000169.1, forward strand.
TGGCATGCAGGGGGTCAGGGGTTCGAGTCCCCTCAGCTCCACACACGGAAGCGGGCGAGAGCGGAAGCTCTCGCCCGCTTCGTCGTTCCCGGGCCCGCGGCTCGCTCAGGCGGGCGAGGCCCCACCGGCCGCGCCGCCCAGCGCCGCCGCCCCCGCCCGCAGCACCTCGACGATCCGGTCCACGTCGTACACGGCACCGCCCCAGGTCCCGCCGCTGGCCTCCTGCAGCGCCGCCCACAGCCGGGTGTCGTCGGGCAGCTGCGGGTGCGGCGCCAGCCCGGGGTGCGGCTCGCGCGCGGCGAGCACCCGGGCGCCCTCCGCGGGGGACAGCGGGGCGTCGGCCGTGCCGACGTAGTCCACGCTGCCCTCCAGCCCGGCGACGTCGACCCGGATCCGCACCAGGTCGCCGTCCCGGAGCCGCCCGATCGGCCCGCCGGCCAGCGCCTCGGGGCCGACGTGCCCGAGGCAGGCGCCCGTGGAGACGCCGGAGAACCGGGCGTCGGTGATCAGCGAGATGTCTCGCCCGTAGCTGAGGTGCTTGAGCGCGGAGGTGACCTGGTAGGTCTCCTCCATGCCGGTGCCGAGCGGGCCGCCGCCCATGACGACCATGACGTCCCCGGGGGCGACCGCGCGGGCCTTGATCGCGGCGATGGCCGCGGCCTCCGACGTGAACACGCGGGCGGGGCCGACGTGCTCGAACACGTCCCCGTCCAGGCGGGCCGGGTCGATGGCGGTGGACTTGATGACGGCACCCTCGGGCGCGAGGTTGCCGGTGGGGAACGCGGTGGTGGGCATGAGCCCCCGACGGTGGGCCGCGGCCGGCGCCATGATCACGTCGTCCGGGTCGACGCCCTCCTGGTCGCGCAGCACCTGCCGCAGCCGGGCGCGGCGCTCGGAGCCGGCCCACCAGTCCAGGACGGTGCCGAGCGTCTCGCCGGTGGCGGTGAGCGCGTCGAGGTGCAGCACGCCGAGGTCCCGCAGGTGCAGCATCACCTCGGGGGCGCCGCCGGCCAGGAACATCCGGACGGTCGGGTGCTGGACGGGCCCGTTGGGCAGGACGCTGACGAGGCGGGGCACGGCGCGGTTCACGCGGAGCCAGTCGTCGACGGACGGCCGCGGCACGCCTGCGGCGTGCGCGATCGCGGGCAGGTGCAGCAGCAGGTTGGTCGACCCGCCGATCGCGGCGTGCACGGCCATCGCGTTCTCGAACGCCTCGGGGGTGAGCACGTCGCGGGTGGTGAGGCCGAGCTCGCGCTGGCGCAGCACGGCGAGCGCGGACTGCCGCGCGACCTCGGCCCACACCGGCTCGCCGGACGGGGCCAGGGCGGAGTGCGGGAGCGCGAGGCCGAGCGCCTCGGCGACCACCTGGCTGGTGCCGGCGGTGCCGAGGAAGTGGCAGCCGCCACCGGGGGAGGCGCAGGCGCGGCAGCCGGCCTCGGCCGCGTCCTCCAGCGAGAGCTCGCCGTTCGCGAACCGCGCGCCGATGGTCTGGACCCGCGCCAGGTCCTCGCCGTGGGTGGGCGGCAGGGTCACGCCGCCGGGCACCAGGACGGTCGGCAGGTCGTGCTGGGACGCCAGCGCCATCATCGTGGCGGGCAGGCCCTTGTCGCAGGTGGCGACGCCCAGGACCGCGGACCGCGTGGGCAGCGACCGGATCAGGCGGCGCATGACGGTCGCGGCGTCGTTCCGGTACGGCAGCGAGTCGAACATGCCGGTGGTGCCCTGCGAGCGGCCGTCGCACTGGTCGGAGACGAACGTCGCGAACGGCAGCCCGCCCTCCGCCGCGACAGTCTCGGCCGCGGCGCGCACCTGGTCGACGAGCTCGAAGTGCCCCGAGTGCAGGCCGAGCGCGATCGGCTCGCCGGACTCCGACCGCAGGCCGCCGGCCGTCGAGACGATCATCACCTGGGGCCCCAGCAGGTTCGCCCGGGGCCAGCCCATGCCGGCGTTCTGGGTCATGCCGAACACGTCGCCGCTCGGCGACCCGCGCAGCCCCTCCGCGGTGAGCGGCAGCCGGCCGGACGGCCCGTCGGCGTGCGAGCGCAGGGCGTAGATCCCGTCGTGCGGCTCGAGCAGGCGCTCCCAGCCCGTCACGGCAGGTCCTCGACCGCGGCCATGAGCGCGGCGAGCGCGTCGGCCTGCTCGGGGGTGGGCGGCAGGTGCGGGGCCGTCGAGTGGGGCTCGAGCCCGACCCCGCGCGCGACCATGCCGGCCTTGAGCAGCGGGAAGAACGGGGCGCCCAGCGCGTACAGGCCCATCAGCACGTCGATGCGGTGCTGCGCGACGGCGATGGCCGCCGCGTCCCCGGAGTCGACGGCCCGCGCGTACGCGGCGCAGTGCTCCGGGTACAGGTTCGCCAGCCCGCCGATGGCCCCGGCGCCGCCGGACGTCACGACGTGGTGCAGGTTCTCGTCGAACCCGGCGAACACCCGGAAGTCGGGGAACTCCGGCAGCAGCTCGGTGAGCAGCCGCCGGGTGTGGCCGACCTCGAGCACGGTGTCCTTGTAGCCGACGATGTTCGGGTGCCGGCGCAGCAGCCGGCGGGTCACGTCAGGGCCCAGGTCGTACCCGGTGCGCGCGGGGAAGTTGTAGAGGTAGAGGTCGCCGGGCACCTGGCCGGCGACCGCCGAGAAGTACGCCTCGACGGCCGCGTCCTCGAGCGCGAAGTAGTACGGGCTGACGACCATCACCGCGGGGGCGCCGGCGGCCAGGGCGTACCGGCTGAGCTCGACCGTCTCGTCGACCCGCAGGCACCCGGTGCCCACGACCAGGTCGCCGCGGGGCAGCACGTGCTCGACGGCCAGGTCGATCAGCTCGCGCTTCTGCTCGGGGAGCAGCGAGAAGAACTCGCCGGTGCTGCCGAGGAGCACGATGCCGTCGACGCCGCCGTCCAGGATGTGCTCCCACACGGCGAGGTTCCCCTCGCGGTCGAGGGTGCCGTCGGCGTGCAGCGCCGTCACGGCGGGGGCGTGGAACTGCGCCATCGCGATCACCAGACCCGGACGCGCGCGGCGCCGTCGTCGAGGCGGGCCAGCGGGCCCGGCGGGTGGGGGGTGCCGGGCTCCTTGCGGTGCCCGACCAGGTCGAGGTCGGCGACCACGGGGGTGCCGTCGGGGTGCTCGTAGCCCGCGCCGACGATCCGCACGTGCCCGAGGTCGGCCCCGGTCACCACGTCGAGGAGCGGGGCGGCGAGCCCGGCGGGGAGGTCGGTCTCCAGGTGGACCTCCGCGCCGGAGTCCACGACCCGCACCGCGGCGGGGCCGTCGACGACCCGGGCGCCGGTCTCGTGGGCCGCCGGGCGCGCGCCGTCGGCGTAGGCGTTCGACCAGAGGTACGCCGCCTGCCGCTCCAGGTGGAACCGCGAGTGGTCGCCGGCGCCGCTGGCGGTGCCGATGCGCTCGGTGTACTCCGCCCAGGACCCCGGCGACCCGTCGTAGGCGTGCGTGCCGTTCGACTCCGGCGGGAAGTCGGCGAGCAGCATCGGGGCGTCGGGCGCGTAGACGCCGTGCCGCGCCCCGACGAACAGGTTGCCGGCGTACCGGTCGTCGCCGCCGTACACGAACGCGTACCCGGCGACCTGGGTGGAGTGCGGCACGTGGTACGGCGTGGCCCGGTCCAGCACCGGCTGCACGCGCAGCACGCCCAGCACCAGGTTGTGCAGGAACGCGGTGCCCTGGCTGAGCAGCTCGATCGCGATGGGGGAGGCCAGCACGTTGTGGTCGACGACCGCGGGCCCGTGGGACACCTCGACGAACAGGTCCCGGATGTTGCGGTACAGCAGGTTCCGGGTGACCCGCGCGCCCTGGGCCTGCCAGTCCAGCCAGATGCCGAGCGTGGTGTCGTGCACCCGGTTGTGCTCGACGGTGACGTCCAGGGGGGCGTGCAGCTTGATGCCCGCGACCTCGTACCCGGAGAACTCGTGCTTGGTCCCGATGTGGTGGATGTGGTTGTCCGCGATCGTGGAGAACGCGCAGCCCAGGTGGCCGACGACGCCGTTCTGCCCGCAGTCGCGGATCTCGTTGCGGCGGACGACGTGCGAGCCGACGTGCTCGCGCTCCCAGCCCTGGTGCAGGGCGGTGAACACGGCCTCGAGCTGGTACTGGTAGCCCGGCTTGTCGCCGAGGACGTGCGACTCGTTGTCGCCGCTCGCCGCGTCCTTGCCCAGGGAGACGCCCGCGCACTTCGAGTCGCGGATCAGGTTGTCCTCGATCACCCAGCCCCTCGCCCAGCGCGGCCCGACGAGCCCGAGCTGGTCGGCGGTCGGCGGGGCCCACGGGGTGGCGGCCTGCGCGAGCTCGAAGCCGCGGACGGTGACGTAGTCGACGTGGGCGCGCTCGGGGCTGAACACCGACGGGCGGACGTTGACCTCGACCAGCTCGGCGGTGGGGTCCGCGCCGCCGAAGTTCGCCCACACGGTCGTGACGTCGTCGCCGACCTCGGCGTACCAGACGAGGACGGTGCGGTCCGGGTCGACCAGCGGGGTGTCGAGCGCCGTCCACTGGTACCGGACGTGCGTGCGGCGCTCGGGGCGGTCGACGGCGGCGCGGTCGTGCACCTCGTGCAGGGACCGGCCGGCGAGGTAGACGTCGCCGCGGTGCGCGAGCGGTGCGCCGGGGCTGGTGTGCAGCCAGTCGCCGGCGACCGGCTCGTCGAACGGGTTGAGGTCGCCGAACAGGGTGTGCGGGATCTCCGCCCGCCACACGTCGCCGCCCTCGCGCACCCAGCCGGTGACGGGCTCGGCCCCGGTGATCACCACGTGCTCCCCGGGCGCGGCCTCGAACGTGATCCGGCGGTCGTCGGCGACGCCGCCGCGCACCGGGCGGACCCA
>NZ_DASQCJ010000170.1:0-16311 GCF_035634735.1 Cellulomonas sp.
GACGCCCGAGCTCCCCACCCGGCGGTTCCGGGCGGTCGCCGAGGCGGCCGAGGCGTCCGGGCTCGCCGAGCTGTGGCTGTGGGAGGACGTCTACCGGCAGTCCGCGGTCGCCCAGGCGGGCGTGCTGCTCAGCGCGACGGAGCGCCTGCGGGTCAGCCTCGGCGTGCTGCCGGTGCCGCTCCGCAACCCCGTGCTCGCGGCGATGGACGTCGCCACGCTGGTCGAGATGTTCCCCGGGCGGCTGACCCCCGGGATCGGCCACGGGGTGCAGACCTGGATGGCCGAGATCGGCGCCCGGGTCGCCTCGCCGCTCACCCTGCTGCGCGAGCACGCCACGGCGCTGCGGCCGCTGCTGCACGGGGAGCCCGTGCGGGCCGAGGGGCGCTACGTCGCGCTGGCGGACGCCCGGCTGGTCTGGCCGCCCGCGGTGCCCCCGCCGCTCTACGTCGGGGCGCACGGCCCGAGGACGCTCCGCCTGGCCGGCGAGGTCGGCGACGGCGTGATCCTGCAGCTGGGCGTCTCGCCGGACGACACCCGCGCCGCGCTGCGCACCGTGGCCGAGGGCCGTGCGGCGCGCGGGCACGCGGGGTGGTTCGGCGCGTGCGTGTACGTCGGGGTGGACGCCGCGCTGCGCGCCGCGGGGCCCCGCGCCACCGCCGCGCACCTGCGGCGGTTCGTCGAGGCCGGGGCGACGACGGTCGCCGTCGTGCCCGTCGGGCCGGACGGCACCACCCCGGACATGTCCGACGCCGCCGGGTTCGCCGCGTGGCTCGGCGCGGAGGTCCGGCCGCTGCTGGCCGGGCCGGGCCCGGCGCCCGCGGGCGGGCAGCCGTGAGGGTCGCCCAGGTCCTCGACTACACCGAGGACCCGGTCGACGTCCCCAACCCCGACCGCGGCGCCTACCGCGGCCGCTGGCAGTGGGTCGAGACCCGGTTCGGCGCGACGCCCGAGGTGGACCGGCGGGTGCCCCGCGCGCCCCGCGACGCGGGCTACAGCGGCGCGACCCTCGTGGCCCCCGGCGTCGTGGGGGTCGTCGACGGCGACGACCTCGAGCCGACCGAGTTCTTCGACGGCACCGACCGCAGCCCGCAGTACGTGGGCGGCACCGCGGTCGTCGCGCAGCCGTCGGTCGCGTTCCTGGGCTTCGACCTGTGCCACTTCTCGTCGAACGCGTTCCTGACCCGCGCGGCCGGGCGGGCGTTCGACGCCGAGGTGCGGGCCGCCGGGGGCGCGCCGACCGCCGCGATGTTCCGCGGCCGCACCGGGCGCACCGGCCCGCTCACCTCCTACGCCCTCGACGTCGTCCGCGGCGCCCTGCAGCGGGTGCGGGACGGCGACGGCACCGCGCTCGTGAAGTTCTCCTACGACGGCAACGGGTTCACCTTCCTGGAGGGCGGCCCGGACGAGCACCTGATCAACGGCCCCGAGCCGACCCACGTCACACCGAACAACCCGTCGGCCGCCTGCGACGTCCCCGGGCACACGGAGAAGTCCTGGATCGAGTACCACCTCTGGCAGCTGGCGCCCGTGCTGCACGCGTACGAGGACGTCATCACCTGCGTGAAGACGGGGATGCTCGGCCCGTGGGGCGAGCAGCACTCCTCGCCCCAGGCGCAGGACCCCGCCGCGTACAAGGCCCTGCTCGACGCCTGCCTCGCCGCGGTCCCGGCGAGCCGGCCGCTGCTCACCCACGTCGGCGGCTACCTGGCCTGGCACAACGCGACCCACGGCACGGCGCTGACGTTCCGCGACCTCGACGCCCTGCCGGCGCCCGCGCCCGGCAGCCCGGAGGCGCGGTTCGGCTTCTTCCACGACAGCTACGCCGCCGGGTTCCAGGCGGGCGGCGGCTGGTCCGACCACGGCTCGCTGTCCGAGGGGGGCGAGATGCTGGTGCCGCCCGGCACCGACCCGGGCTTCGACCGCGACGCGGTCACCGGCTGGGTGGGCCGGCAGGCGAGCATCGTGCAGGGGGAGGGCGGCCTCACCCCGAACGTGTGCTCCCGGCTGCCCGGCGCGATCCTCGAGGCCCAGCGCCTGGGGACGACCCTGCTCAACCTGCGGCACGGCGACTACCGCACGTGGGGCGACGTCCGGTACGCCGAGGACCTGGTGACCGCGCCTGTCACGTTCCCCGCACCGGGCGACGGCGCCGCGCCCCCGTACACCGGCCGCACGGCGCGGGCCGTCTTCGACCCGGTGTACGCGGGCCGGACCGGGCTCGAGTTCGTGCGCGACCGCCTCGGCTACCGCCTGGTGCTGCGCTCGTCCGCGGTGTCCGACGTCGTCGACGCCCGGACCGGCACCCTGGAGTGCGCCGGCCACGTGCAGAACGTGGGCTTCGGCGGGGTGGTCAACGCCAAGCAGGTGCGGGTGCTGCTCCGCGCGGTCGACGGGACGGCGGGCGCGGCCCGGTTCGCGGCGCCGACGGACCTGGACGTGCGGGCCTGGCGCCCGGCAGCCGACGGGGACAACCGGCCCGGCAACACGGCCGCCTGGCACGCGTTCGCGCTCGAGGTCCCGATGCCGGCGTTCGGCGCGGTCCCGGCGGGGGAGTACGACGTCCTGCTGCGGATCGCGGACCCGAAGGAGACGAGCGACGACCGCCGCGGCGTCCGGTTCGCCAACCGCGGCACCTGGGTCGCGGAGCTGGGCGCGAACCGCGTCGGCCGCGTCGCGGTCCGGTGATGGCGCAGGACACGGCCGACGTCGCGTTCGGCGGCCGGAGCGCGGTGCGGCGCAACGCGCTGCTGTTCTTCCTGGACGGCGTGACGTTCCAGCCCTCGGTGGCGCTGCTGTCGATGACCGCCGTCATCCCGCTGCTCCTGGAGCACCTGCGGGCGTCCACCGCGCAGTTCGCGATCGCGACGAGCGTCGTGTCCCTGGGCACGTTCGTCTCGCAGCCGTACTTCGTGTCGCTGTGCTCGCGGACGCGGCGGATGGCGCGGACCTTCGCGGTCGTCCTGCTGGTCCAGCGGGCGCTGTTCCTGGCCTTCGTGCTGGCGATGCCGCTGCTCGCGGACCACGCGGGCCTGATGACGTGGCTGTTCCTCGCGTCCTGGACCGTGTTCAACGTGCTCGCCGGGTCCGGCACCCTCTTCAACGTCCCGCTCGTGCTCAAGCTGCTGCCGCCGACGCGGCGGGCGGGGCTGCGGGGCGTGGGCATGGCGATCGGGAGCCTGCTCGCGCTCGGGGCGGCGGCGCTGATCCCGGTCGTGATCGAGCGGGTCGCGTACCCGTGGAGCTACATGGTGCTGTTCGGCGTCGGGCTGGCCTTCCTGTTCGCCAACGCGGCGGGGTTCTGGTTCATGCGCGAGCACGACGACGCGGAGCCGCGGGTGCCGATGCGGGTCACGGAGTACCTCCGGGACGTCCCGCGCACGCTGCGCCGGGACGCGACGTTCCGCGCGATGGTGACCTCCTGCGTGTTCCTGGTGCTGGCGAACTCGCTGCTGCCGTTCTACACGCTGCACGCCATCCGGACGTTCGGGGCGAGCGAGCAGCACGTCGCGCTGATGGCGTCGCTCGCGATCGTCACGGGCGTCGCCGTGAACCTCGGCTTCGGGTTCGTCATCGACCGCCGGGGGCCCGTCGCCCTCTCGCCCGTCGCCGCCGTGGCGGTCACCGCGGCCGGCGCGGTGGGCCTGGCCAGCGGCTCGCTCGGCGGCCTGACGGTCGCGTGGGTGCTCGCGAACGTCGGCGCCGCCTGCTACCTGAAGACCACGATGCTCATGCTCGGCGACGTGAGCCCGAGCGGCCGCGCGCCGTCCTACGTCGGCACCCTGTTCGCGATCTCGATGCTGGTCTCGTCGGTGGCGGTCCTCGCGCTGGCGCCGCTGCTCGACGCCCTCGGGTTCACCGCGCTGTTCGTGCTGGTGGCCGGGTGCGGGGCGGCCGGGTGGTACCTGAACGTGCGGGTGTTCCAGCCGCGGCTCAGCGCTGCGCGCCGCCGAGCGCGGGGATGAGCCGGCGGGCGTTGTCCCCGACCACGGCCGCCACGTGCTCGGCCGGCAGGTCGAGCGCGGAGATGCGCCACCGCCCGGTCCCCGGCGGGTCCTCGGGCCCGTAGGGGAAGTGCTCGTCCGCGGTGGCGAGGAACCGGTAGTACGTGGCGTAGGCCTCGGCGCTCGGCGGCGCCACGTCCGTGCCCAGCACGAACCGGTCGGGGTGGTCCGCGATCAGCCGCTGCGCCCGGCGCGGCTGGCGGCCCAGCTCGGCGATCCGCGCGGCGATGTCGCAGGCGAAGTTCGGGTAGGTGCGGAGCATCCGGTCGACGTGGTCCAGGTCCTCCGCGCAGCAGCCGACGTGGGCGCCGATGACCGTGACGTCGGGGTGCGCCGCGACGGCGGCCTCGAGCGCGTCCAGCAGGCGCGCGAACGACGGGAACTCCGGCCCCCGGAAGTGCCACTCCGGGTGCGCCAGCAGCTCCTCGACGCGCTCGTTGTGCCGGTCGAGGGGCGCGAAGAACGCCGCCGGGTCCGCCGTGTGCACCGTGACCGGGAGGCCCGCCTCCGCCGCGGCCCGCCACATCCCGTCCAGGCGCGGGTCGTCGAGGAAGAGCCGCCGGCCGTGCTCGTCCTCCAGCCCGAGGCCGATGTCCTTCCACAGCTTCAGCCCGGTGGCGCCCCGGGCCGCGGAGTCGGCGACGGACGCGGCGATCCGGTCCGGCCAGCCGGGCGTCGCCGTCTCGCCCCAGTCGACGCGGCAGAACGTGGCGAACCGGCCGGGGTGCGCGCGGTCGTACCGGTCGAGGTTGCGCTCGAGCTCGTCGGCCCAGCAGCCGTCGAGGTTGACGATCGTGCCGACACCCCGGTCGTCCATCAGGTCGACGAGCGCGGCCACGTCGTCGACCCGCCACTCGCCGGTGTGCCAACGGCCCAGGTGGTTGTGGGCGTCGACGGCCGGGGTGGGGAGGCGCAGCACCTCCGTCTCGGCCGCCCGGAGCATCGGCCGCGGCGCGAAGTCCCGCAGCCGCAGGTCGGCGAGGTCGGGGGTGGTCATCGCGTTCCCCTCCGTCGGGGCCGGGGGATCAGACGAGGACGACGGGGCAGCCGGCGTCGCGCAGCCGCGCCACCGCGTCGGCGTCCGCGTCGCCGTCCGTGATGACGCCCGTGACGTCCGTGGGCTCGCAGATCAGCGCGAACGCGGTGTTGGCGAACTTGGTGTGGTCCGCCACGACGTAGGACTGCACCGCCTTCTCCAGGATCGCGGCGCTGATCTCCGCCTCGGACTCGAACTCCGTGAAGAAGCCGCGCGCCGGGTTGATGGCGTTGACCCCGAGGAAGAACACGTCGACGTTGATGAGGGGGAGGGCCGCCTTGGCCAGCGGGCCGACGAGCTCGTAGGACCGCGCGATGGCGGCGCCGCCGGTGAGGACGACGCGCAGCTCGGGCCGCACGATGAGGTCGTTCGCGATGTTGATCGCGTTGGTGACGACCGTGGTCAGCTTCTCGCCGAACTCGGGGTCCGCGGAGGCGCGGACGCCCAGCTCCTGGGCGATCTGCGTCGTGGTGGTGCCCCCGCTGAACGCCACCGTCTGCCCGGGCTGCACCATGGCGGCCGCGGCGCGGGCGATCTGCAGCTTCTCGCTGCCCATCAGGGCCGCGCGGTACCGGAGCGGGAGGTCGCCGGAGATCGCCGCCGCGCGGGCGCCGCCGCGGGTGCGGATGACGATCATCTGCTGGCCGAGCGCGTCCAGGTCGCGCCGGGCCGTCGCCGGGGACACCCCGAACTGCTCGATGACCTCCTCGACGCTGATGGTCCCGTGCTGGGCCACCCACGAGGCGATGGCCAGGTGTCGGTCCTCGATCTTCATCGCCCTCGTACCTGCTCGCTCACTGTCGTCGCCGATGGATGCACGATCGTGCGCCACCCGCCCGGCTCGCCGTCGACGACGGCGATGGCGGCGTTGGGCAGGCTACCGGGATCCTCGCCGGTCAGGCGCTCGACCAGCAGGCGCAGCGTGGTCCCGTGCGTGACGAGGACGCCGTCGAGCTCGGGGTGCGCCCGGCCCACCGCGTCCAGCCCGCGCACCGCCCGGTCGAGCACCGCCTCGGTCGTCTCCCCGCCCGGGTAGTCCCGGGCCGGCCACCGCGTCCGGGCCTCCTCGATGAGCATGCCCTCGGCGACGCCGAAGCCGCGCTCGCGCAGGTCCTCGAACTGCAGGTCGCCCGGCACGAGCGGGAGGTGCTCGCCGATGATCCGCGCGGTCTCCACGGCGCGCGGCGCGGTGGACGAGGACAGCCACCGCCACTCGGCTCCGAGGTCCGCGCCGATGCCGAGCAGGCGCCGGGCGGCGTCGACGGCCTGGGCGCGGCCGACCTCGTTGAGGTCGAGCCCCTCCCAGCCCTGGTAGCGCCGCTGGATGTTCCAGTCGGTCTGGCCGTGCCGGACCAGCGCGATCCTCATCGGTGCTGCTCTCCTCGGTCGTCGGTGCTGTCGTCGGTGCCGCGGCCGGCCGCCCGGCGCGCGAGCAGGGCCGACCCCAGCAACCCCGCATTCTCCCCGGCGCGGGCCTTCACCAGGGGCGGGACCGGGACGTAGGTGAGCAGCGACGCCAGGCGGGCGCGCAGCGGGCCGAACAGGTGGTCGCCCGCCTCGGCCAGCCCGCCGCCGAGCACGATCACCTCGGGCTGGATCAGGCTGGCCACGTGCGAGAGCCCGAGGGCCAGCCCCTCGACCGCCGTGTCCCAGACCGCGGCGGCGATCGCGTCGCCCGCGGCCATGGCCTCGACCACCTCGCGCGCCCCGGCGACCTCGCGGCCGGACATCCGCGAGTAGCGCCGCGCGACCGCGGCCGCCGAGGAGACCGCCTCGAGGCAGCCCTGGTTGCCGCAGACGCAGGCCTCGCCGCGCGGGATCACGACGGCGTGCCCGATCTCGCCCGCGTAGCCGCGCGCGACCACGGGACGGCCGTCGACGAACACCGCGGCGGACACCCCGGTGCCGAGCACGACCACGACGGCCGTCCGGTGCCCGCGGCCGGCGCCGAGCTCCATCTCCGCGGTGCCCCCGGAGCGCACGTCGTGCCCGATCGCGACCGGGAGCGCGATCCGCGCGCGGCACAGCGCGGCGAAGTCGACGTCGCGCCAGCCGAGGTTCTCGGAGTAGGTGGCGAACCCGGTCTCGTCGTCGACGATGCCCGGCAGGGTGAGCCCGAGCGCCCGCGGCGCGGCCCCGGGCGGGGTCAGGCGGGCGGCGAGCTCCGCGACCGCGTCGACGACCGCCTCGGCGCTGGCCGGGCCGAAGGCCGGCGACGGCGTGCGGAGGACGGCGCCGGGCGTCCCGTCGGCGTCGACGTACGCGGCCTTGATCGTCGTCCCGCCGACGTCGAACGCCAGCACCGGCGCGCCGGGGCCGATCGAGGTGGTGGCGGGGTCGGCGGGCGAGCCGGGGGCGGCGGCCGGGCGGACGGTCGTGTCAGTCATCTGCGCGTTCTCTCGGTCGGTGGCGGTCGGCCCGGCGCGGTGGCGGCGTGCCGGCGGGCAGCGGCGGGACGTCCAGCGGGACGCAGCCGTGGCGCAGCGACTCGGCACCGAGCGAGCCTACGGCGACGGCCTGCCGCGCATCGGCAGGCGAGCCGGTCGTCGGGGCGCCGTCCACGACGTGGGCGAAGAACTCGGCGAGCACGGCGGCGTCCGCGCCGAGGTGGCCGCCCGCGGGGTCGTGGACCGGGTGCTCGACGTGGCCGGTCGGCGACCACTCGAGGCGCCGGTTCCAGACCCGGACGACCGCGCCGTCCGTGTCGCCGGCGTTCTCCAGCCGCCCCTCGGTGCCGATGACCGTGTAGCTGCGCCAGTAGTCGGGCGTGAAGTGGCACTGCTGGTAGCTCGCCACGACCCCGTTGTCGAGCGTCATCATCAGCATCGACAGGTCCTCGACGTCCACCACCGGGTTCAGCCCGGTGAGGGCGTGCGGCGGCCAGTTCGCGTGGCTGGTCCAGTCCGGCGCGATCTGCCCGGGGCGCTCGCGGCGGTCGGTGACGTCGCCGTAGACCATCAGCGCGCCCATGCCCACGACCCGCGTCGTGTACCCGCCGGCGAGGTGGTGCACGACGTCGATGTCGTGGCTCGCCTTCTGGGTGAGCAGCGAGCCGCTGCGCCGGCGGTCGGCGTGCCAGTCCTTGAAGAAGTAGTCGCCGCCGTTGCCGACGAAGTGCCGGACCCAGATGGCCTTGACCTCGCCGATCTCGCCGCGCGCGATGGCGTCGCGCATGACGCGGACGACCGCCCAGTGCCGCAGGTTGTGGCCCACGTGCAGCGGCGTGCCCGTCTCCTGCGCGGCGACCAGGACCGCGTCGGCGTCGGCGGTGGTGGTCGCGAGCGGCTTGTCGACGAACACCGCGACGCCCGCGCGCAGCAGCCGGATCGCGAGCGGGGCGTGCGTGTCGTCCGGCGTGGTCACGAGCGCGGCGTCGACGCCCCCGGCGGCGAGGAGGGCGTCGACGTCCGGGTGCACCGCGACGTCGGGGCCGAACAGCGCGCGGGCCCGGTCGCGGCCGGACGGGTCGGGGTCGACCGCGGCCACGACGACCGCCCCCGGCCACGACCCGGGGACCAGCCGGCCGAGGGCGGCGCGGTTGCCGACCCCGATCACCGCGACGCGGAGCCCGGCGCTCATCGTGGCGCGGCGCCCGGCGTCGCGCGCGTGAGGCGCGGCAGGGTGGTGAGGCCGACGGGCACCTCGACGGTGGCGGGGCCCTCGACGGTCGTCCCGTCCGGGGCGCGCCACGCGCCCGGGGGCACCTGCACCGCGCGCGTGGTGGCGCCCCGCTCGAGCACCGGGGCCACCAGGACGTCGGGGCCGAGGAAGAACTGGTCCGTCACGGTCTCGTACCCGGCCTCGTGGTAGCTCATGGGCCGGACGACGGGCTCGCCCGTCACCGCGGCGTCGTCCACGAGGGAGAGGATGAGCGGCAGGTGCTCGGCCCGGACGGCGAGGGCCTCCTTCACCGCCGCGAGGTGCTCGGCGTCGAGGGCGCGGGCGGGGTTCACCGAGAACTGGATCATCGGGGACAGCGCGGCGATCTGCGCGTACCGCACGAAGAACTCCTGGTCGGCGGCCTGGCGGTCGCCCATCGCGCCCATCGCCCCCACCTCGCCGCCGCCCACCATGTCCGGGCAGACGTACGGGTGGCCCAGCAGGCCCTGGGCGAGCATCTCGGGGACGAGCGAGCCCAGGCCTGCGTCGTCCCAGGTCGGGGGCTTGTCGCGGAGCCGCTGCCCGAGCGGCTGCCCGCCCATCCGCCAGCACGCGCGGTACTCGTTGTGCGCGTAGCGCAGGCCCAGCCGCGCCCACGCCTCGGACATGTCGACCGGCTCGCACGGCTGGGCGACCAGGTCGTCCGCCCGGTAGTCGCGCACGTCGCCGGCGTCGAACTTGAAGCCCGCCACGCCGAGGTCCACCAGCGCGTCCAGCTGCCGGGTGAACCAGGCCACGGCGTCGGGGGAGCTCAGGTCGAGCAGCGCGCTGTAGCCGTTCCACCACCGGCGGATCGCCGTGCGGCCGTCGGCGTCCCGGACGAGCAGGCCGTCGCGCTCGCAGTCGCGGAACGCCTTCGAGTCGGGGCTGATGAAGGGGACGACCCACAGCATCACGTCGAAGCCCCACTCGGACAGCGTGCGGATCAGCCGCCCCGGGTCCGGGAACCGCCCGCGGTCGAAGTGCCAGGTGCCGAAGTCGGGCGCCCAGTTGTCGTCGATGAAGATCGTGCCGGGCTCCAGCCCCGCGTCCAGGATCCGGCGGGCGTAGGCCAGCACCGACTCCTCGGAGGGGACGAGCGGGGTCTCGATCCAGGTGTTGTACTGCGGCGCGGCGAACAGCCGCCGCGCGGGGGTCCGCCCGGCGGGCGGGAAGAGCTGGGCCGCGGCGGCCCGGAAGCCGTCGCGCAGCGAGGTCCCGCCGCGCAGCACCGTGACGTCGGTGCCGTCGACCTCGAGCCGGCCGCCGGCGAACCGGAACGCGAACGGCCGCTCCGACGCGACGACGCGTCCGTGGGTGGACACGAGGAGCGGGGCCGACTGGCTGGAGTCCTCGGCGCTGTCCCACTGGGGGTCGTGCCGCGGGACGGCCAGGTCGACCTCGTACGCGCTCGTCGCCCCGAACGGCATCCGCACCGCGTCCTTGACCGTGCCGCCCCACCAGTGCTCGCCCGGCTCCAGCTCGAGGGTGAGCGGGGCGTCGGTGGCGGCTGCGTCGGCGGCCGGGGGTGCGGCGGCGGGGGCGTGGTTCACGGGGGCTCGATTCCGTTCGGAGCGGGTGGGGTGGTGCGCGTCGGGCGGGGGCGGGTGCCGCCCCCGCCCGACGTCGGGACCGTCAGTCGACGAGGGCCTGCGCCGCGTCGTTGGCGGTGGCGAGGGTCGACTCGACGTCGGCGCCCGCGGCGATCGCCCAGATGGCGTCCTGGATCACCGTGCGGACCTCCGCGTTCCGGGTGAAGGACGGCAGCTGGAACGTCTCGCCGGCGGAGGCCATCTCCGCGAACTCGGGCACGCCCGCGCCGTTGGCCTCGTTCGCCTCGACGGCGATGTCGGTGCCGGTCTGGACGGCGGGGAACACGATGCCGAACTCGCCGGTGGCCTCCTGGCACTCCGGGGAGCCGAGGAAGTTGACCCACTTCGCGGCGGCCTCCTTGTTCGGGGAGCCGTTCCACACGACGCCGGCCAGGGAGTTCGTCGCGGCGAACCGGCCCGCGGGGCCCTCCGGCACCTTGGCCCAGGCGAAGTCGATCTCCTGGGTGTCGGCGAGGTAGTTCGACGCGTTCCACGAGCCGGCCAGGGTCGTGCCCGCGAGGCCCGCCTCCATGGTCGGGTGCTGGCCCAGGGTCGAGGTCTCGTCGAACGTCTGCATCACGCCGAGGTCGATCATGTCCTGGTACCACTCGAGCGTCGTGACGAGCTCGGGCGCGTCGAAGTTCAGGCTGCCGTCCTCGGCGAAGAACTCCCAGCCGATCGCGTGCGCGAGGTTGCCCCAGCCGTTCTGGCCGGTGAAGCCGTCGGCCCACTCCGGGAGCATCCCGAACCGCACCACGTTGCCGGCGTCGAACGCCGGGCTGAGCCCGTTGTTGCCGTTCGCGTCGAGGGCCATCGCCTTGATGAACTCGGTGAACGAGTCCTGGCCGGTGCCGTCGAACTCGAGCGCGTTGATGGCCTCCTTGGTGTAGCCGGCCTCGGTGGCGGCCGTCTCGTCGTAGACCATCCCGACGATGTCCCAGTCGAGGGGGAGCCCCACGCGGGTGTCGTCGACGAGGTAGTTCTCCGCGGTGCCGGCGACGTAGGAGTCGAAGTCGATCCCGTCGGTCGCGCCGATCTCGTCGAGGTCGGCGAGCTGGCCGAGGCTGCTGTACTCCCGGACGTACTGGACGGTCATGGTGAAGGTGTCCGGGCCGGTGCCCGAGGCGAAGTTCGTCGTGAGGTTCGACCAGTACTGCGCCCACGCCGTCTGCGTGATGTTGACGGTGATGTCCTCGTTGGCCTCGGAGAACGCCGTGGCGCAGGCCTCGTACATCGGGCGCTGGACGTCGTCCCAGAGCCAGTGCTCGATCGTGACGGGGCCGCCGGCGCTGCCGCCGTCGCCGTCCCCGCCGCCCGACCCGCAGGCGGTGAGGGCGAGGACGGAGGCGGCCGAGAACGCCGCCACCTTCAGTCCGGTCTTCGGTGCGAAACGCAGCATTGCAGTTCCTTCCAGTGGGTTCCGGGGCAGGCTCTGGCCCGACCGGACGGGGGAGGGGGGTGGAACGGGCGGGTGCGGCGCCGGCGGCTACTTGCCGCCGGAGAAGTTGAGCGACTGGACGAGCTGCCGCCCGAGCAGGACGAGCAGGATGAAGACGGGGATGACCGTCACGGTCGACGCGGCCATCAGGCCGGTCCAGTCCGGCGAGGTGTTGGGTGACTGGGCCTGGAACCGCTGCAGGGCGACGGTCAGCACGCGCGTCCCGTCGGAGTTCGCGGCCACCAGCGGCCACATGAACTCCTTCCACACCCCGACGACGGTGATGAGCATCATCGTGGCGACGGGGCCGCGGCTCATCGGCAGCGTCATCCGGAAGAACCGGCCGAACACGCCGACGCCGTCGATCGCGGCGGCCTCCTCGACCTCGCGGGGGAGGGAGAGGAAGAACTGCCGCAGGAAGAAGATCGCGAACGGGCTGACCAGGATCGCGGGGGCGATGAGCCCCTGGAACGTGTTGAGCCAGCCCAGCGACCGGATCAGCGCGAAGTTCGGCAGCAGCGTGAAGATGCCGGGGATGAGCAGGCCCGAGAGGAACAGCCCGAACAGGGCGCTGTTCCCCCGGAACCGCAGGCGGGCGAACGAGTACGCGGCCATGGCGCAGGCGAGCGTCTGCACGATCGCGATCGAGCCCGCGTAGAACAGCGTGTTCGCCGTGTAGCGCACGAAGTCGAGCGTCGCGCCGGTGCCGCCGGCGGCGACCGACTCCTCCATCGAGGTGAGCCCGAGCACGCGGGCGAAGTTGATCCACGTGGGGTTCGACGGGACCAGCTGGCTGGAGTCGCCGATCAGCTCGGCCGCGGGCGTGAAGGCCGTGCGGACCATCCAGTAGAACGGGAAGACCGAGACGAGCACCAGCAGGCCGACGACGGTCCAGGCGACCGCCTTGCCGGGGGTCACCCGGCGGGCGCCGCGGGCGATCGAGCGGCGCGGGCGGGCGTTGGAGCCCGTCGGTGCGCTCGTCGTCGACGGGGCGAGGTCGGGGACGGGGGTGCTGATCACGAGAGGTCCGATCGGTTGGCGCGCATCGCTCGCATCTGGATGGCCGTCAGGGCGCCGAGGATGACGGCGAGGACCAGCGCGATCGCGCTGCCGTAGCCCATCCGGAAGAAGGCGAACGACTGCTGGTAGATGTAGAAGAAGATCGTCCGGACGGCCGGGATCGGGTTGCCGCCGTACCCGATCAGCACGAGGTCGAACACCTGGAACGAGCCGATGGCCGACATCACCACGACGAGCGCGATCACCGGCCGGATCAGCGGCAGCGTGATCTGGAAGAACATCCGCTTCTCGGTGGCACCGTCGATCGCGCCGGCCTCGTACATCTCGTTCGGCACCTGGGTCATCCCGGCGTAGAGCAGCAGCGCGGTGTACCCGAGGCCCGACCAGATCCCGATGGCGATGATGATCGGCATGGCCTGGCTGGCGTTGTAGAACGAGACGCCCGGGAGGCCGACGGCGTGCAGCAGGTGGTTGAGGTAGCCGAGCTGCCCGTCGAGCAGCCAGGCCCAGATCAGCGCGATGGCGACGTTGGGCACCAGCCAGGGGAGCAGCAGGATCGACCGCACCCAGGTCTTGAGCCGCAGCCGCTGCATGAGGGCCGCGGTCAGCAGCGCGAGGACCGTGCCGAGGACCACGCTGGCGACGACGAACTGGATCGTGACCACGAGCGAGTTGCGGGCGACGTCGTCGCCGAGGAGCTCGCGGTAGTTGTCCAGGCCGATGAACTGCGGCTCGTTGAGCAGGTCGAAGTCCGTGAGCGAGTACCAGATGCTCCGGCCGCTCGGCAGGATCCAGAACACGACGAACCCGACCATCGCCGGCACGAGCAGGACGAGCGCCGCCCACTTCTCCCGGTGGTGGATCGGGCGACGGGCTCGAGGCTCGCCCTCCGCTTCGGTCGGGGAGGACTCGCCTCGTTCCCGGGTGGTTGAGCTGGACATCACACACCTCTCGTCCTGGCGCGACGGGGTGCGACTGTGCACCCCTCGCTGCGTGAAGACGAGCGTAAGGGCTTCAAGCGATCAGAATCAAGCATGTAACGCATCGTTTACGAGCGCGCGGGAGCACCGCGCCGTGCCGCGGCGGGGGGCGGACGCGCGCGACGTCGCACGTCAGCAGCGGTCGGGTCGACGGTGGAACGTTGTGCCGGACACGCCGACGGCGTGTCCGGCACAATCGTCCACTCTCGCGGACGTGCGGCCGGGTGCGCCCGGATGCGGCCAGGGCAGGCGCGACGGCCGGGACCGCCGCTCAGAGCACGAACACGTGCGACGACACGGTCGCCTCGAGCGCCACGGCGACCGCGAGGTCGCGCGCGTCGCCGCCGGGCTCCAGGCGGAACCGCAGGCGCGGCCGCAGCGTCACGACGGGCGAGCCGTCGCGCCGCACCACCACGCCGCGCCGGCCCGTGGCGGCCATCGTCCACTCGGTGCCCGGCCCGGCGCCCGGGGCGGTGCGAGCCGCCTCGGCGCGCGACCGCGGCGGCTCCTCACCCCCGCCGACGCGGGCGCTGACGACCTTGCCCGCGCGCGTGAGGCTGCGTGGGAGGTCGAGCAGCGGCCGGCGCAGGGCCGGCTGGTCCACCACGCCCCGCTCCGACCCGACGGTCAGGGCGAAGCCGTGCCACGGGAACGCCTCGAACCCCGTGGTCGACCGCGGCGCGCCCGTGCGCTCGCGGCCGACGACGTCGAGGATCGTGACCGTCGGGACCCCGTCGCCCCAGGTCACGGTGCCGTGGTCCCGGAGCGACCACGCGGCGAACACGTCACCGAACGTGGACGGGACGCGCAGGTGGGCGGGGGTGCCGAGCGGGCCGGTCGGGCCGTCGCCGGGTCGGATCTGCTGCGCGACGTGCTCGGCCATCCGGTGCGCTGCCCCCTCGATCGTGCTCGGCCGGAGGCTAGCAGCGCGGGGGACGCGGGGTCCGCCGCGCGAGCGGCACCGGCGGCGCGGGACGGGTCAGTACACGATCCGCCCCGACGCGTCCGCCACCCCGGACTTCCGCCAGAAGTAGCTCCGCACCTGGTCCCGCCACTCCACGGCCGACGCGCGCTGCACGTCCAGCCGCTCCCGCACCCGCGCGTCGAACGCCGCGGGCACCGCCCCGCCCACGAGGTCCGCCAGCGACTCCCACGCCGCCTCGACCCCGCCCAGCGCGTCCACCGCCTCGGCCCGCGAGTCGTAGATGTGCTGGATCACGGTCTTCCCCGACCCGAGGACGTGCGCGTACGGCACGTGGTGGAAGAACAGCAGCAGCTCGTCCGGGCAGGTGTCGACCGACTCGTACGTCTCCCGCCACGGCGACGGGAACTGCCCCGCGAACCCGGTCCCGGTCGCCACGGTGCGGTCGACGCCGATCCCGTCCCGGTCGGCGAAGTGGTACGTCCCCCACCGCGAGTACTCGTACCCGTCGACGGACGGCCCGCCGTGGGTGCCCGGGTCGACCATGAACCCGACGCCCAGCGGCGCGGTGTAGCCCTCGTAGCGCGCCCACGAGTCGTCCATGACCGCGTGCAGCACGGCCCGCACCCGCGCCAGCTCAGAAGACCCGGCGCCCGCGAACGTCAGCGCGATCCACTCGTCCAGCACCTCCTCGGCCGTCAGCGACGAGTCCCAGGCCAGCCGCCCGAACGCGTAGAGGTTCGCCTGCGCCAGCGGGTGCCCGGTCCAGAAGGCGTCGTCGCCGACGTTCGACACCGCGGCCACCCCACCCGCCGGCGACGACGCCCCCGACCCGCCGACGATCGACGCCACCGACCGCGCCCCGTCCAGCCGGAACCCCAGGTACTCCCGCCACGCCGGCGCGAGGTAGCAGACGTGCCGCTGCTGCCCGGTGTACTCCTGCGTGACCTGCAGCTCGATCGCCAGCCGGGTCCGCGGCATCGCCGCCAGCACGGGGGAGAGCGGCTCGCGCACCTGGAAGTCCATCGGCCCGTGCTTGACCTGCAGGACGACGTTGTCGGCGAACGTCCCGTCGAGCGGGGCGAAGTGGTCGTACGACGCCCGGGCGCGGTCAGTGGTGCGGTCCCGCCAGTCCTGGTGGTGGTCGTAGACGAACGCCCGCCACAGGACGGTGCCGCCGTGCGGGCGGAGCGCCGCGGCGAGCACGTTCGCGCCGTCGGCGTGGCTGCGGCCGTAGGCGAACGGGCCGGGCTGGCCCTCGGAGTCGGCCTTGATGAGGAAGCCGCCGAAGTCCGGGACCGCCGCGTAGACGCGGTCCGCGGTCGACGCCCACCACGACGCCACCTCGGGGTCCAGGGGGTCCGACGTCGCCAGGCCGCCCAGCCGCTGCGGCGACCCGAACGACACCGACAGGAAGATCCGGATGCCGTACGCCCGGAACACGTCGGCGATCCGGGCGACGTCCGGCAGGCCGTCCGTCAGGAGCCTGGCCTCGACGGCGTGCACGTTGACGTTGTTGATGCCGACGGCCTCGACCCCGGTCGCGGCGAGCAGCCGGGCGTAGTCGCGGACGCGGCTCAGGTCGGCGCGGACCTCGCCGTCGGCGTAGAAGATCGAGCCGCCGGCGTACCCACGCTCGATCTGGCCCATCACCGGGTGCACCGTCATGTTGTCCCAGTGGTC
>NZ_DASQCJ010000171.1:0-6210 GCF_035634735.1 Cellulomonas sp.
CGCGCCGGGCGTTCTGCTCGACGATCACCACGGACACGCCCGCCTTGTTGATCTTGCGGGTGCGGATGAACGTCTCGTCCTGCCGCACGGGGGACAGGCCCGCCGACGGCTCGTCGAGCAGCAGCACCGACGGGTCCATCATCAGCGCGCGGGCCATCGCGACCATCTGCCGCTCGCCGCCGGACAGCGACCCGGCGCGCTGCTTGCGCCGCTCGCCCAGCACCGGAAACAGGTCGACGATGAAGTCGAACCGCTCGGTGAACCGCTTCGGCGCCTGGAACAGCCCCATCTCCAGGTTCTCCTGGATGGACAGCGACGGGAACACGTTGTTGGTCTGCGGCACGAACCCGACGCCGCGCCGGACCAGCGAGTCGGCCCGGTGGTTCGTGATCTCCTCGCCCTTCAGCACGACCGAGCCGGACCGGATGGCCACGAGCCCGAACAGCGCCTTGAGCAGCGTCGACTTCCCGGCGCCGTTCGGGCCGATGATGCCGACGAGCTCGCCCGGGTGCACGACCAGGTTGCAGTCGTTGAGGATGTTGACGCCCGGCACGTACCCGGCGACCAGGTCGGTCGCGGCGAGCAGCGGCTCGCCCGCGGGCGCGCCCCGGTGGACGGTCGAGGGGTCGGACCCCTGCACGGCGGTGCTGCTCATCGGGTGCCCTCCCGGTCGTCGTCGGCGGCCGCGGCCGCCAGGTTGGCCTGCTCCTCGGCCTGGAGCTGCTCGATGCTGCCGTCGTCCAGCAGCGCGTCGTCGCCCAGGTCGGTGTCGTGGTGCGCGCCGAGGTAGGCGTCGATCACGGCCTGGTCGGCCATCACGTCCTCGGGCGGCCCCTCGGCCACGATCCTGCCCTCGGCCATCACGACCACCCAGTCGGAGATGTGCCGGACCATGTGCATGTCGTGCTCGACGAACAGCACCGTGGTGCCCTCCTCGCGCAGGGCCTGGATGTGCCCGAGCAACGACTGGGTGAGCGCGGGGTTCACGCCGGCCATCGGCTCGTCGAGCATGACCATCGTGGGCTTCGACATGAGGGCCCGCGCCATCTCGAGCAGCTTGCGCTGGCCGCCGGACAGCGACCCGGCGTAGTCGTCGCGCTTGGCGTCGAGCTTGAACCGGACCAGCAGCTCCTCGGCCTGCTCGGTGATCTCCTTCTCGCGCGCCTTCCACAGCGGCGGGACGAGCGCGGTGAACAGGTTCTCGCCGGACTGCTTCGTGGCCCCCAGCAACATGTTCTCGATCACCGTCATGCGCGACAGCGCCTTGGTGAGCTGGAACGTGCGGACCATGCCGGACCGGGCGACGCGCGCCGCGGACACCCCGGACAGCGACCGGCCCTCGAAGGACCAGGTGCCGGTGGACGGCTTGTCGAAGCCGGTGAGCAGGTTGAACAGCGTGGTCTTGCCGGCGCCGTTCGGCCCGATGAGGGCGGTGATCGCGCCGCGCTGGACCTCGAGGTGGCCGACGTCGACGGCGGTCATGCCGCCGAAGTGCCGGGTGACCTGGTCGGCGACGACGATCGCGTCGGGCTTGGGCACGCCGGGCGTGTGCGCGACGTGCGCCAGGTCGGCGGTGACGCGGTCCCGGCCGGACGCGGTGGTGGCGTGCGGCGTGGCGGCGGGGACGTGGCCCCGGGGGAGGTCAGCGGACATCGATCGCCAGCTCCTTCTTGTCGCCGAGGATGCCTTGTGGCCGGAAGATCACGAGGAGCATCAGCGTGACGCCGACGATGATCCAGCCGAACTGCTCGATCTGCTCGGTGCGCATGATCGACTCCGGCACCCCGGCGCGCATGACCGACTTGATGAGCATGAGCGACACCCAGAAGATGATCGACCCCAGCACGGGCCCGAACACGGTCGCGGCACCGCCGAGCAGCAGGATCGTCCAGATGAAGAACGTCATCGGGCGTCCCATGGAGTCGGGCTGCACGGCGCGGGGCAGGACGTAGATGATGCCCGCGACCGCGCCGATCACGCCGCCGAGCACCAGGGCCTGCATCTTGTAGGAGTAGACGTTCTTGCCGAGCGAGCGCACGGCGTCCTCGTCCTCCCGGATGCCCTTGAGCACCCGGCCCCACGGGCTGCGGATCAGCAGCCAGACGAGCAGGCAGGCGAGCGCGACGACGGACCAGCCGACGATGCGCACCCACCAGGAGTTGGACGCGTTCATCGCGTACTCGAACGGCCCGAGGGCGAACGTCCCGTCGGGGAACGGCGAGGCGTCCTGGAACGTGTCCTTGTAGGAGTTGCCGCGCAGGCCGGACGAGGCGCCGGTCAGCTCGGTGAGCGCGGTCGACCGGCCGACGAGCCGGACGATCTCCGCTGCGGCGATCGTGACGATCGCCAGGTAGTCGCCGCGGAGCTTGAGGGTGGGGATGCCGAGCAGCAGGCCGAACGCGGCGGCGCAGGCGATCGCGACCAGCACCGCGGCCCACAGGGGCCAGCCGGCGATGGTGGAGATCGCGAACCCGTACGCGCCGAGCAGCATGAACCCGGCCTGGCCGAAGTTCAGCAGGCCCGTGAGGCCGAAGTGCACGTTGAGGCCGATCGCGGCGAGCGCGTAGGCGGCGGTCGTCGGGGCGAAGATCTCGCCCGCGACGTTGACGAGGATGCGGGACCAGTCCATGTCGGCTCCTTAACCGATCCGCTCGGCGCGGCCGAGGATGCCCTGGGGGCGCAGCAGCAGGACGAGGATGAGGATGAGCAGGGCGCCGGCGTAGCGCATGTCGCTCGGGATGACGAGGTTCGACATCTCGACGACCAGGCCGATGACGATCGACCCGGCCAGCGCGCCGAACGCCTGCCCGAGGCCGCCCAGCGTGACCGCGGCGAACATGAGCAGCAGCAGGGCGCCGCCCATGTTCCAGGAGGTCGCGTTCAGGTAGAGGCCCATCAGCACGCCGCCCAGCGCCGCCAGCGCCGCGCCGAGCACCCAGACCAGCCGCACGACCCGCTCGACGGTGATGCCGGAGGCGGCGGCGAGCGCCGGGTTGTCCGACACCGCGCGGGTGGCGCGGCCGATCCGGGTGCCCAGCAGGAAGTACGCGACGGCCGCCAGCACGACGGCGGCGATGAGCAGCGACCACAGCGAGGTCGCGCTGATCCGCACCGGCCCGAGCGTGAGCATGGTCGGCGTGGTCGTGACGATGCGCAGCGCGCCGCCGCCGAAGAAGAACTGGTACGTGTACTGCAGCGCCATCGACAGGCCGATGGTCACGATCATCTGCTGGGTGGTGCCCACGCGCCGCTTGCGCAGCGGGTGCCAGATCCCGGCGTCCTGCAGCCAGCCGGACGCGGCCCCGACCAGCACGGCGACCACGCCGGCCACGACCAGCGGCAGCCCGAACGACTGCACCGCCAGGTACGCGACGATCGCGCCGAGCGTGACCTGCTCGCCGTGCGCGAAGTTCGACAGCCCCGTGGTGCCGTAGATCAGCGACAGGCCGACCGAGGCCAGCGCGAGCAGCACGCCGAACACCAGGCCGCTGCTGGCCTGCTGCGCGAGCCGGCCCCAGGAGAACGACCCGGTGTCGGAGGCGCCCACGGGGGCCCCGACCTCGCCGGCGTCGTCCGCCGGCGCGGTGCTCTCCGGGTCGGGCGCGGCGTCGGGGTCCTCGTCGGAGCCGCCGCCCGCGGGCGCGGGAGCGCCCAGCGGGAACAGCGCGCCGGCCGAGGAGCCGAGCGCGACCGTGACGGTCCGCGGGTTCTGCGCCGGGTCCCGCAGGCTCTCGCCGGCGGGGAGCGTGGTCTCGTCGAGGGTGACGGTGTACGCGCCGGCCTCGGTGACGGCCGCGGTCCAGCGGCCCTCGGCGTCCGTGGTGGCCTGCGTGGTCCCGCCCGGACCCTCGACGTCGAGGACGACGCCGACCG
This sequence comes from Cellulomonas sp., assembly GCF_035634735.1. Lineage (GTDB taxonomy): Bacteria > Actinomycetota > Actinomycetes > Actinomycetales > Cellulomonadaceae > Cellulomonas. The sequence goes on from NZ_DASQCJ010000171.1 coordinate 3,874, forward strand.
CGGGTTGCTGGTCCGCCGTGCGGATGGTGCCGTTGATGCAGCCGGTCGCGGCGTCGGCGACGCACCCGGCCACGGCCGCGCGGGCGGTGCCCGGCACGGCGAGGAGGAAGAGAACTGCGAGGAGGAGCACGCCGAGGGCGGCGGGCGCCCCGGCGGTGGAACGGTCCCTGGTCGCGACTCGGCGCACCTGGTCCTCCGTCCGGTCGTGGTCGACGGCGTCGACCTGTCGGCAGCGGGCTCGCGGAGGGTCAGGAGGCCGCGAGTGGGTTGGCGTGACAGTAGGGATGCTGCGTTTCGGGGCGATTACAGGCAGGTTTGAGACGTACGTCACGTCGGCGCGCCGTGCGGTGTGTCCGATTCGTCCGGGCGAGCGTTCCCCGGGTCGCCGCGGCGCCGCCGCCCGGACGGAGCAGCGTTCACCCGGTGGAGTGAGACGCGCCACGGTGCCCCGCGGTGACCTGCGTCTCCGTCCGCCCGCCCGGGACCGGGGGCCCGCCGCGACTAGGCAGACGCCCTGGTCGTGCGCCATGATCGGGCGATGCCGCGGGGGGCGCAGCAGGGTCGTGGTGACGCCGGAGTCGCTACGCCGTCCGAGTAGTCCAGGAGGTCGTCGTACCGTGCGCTCGCCCGTCGCCGTCCGACCCGCCCGCCCCGAGGACCTCGACGTCCTCGTCTCCCTCAGCCTCGCGGCCCGCTCCGAGTCGCTCGTCGGCGCGCAGCTGTGCACCGACGACGCCGACCGCCTGCGGCACCAGATCGGCGCCCTGGTCGCCGAGCCGGGCGCGCTCGGGCTGGTGGGCACGCTCGACGACGAGCTGTGCGGCCTGGTGCTCGCGCGCATCGTCGGCCCGAGCCTGTTCACCGACGAGGTGACGGTGTCGATCGAGGCGGTCTACGTGGCGGAGGGCGCCCGGCGCCGCGGCGTCGGGCACGCGCTGCTCGGCGGCGTGGTCGAGGAGGCGCGCCGCGTCGGCGCGACCGACGTCCTCGCGGTGCCGCTGCCCGGCGCGCGCGGCATGCACCGGTTCCTCGCGCGCCTCGGGTTCGCCCCGGCGGCGGCGCACCGCGTGGTCAGCACCGAGGTGCTGCAGCGCAAGCTCTCCGCGGACGCGCCGCAGCCCGGCCGCCGACGCGCCGGCTCGGGCCTGGACGACCTGATCGCCCGCCGGCGGCGCGCCCGCGCCGGGCGTGCGGCGACGGCGACGGCGACCGAGGCCGCTCAGGCGGGCCGGGCGTCGATCAGCATGCAGGTCAGCCGCGCGGAGCAGACCCGTCGGCCGCGCGGGTCCGAGACCACGACGTCGTAGGTCGCCACCCGGCCGCCCAGGTGGACCGCCGTCGCGGTCCCCGTCACCACGCCCTCGGTCGCCGACCGGTGGTGCGTGCAGGAGAGCTCGATCCCGACCGCGCGCCGGTCCGGCCCCGCGTGCGCGTTGGCGGCGTAGGAGCCGAGCGTCTCGGCGAGCACGGCCGACGCGCCGCCGTGCAGCAGGCCGAACGGCTGCACGTTCCCGGCGACCGGCATGGTGCCGACGGCGCGCTCGGCGGACACCTCCTGGATCTCGATGCCCATGCGCTCCATCAGGGTGCCCGGCGGGACGTGGGAGCCCAGCGGCGCGGCCGCGCCGTCGGCGGGCGTCGGGGCGGCGGCGGGCGGCAGGTCGGTGTCAGCCATGCCCGATAGGTTGGCACCCGTGACTGACGCGACGCGACTCCTCCTTGTCGACGGCCACTCGATGGCCTACCGGGCGTTCTTCGCCCTCCCGGTCGACAAGTTCGCCACCTCCACCGGCCAGCCGACCAACGCGGTGTTCGGGTTCGTGTCGATGCTGGCGAACCTCCTGCGGGACGAGGCGCCGACCCACGTCGCCGTCGCGTTCGACGCCGGGCGGACGACGTTCCGCACCGAGCAGTACGAGGAGTACAAGGCCAACCGCTCCGCCTCCCCGGAGCCGTTCCGCGGCCAGGTCGACGTCATCAAGCAGGTCCTGGCGACCATGCACATCCCGACGCTCGACAAGCCGGGCTTCGAGGCCGACGACATCCTCGCGACGCTCGCCCGGCAGGGCGCCGCCGAGGGCATGGACGTGCTCATCTGCTCCGGCGACCGCGACTCCCTGCAGCTCGTGAACGAGCGCGTCACCGTGCTCTACCCGGTCAAGGGCGTCTCGGAGCTCGCGCGGATGACGCCGGAGGCGGTCGAGGCCAAGTACGCCGTCCCGCCGGCGCGGTACCCCGACATCGCCGCGCTCGTGGGCGAGTCCTCGGACAACCTGCCGGGCGTGCCCGGCGTCGGCCCCAAGACGGCCGCCAAGTGGATCGCCACCTACGACGGCC
>NZ_DASQCJ010000172.1:0-45510 GCF_035634735.1 Cellulomonas sp.
ATCGCGTTCCAGGACCCGGCGCTGCTGCCGTGGCGGTCGGTGCAGAAGAACATCCGGCTGCCCCTGGAGATCCAGAAGCGCCGGGACGACGGCATCGTCGACGAGCTGATCGAGCTCGTCGGCCTGACCGGCTTCGAGAAGTCCCGCCCCGCGCACCTGTCCGGCGGCATGCGCCAGCGCGCGTCGATCGCCCGGGCCCTCGCGGTGCGGCCGGACTTCCTGCTGCTGGACGAGCCGTTCGGCGCGCTCGACGACATGACCCGGCAGCGGCTCAACTTCGAGCTGCAGCGGATCTGGACCGAGCGCTCCGCCACGACCTTGATGGTCACGCACGGCATCGCCGAGGCGGCCCTGCTGTCCGACTACGTCGCCGTGATGTCGGCGCGCCCGGGGCGGATCGTCGAGGTCGTCGAGATCCCGTTCGAGCGCCCGCGCACGCCGGAGATGATGCGGACGCCGGAGTTCCACGAGGTGGTCGACCACCTGTCGGGGCTGCTGTTCTCCCCGGGTGCCGCCGGGAAGGCCGCGGAGTGAGCGTCGCCCTCGCGCGGTTCCGCGGCGCCCTGGCCCGTCCCTGGGTCGGCGGCACCGTCGGCATCGTGCTGCTGGTCGCCCTGTGGTGGGCGATGACCGCGAACCTGGAGAACAGCACCTCGTTCCCGTCCCCGGTCGACGTGGCCCGGTCCGCGGTCGCGGACGGCTGGCCGTTCTACGAGGCCAACGTCGTCCCGACGCTGACCCGGGCCGCGCAGGGCTACCTGTGGGGCAACCTCGCCGGCCTGGCGCTCGCGGCGGTCGTGCTGGTCGTGCCGCGGCTGGAGGACGTCGTCACCCAGATCGGCGTCATCTCGGCGTGCCTGCCGGTGACCGCGATCGGCCCGATCGTCATGGTCATCTTCGGCGGCCGCGCCTCGGCGATCTTCCTCGGCGCCCTGCTCGTGTTCTTCACCACGCTCGTCGGCGCCATCCTCGGGATGCGCTCCGCGAGCCGCAGCTCGCTGGACCTCGTCGCCGCGTACGGCGGCGGCCGGTGGACCCGGATCCGCAAGGTCCAGCTCATGTCGGCGCTGCCGGCGATCGTCACCGCCCTGCAGGTGGCGGTCCCGGCAGCGCTGCTCGGCGCCGTCGTCGGGGAGTACCTCGGCGGCATCGACGCGGGCATCGGCGTGGCGCTCAACGCGGCGCAGCGCCAGATCCAGCCCGACCGCGTGTGGGCGCTGAGCATCCTGGCCGGTCTGATCGCGCTCGGCGGCTACGCGCTCGTCGGCCTGGTCGGGCGGGTCCTCACCCCCTGGGCGAAGGAGACGCGCGGATGATCGGCGGGACGGGGCGGTTCGTCGCCCGCCGGGTCGGCACCCTCGCGGCGGCCGTGGTCGTGGCCCTCGCCCTGTGGGTGGCCGTGCTCGAGGCGTTCGACGTCAGCCCGCTGATCGGGAAGCGCCCGTGGGACGTGTTCGCCTACGTGGTCACCGCCGAGGGCGCCGCGGACCACCGCGCGACCATCGCCGCCGACCTCGCGGTCACCGTGCGGGACGCGGGCATCGGGTACGTCGTCGGCCTGGCCGCCGCGTTCGCCCTGGCCGTGGTGTTCTGCGTGTCGCCCGTGCTGGAGCGGATCGTGATGCCGACCGCGATGGTGCTGCGGTCGATCCCGCTCGTGGTGCTGACGCCGCTGATCACGCTGATCTTCGGCATCGGCCAGGCCGGCGTGACGGCGATCGTCATCCTCGTGGTGTTCCTGCCCGCGCTGGCGAACATCCTGTACGGCCTGCGCAGCGTCTCCGGGGAGCACCGGGACCTGGTGCTCGCGTACGGCGGCTCGTCCTGGACGGTGCTGCGCAAGGTGGCCCTGCCGGCGGCCGTGCCGTCGACGCTGGCCTCCGCGCGGATCGCCGTCCCGTCCGCGGTCACCGGCGCGATGATCGCCGAGTGGCTGTCGACCGGCCAGGGGCTGGGCGGCGCGATCTCCAAGGCCGCGGGCTCGTTCGGCTACGACGCGATGTGGGCCTCGGCGATCACGGTCGCCGCGGTGACGATGCTGGCGTACGCGGTGCTGAGCATCGTGGACACGCTGGTGCAGGAGCGGATCGGGCAGCTGTCGTGACCGCGGCGCCCGCGGGGCCCGTGACGCTCGTCGTCCGCGGGGGGACCGTCGTCGACGGCACCGGCGCGGCGCCCGTCGTCGCGGACGTGCTCGTGGCCGGCGACCGGATCGCCGCGGTCGGCCCGGGGCTCGCCGCCACCGCGCCGGCCGGGGCGCCGGTGGTCGACGCCGCCGGCCTGGTCGTCGCGCCCGGGTTCATCGACGCGCACACCCACTCGGACGTCGTGCCCTTCATGGCCGACGCGCAGCCGTTCAAGGTGCTGCAGGGCGTGACCACCGAGGTGGTCGGCAACTGCGGCAACTCGGCGGCCCCGCTGGTCGACGACCGCGCGGTCGAGCTGCACCGGCCGATCTCGTCGACCGTCGCGGCCGGGGTGTCGTCCTGGCCGCGCACGTTCGGGGAGTACCTGGACGCGGTCGAGGAGCACGGCCCGACGACGCACGTCGCGTCGCTGGTCGGGCACCACACGCTCCGGATCAGCGCGAACGGCATGGCCGAGCGCCTCGCGCCGGGCGCGCTGGACCGGATGGTCGCGCTCGCGGACGCGGCCTTCGCCGACGGCGCGTTCGGGTTCTCGACCGGCCTGATCTACGCGCCGGGGGTGTACGCGGACACCGACGAGGTCGCCGCGCTGGCCGCGGTCGCCGCCCGCTGGGGCCGCCCGTACGCCACGCACATGCGCGACGAGGGCGACGGCCTGGCGGACTCGCTGGCCGAGACGTTCGACGTCGCGCGGCACACCGGCGTCCGGGTGCAGGTGTCGCACTGCAAGGCCGCCGGTCGCCGGAACCACGGCCGGGCCGGCGAGCTGCTCGCCGCGCTGCGGGCCGCGCGCGCCGAGGGGATCGACGCGCACGGCGACGCCTACCCGTACACGACGGGGGAGAGCTTCCTCACCGCGCTGCTGCCGGCGGAGGCCCAGGTCGGCGGGCGCGCCGAGCTCGTGCGCCGGTTGTCGGACCGGTCGACGCGCGCGGCCCTGCTCGAGCGCGCCCTCGCCGGCGGGCCGGGCTCCGGGTCCTGGACCCAGACCACCCCCGCGGGCGTGCTGCTCAGCATGCACGCCGACACCGCGCTGCTCGGCCGGAGCGTCGCCGACGTCGCCGCCGCGCGCGGGCTCGACGCGTGGGACGCGCTGTGCGACCTCGTGCTCGCCGACCCCGGCGCGATGATGGTCTACGAGCTGATGGCCGAGGACGACGTGCGCGCGATCCTCGCCGACCCGCTGATCGCGATCGGCTCGGACAACTCCGTGCCGGTCGGCAACGCGCACCAGCGCGGCTGGGGCTGCTTCCCGACGGTGCTCGGCCGGTACGTCCGCGACCTCGGCGTGCTCGACCTCGCGGAGGCGGTGCGCAAGATGACCTCGCTGACCGCCGACGCGCTCGGGCTGCCCGACCGCGGCCGGCTGGTCCCGGGCGCGATCGCGGACGTGGCGGTGTTCGACCCGGCCACCGTCGGGCACCCGGGGACGCCGCAGCGGCCGTGGGAGCGGCCCTCCGGGGTCGTCTGCACGGTGCTCGCCGGGACCGTCGTCGTGGACGGCGGGGAGTTCACCGGGGTGCGCGCGGGGCGCGTGCTGCGGGCGGGCCGGCCGGAGCCGGTAGGCCGGGCGGGGGCGCGCGCGTGAGCGGCCGGCACGCCGCCGGGGCCGGGGCGACCGCCGCCGGGGCGACCGCCGCCGGGGCCGCCGACCTCGAGCTGCCCGCGATGCTGCTGCGGGACGACGCGATCGAGCACAACGTCCGGGCGATGGCCGACTGGTGCCGGGCCGCGGGCGTGCAGCTCGCCCCGCACGCCAAGACGCACATGTCCCGGGACCTGGTCCGCCGGCAGGCGGCCGCGGGCGCGTGGGGCTTCACCGCCGCCACGCCCGCCCAGGTCCGCACACTCGCGGGCTGGGGCGTCGGGCGGGTGCTGCACGCGAACGTGCTGGTCGACCGCGGGTCGATCGCCTGGGTCGCCGAGCACCTGCTCGCCGCCGGCTCGGCGACCGAGTACCTCTGCTACGTCGACGGCGAGGCCGGGCTGGACCTGCTGCTGGCCGAGCTCGACCGGCTCCGGCCCGACCGGCCGCTGCCGCTGCTGCTGGAGCTCGGGTTCCCCGGCGGGCGCACCGGCGTGCGGGACGACGTCGCGGCGCTGGCGCTGGCCGGGCGGGTCGCGGCCGCCGACCGGGTCCGGCTCGCGGGCGTCTCCGCGTTCGAGGGCCTGATGCCGGCCGGCGACGACCCCGGGGCCCCGACGGGCGCGGTCGACCTGCTCGCCCGGGTCCGGGCGCTGGTCACGGCCGTCACCGAGCAGGGCCTCGTCGCCGGCGTGCCGGTCGTCACCGCGGGCGGCTCGTCGTACTTCGACCTGGTCGCGCGCGAGCTCGGCCCCGCGATGTGGGACCGCCCGGTCACGACCGTGCTGCGGTCCGGCTGCTACGTCACGCACGACCACGGCGTCTACCGGCGCACCTCGCCGCTCGGCGCCGACCGGGGGACCGCGACGCTCCGTCCCGCGTTCGAGCTGCGCGCGTCGGTGCTGTCGGCGCCGGAGGACGGGCTGGTGATCGCCGGGTTCGGGCGCCGCGAGGTGCCGACCGACGACCGGCTGCCGGTCGTGCTCGGGGCGCTGGGGGCGGACGCGCCGGACGTCGCCGGGTGGCAGGTCACCGGCGTCAACGACCACCACGCCTTCCTCCGCGTCCCGCCGGGCACGGCCGTCGCCCCGGGTACCGTGCTCCGGCTGGGCATCAGCCACCCCTGCGGCGCGTTCGACCGCTGGCGGCACCTCCCGCTGGTCGACGCCGACGACCGCGTGGTCGGCGAGATCACGCCCCGCCTCTAGGGCGCCCGCCCGCCCCACCGACCCCCGCCGGGGCCCGCCCCGGCCCGCACCACCCGCGAAGGACCCCCGCCATGACCGACAGCACCCACGAGAACGTCCTCGACGGCCTCCCGCTCTGGGACGGCGAGCGCGAGGTCGGCCCCGCCCGGCTGACCTGGTCCGGCGACCAGATCCTCGCGGTCGAGGAGGCGCCCGCCCGGCACGCGGACCTCAGCGTGGTCCCGGGCCTGGTCGACACGCACGTGCACCTCGGGTACCCGGCCGGCGCGCCCGCCGCCGACCCGTCGGCGTGGCCGATCCTCACCCCGCCGGAGGAGCGGTCGCTGCACGTCGCGGCCAACGCGCTGCGCTGCGCGCGCGCCGGCGTCACCACGCTGCGCGACCTCGCCGCCGACTCGATCCAGCTCGCCGTCGGCCGGGCCTTCGATGCCGGCGTGCTCACCGGCCCGCGCCTGCTGTCGCACGGCCAGGTCGGCATGACCGCCGGGCACGGCGACCTGTTCGTCCCTCCGCACTACCCGCACCGGCCGCCGACCGCCGACAGCCCGGACGAGTGCCGCAAGCTGGTCCGGGTCTGGGCCCGGTCGGGCGCCGCGGGCGTGAAGATCTACACCTCCGGCGGCGTGCTGTCGATGGGCGACAAGGTCGGCTGGCGCAACCAGACCACCGAGGAGATCCGCACCACGGTCGACGAGGCGCACGCGCTCGGCATGCTGGTCGCGGCGCACACGCACTCCGTGGAGGGCCTCGACATCGCGCTCGCCGAGGGCGTCGACTCGATCGAGCACGGCACCGCGATCGCCGAGCACCACCTCGCCGCCCTGGTCGAGCGGGACCTGCCGGTCGCGCCGACGCTGCTGATCAACGACATCATCGCCGAGGCGCGCCGCCCGGTGTCCGCCGAGGCGCAGGCCAAGGCCCGCGACGTCGTCGCGCTGCGGGACGCCGGGTTCGCCCGCGCGGCCGAGGCCGGCGTGCGGTTCGTGCTCGGCACGGACGCCTCGGGCCAGTTCGTCGGGTTCGGCGACCAGATGGAGGAGGTGCGCACGATGGCGGCGATGTTCGGCTGGACGCCCGCGCGGGCGCTGGCCGCCGCCACCTCGGACGCGGCCGACGCGATCCGGCTCGGGGACGTCACCGGGCGGCTCCGCCCCGGCCTGGGCAGCGACTTCGTCGTGCTGCGCGGGCGCCCGTGGGAGGACGTCGACGCGCTGCGGGTCGAGAACATCGTGGCCGTCGTCTCGCGCGGGCGGGTCGTCCAGGGCACGCTGCCCGGGTGACCTCCCTGCTCGGGCGCCCGCGCGCCGCCCTCGCCGTGCCCGCTCTGCTGCTCCTGGTCGTCGCGGGCTGCACCGCCGACCCCGGCCCGAAGGCCGCGCGCACGGCGGCCGCGTCCGCCCCGCGGGCGACGGCGGCGCCCACCGCCACGCCGTCCCCGGACCCGACCCCGACAGAGGAGCCGCTCCCGGAGCAGCGCCTCGACGCGGGCGCGGTCGCCGAGGGCGCGCCGGCCACGGTGTCCGGCACGGGCGCGGCGGTGGTGCAGGTGCTGCGGCAGGGCGAGTTCGGCGTGGTGGCCCACCTGGACTGCTCGGCCTGCACCGGGCGCGTCGTGCTGTCGGCCGAGGAGCGGATGTCCGCGTGGGGCGAGGGCCCGGCACCGCTCACCGGGTCGTACCTGGTGGACATCTTCAAGGAGTCGGACCCGCAGCAGGAGGTCGTGGTCCGCGCCGAGGGGCCCTGGACCCTGCGGTTCGAGAGCTGGAACGACCTGCCCCCGGTGACCGGGGTGCAGCAGGGGACCGGGGCGGCCGTGCTCCTGGTCGGCGACGACGCCGCCGCCGTGCAGCTCGACTACGTCCCGGTCGACGCCGACGACTCGATGACCGCCCGGGTGTTCTCGGCGGTCGACGTCACCGAGTCCGGCAACCCCGACACGCTGCTGCTGGGTGACGACGTCGCGTTCAGCGAGCGGGTGGACGTCCGGATGCCCGGCGTGGTGGTGCTCGGCACGCGCGGGTCGTGGACCGTGACGCCGCTGCCCTGACCCGGGGGTGGCGCGCCGCCCGCCGCCGGGCCAGGCTGAGGTGGGACGGCACGGGGTGAGGAGACACGGTGCGGGACAGCTACGACTACGTCATCGTCGGGGCCGGCATGGCGGGGGACGCCGCCGCGCACGGCATCCGGGAGGTCGACCCGGACGGCACCGTCCTGGTCGTCGGGCGCGAGCCCACGGCGCCGGTGACCCGGCCCGCCCTGACCAAGAAGCTCTGGACCGACCCGGAGTTCACGTTCGACCAGGTGTGGCTGCCCACCGCCGAGGAGGCGCGCGCCGAGCTGCTGCTCGGCGAGTCGGTGGTCGCGGTCGACACCGCGGCGCGCACGGTCACCACCGACGCGGACGTGACGGTCGGCTACGGCGCGCTGCTGCTCGCCACCAGCGGGCACCCGCGCCGGCTGCCGGGGGTCGAGGACTCCGGCCGGGTCATCTACTTCCGCACCGTCCGGGACTACGAGCGGCTGCGCGACCTCGCGGGCGGCGGCCGGCACGTCGTCGTGGTCGGCGGCGGCTACATCGGGACCGAGCTCGCCGCGGCCCTGGTGCAGAACGACACCCGGGTCACGCTGGTGTTCACCCAGGACGTGCTCACGGGCGCGACGTTCCCGGACGCGCTGGCCCGGCGGGTCGAGCGCCGGTACGCCGAGGCGGGCGTGACGCTGCTGCGCGGCGCGAAGGTCGCCGCGACGGAGTCGGGGCCGGACGGCGTGACGGTGACCCTGGACGACGGGCGGACCCTCGAGGCGGACGGCGTGGTGGTCGGCGCGGGCCTGGAGATCGAGACCGACCTCGCGCGGTCCGCGGGCCTGGAGGTCGACGACGGCGTGCTGGTCGACGACCGGCTGCGGACGTCGGACCCGCACGTGTGGGCCGCGGGCGACGTCGCGCAGTACCCGGACCGGCTGCTCGGGCGCCGCCGCGTCGAGCACGTCGACAACGCGACCACGATGGGCCGGCAGGCGGGGCGCAACCTGGCGGGCGCCGACGAGCCGTACGACCACACGCCGTTCTTCTACTCCGACCTGTTCGAGCTCGGTTACGAGGCCGTCGGCCGGCTGGACGCGTCGCTGGAGACCGTCGAGGACTGGCACGCGGACGACCTCGGCGCGGGCGTCGTCTACTACCTGGACGGGGGCCGGGTCGCGGGCGTGCTGCTGTGGAACGTGTGGGACGCCACCGACCGGGCGCGCGAGGTCGTCGCGGGGCAGACGGACGTGCGGCCGGAGGCGCTGCGCGGGCTGATCCGCTGAGGTCCGGTACGCAGGTGCGCCCGGACGTGGCATCGTGGGGTCACGAGGTGCCCGACCCCCCTGGAGGTGCCGCAGTGCCGCTGACCCTCGACACCGCCCTGCGCTCGGTCGCGGGCGAGCACCGGCCGCACAACGAGGACTCCGCCGGCTGCGCGCCGGGGTACGCGTTCGTCGCCGACGGCGTCGGCGGCCACGCGGGGGGCGACGTCGCCTCCTGGACCGTCGCGCACCGGCTGATGACCGCGCTCGCGGCCGCCGGCGGGGACGGGTTCACCGCCGAGGACCTGCGCGCCGCCGTCGCGACCGCGAACGCCGACCTGGCCGAGCGGGTGCGCTCGGACCCGTCGCTGGAGGGCATGGCGACGACGTTCACCGGGGTGTTCTGCGCGGACGAGGCGGTCCGCGTGATGCACATCGGCGACTCGCGGGCCTACCTGTGGCGCGACGGCGAGGGCCGCCGGGTGACCCGGGACGACTCGCTGGTGCAGCTGCTCGTCGAGGCCGGGGTCATCGACGCGTCGGAGGCCGCGCACCACCCCCGGCGGAACGTGATCCTGCACTGCCTCGCCGGCGACGCGGAGGACGCGGCGCACGTGACGGTGCTCGAGGTCGACGCACGGCCGGGGGACCGGTGGCTGATGTCCACCGACGGGCTCACGGACTACGTGCCGGAGGAGCGGGTGCTGGCGCTGCTCGGCACGGCCGGCGGGCCGGAGGCCGTCGCGGAGGCGCTGGTGGGCGAGGCGCTGGACGCGGACGCGTGGGACAACGTGACCGTCGTGGTGGCGGACGTGGTGGCCGCCGGGGACGAGCGGGCTGCGGGATCGGCGAGGCTCGCCGGGGCCGCCGCCGACGACCGGCTGCCGGCCGCGGCGGGCTGAGCCGGGCGGCCTGACCCGGGCGGGGGAGCAGCGCCGTCTGCTGCCGGCAGACGCCGTCTGCCCACGGCAGACCCGGCCCCGCCGGGCGGCGGCGCGGTGCGAGCGTGCGAGGACCACCCCACCGAGGAGGCCCGCATGTCACCCGTCCCCGTCCCGCCCGCCGCCCGCGCCGAGGCCCCGCCGGCCCGCGCGTTCGACGACGACCTCGCCGCCCGGCTGCTGCACCAGCGCATCGTCGTGCTCGGCCAGGAGGTCGACGACGCCGTCGCCAACCGCGTGTGCGCCCAGCTGCTCCTGCTGTCCGCCGAGGACCCGCGCCGCGACATCGCGCTCTACATCAACTCGCCCGGCGGCTCGGTCACGGCCGCGATGGCGATGTACGACACGATGCGGCTGATCCCGAACGACGTCGCGACCCTCGCGATGGGGCTCGCGGCCAGCGCCGGGCAGTTCCTGCTCAGCGCCGGCACCCCGGGCAAGCGGAACGTCATGCGGCACGCGCGCGTGCTGATGCACCAGCCGTCCGGCGGCATCGGCGGCACCGCCGTCGACATCGCGATCCAGGCGCAGAACATGGCGCACACCAAGCGGACGATGCAGGCGCTGATCGCCGAGCACACCGGCCAGACCGTCGAGACGATCGAGCGCGACTCCGACCGGGACCGCTGGTTCACCGCCGAGGAGGCGCTGGCCTACGGGTTCGTGGACCGCGTGGTCGAGCACCTGGACGACGTCCGACCCGACGCCGCGCAGCGACGGGCGGGCCTGTGATGGCCGGGACCTACACCGTGCCGGTCGTCGTCGAGCAGCGGCCGAACGGCGAGCGCGCGTCCGACGTGTTCTCCCGGCTGCTCAGCGACCGGATCGTCTTCATCGGCACCGAGATCGACGACGGGGTGGCGAACGTCGTCATCGCCCAGCTGCTGCACCTGCAGCAGGAGGACCCGGACAAGCCGATCCACCTGTACCTGAACTCGCCGGGCGGCTCGGTCACGGCGCTGCTCGCGATCTACGACACCATGCGGTACGTCCGCCCGGACGTCGCGACGTTCTGCCTCGGGCAGGCGGCGTCCGCGGCGGCGGTGCTGCTCGCGGCGGGGGCGCCGGGGCAGCGGCACGTGCTCGAGCACGCCCGGGTGCTGCTGCACCAGCCGTCGGGCGGGGCCCAGGGGACCGCGGCGGACCTGGAGCTGCAGGCCGCCGAGATCCTGCGGCTGCGCGCTCAGGTGGACGAGATCCTGGCGGCGCACACCGGCCGGTCGCGGGAGCAGCTGCGGGCCGACACGGACCGCGACCTGGTGCTGACCGCCGAGCAGGCGGTCGCCTACGGCGTCGCGGACACGGTGATCACCACCCTGAAGCCGGCCCCGGCCCCGTCCGCGGCGGCCTGACCGCGGGGGGGTCTGGCGGCGGGGCGCGGGAAGCCCGGCGGCCCGGCCCGGCTCATCCGCACCCTGTCCCGGCCCCACCGCCCGGGTCGAGTGGAACGTTGTGACGGACACGCCGACGGCGTGTCCGTCACAACGTTCCACTCGGGCGTCCGACAGGTCCGGCCGGTCCGGGGGCCGCGCGCGTCCGGGATGGGGCGCGGGCCTCCGGTCAGGCGGCGAGCAGGACCGCGGAGCGCGGGGGCTGCCGGGTCGGGAGCGGGGTGACCGGGGCGAGCCCGGGGGCGACGGTGCCCGCCGGGCTGGAGACGGCCGCCGCGCCCGGGGCGGCCGCCAGGTCGACGACCACCCGGCCCTCCGCGCGGGCGAGCACGGCGTGCGCGTCGCCCACCAGGTCGACCAGCCGCAGCCCGAGCGCCCGGCACACGGCGCCCAGCACCTCGGACGACGCCTCCTTCCGGCCGCGCTCGACCTCGGACAGGTACGGCACGGACACGCGGGCGGCGTCGGCGACGTCGCGCAGGGTGCGGCCCTGGCGCTCGCGGTGCCGGCGGAGCACGGCGCCGACGAGCACGCGCAGCGGCGGCTCGGGGCGGGCGGCGGCGGGCGCGGCAGGGTCGGCGAGCGCGGCGGGCGCGCCGGGACGGGCAGGGCCGGCGGGCGGGGCGGGACGGGCCGGCGGGGCTGCGGGCGCGGCGGGACGGGCCGGCGGGGCGGCGGCGACGTGCGGCATGGGCGGACCTCCTCGGGTCCCGCCACGCTAACGCCGCCACCCCCGCCGCGGCCGGGCGCGCCGTTCTGCCCTCAGCAGACGCCGCCCGCCGCCGACCCGCCGCTCGCCGCCCGGGCCCCTTGACTTCGAGCGCGCTGCAAGCGGCATCGTCCGGGGGACCGGCGCGGCCCGCGCGCCCGGCACGATCCCCCGAGGAGCCACCATGCGCCTGGGCGCCCACCTCATGCGGTTCGACGCGGTCGAGCCCTCCCGGCTCGGCCGCGAGCTCGCCGACACCGCCGAGGCGGCGGAGGACGCCGGCCTCGCCTGGCTGTCGGTGATGGACCACTTCTTCCAGATGGAGCCCGCGGGCTTCCCGGCGAGCGACCCGATGCTGGAGGCCTACACGACGCTCGGGCTGCTGGCCGGCCGCACGGAGACGGTGCAGCTCGGCGCGCTCGTCACCGGCGTGACCTACCGGCACCCGGGCCTGCTCGCCAAGATCGTCGCGACCCTGGACGTGCTGTCGCAGGGCCGCGCGACGCTGGGCATCGGGGCGGCCTGGTACGAGAAGGAGCACCTGGCGCTCGGGGTGCCGTACCCGCCGCTGAAGGAGCGGTTCGAGCGGCTCGAGGAGACGCTGCGGATCTGCCGCCAGATGTGGGACCCCGAGGACGAGGGCCCGTTCGAGGGCACGCACTACCGGCTGGCGGAGACGCTGTGCCGCCCGCTGCCGCTGAGCCGCCCGGGCCGCGGGCCGGAGATCCTGGTCGGCGGGTCCGGGGAGCGCAAGACGCTCCGGCTGGTGGCGCAGTACGGCGACGCGTGCAACCTGTTCGAGACGGGTCCCGCGGAGGTCGGCCGCAAGCTCGACGTGCTGCGCGGGCACTGCGACGACGTGGGGCGGGACCCCGGCGACATCCGGGTGACGCTGCTGATGGGCGGCGACGAGCTGCTGCGGGGGGACGTCGACGGGTTCGTCGAGGCGGCGCGGCCGTACGCCGACCTCGGCGTGGAGACCGTGATCCTGCGGGCCCCGGCCGGGGTGCCGCTGGCCACCTGGGTGCGCGACCACGTGGCGCCGGCGGTGCCGCGGGTGGCGGAGTTCGGCGCGCGCTGACGCGCCGACCCGCCTGCAGGGCGGCGCGCCCCGCGGCCCCCGACGTGCGGCCGGGCCGCACCTGCCCCCACGATGGGCGCATGCAGGGGCGCGCCGAGGACGGCTGGTGGGGCGTGGTGCTGGACGCGCCGGAGCCGGCCGCGCTCGCGGCCTTCTACGCCGAGGTGCTCGGCTGGCAGGTGGTCGGCGACGAGCCCGACCACGCGGTCGTGGCGGCGCCGTCCGGCGTGGCCTACCTGGCCGTGCAGCGCAGCCCCGACCACGAGCAGCCCGTGTGGCCCGCGGAGCCGGGCCGGCAGCAGCGCCAGGTGCACCTCGACGTGGAGGTGCTGGACCTGGAGGAGGCGGTCGCGGGCGCGCTGCGCCTCGGCGCCCGGCTCGCCGCGCACCAGCCGCAGCCGTCGCGCCGGGTGCTGCTCGACCCGGCCGGTCACCCGTTCTGCCTCTACCGGGACGGCTGACCCCGGCCCGTCCTGCCCCGGTCGTCCGGCGGCGGAGGGCCGTCGCGCGTAGGGTCACCAGCGTGCGATCACCCTGGTTCGTCCGCGTCACGGCCGGCAGCGTGACCGGCCTGCTGGCGCGCGAGGTCGACTGGGCGGCGACGCCGCTCGGCGTGCCGAGCACCTGGCCGACCGCGCTGCGGCTGACCGTCGAGATGTGCTTCAGCACCCGGTTCCCCGTGCTGGTCACCTGGGGCCCCGACCTCACCATGATCTACAACGACGGCTACCGGGAGATGCTCGGCTCCGACAAGCACCCGGGCGCGATGGGTGCGCCCCTCGCCGAGGTGTGGAAGGAGATCTGGGACGACCTGCGACCGTCGGTGGACGCGGTGATGCAGCGCGGCGAGCCGACGTGGGAGGTCGACCGGCACCTGGTCACCAACCGGTCGGGCTACGACGAGGACGTCTACTTCACCTACTCGTACTCGCCGATCCGCGACTCCGCGGACGAGGTCCGGGGCCTGCTGGACATCGTCACCGAGACGACCGAGCGGGTGGTCGAGCAGCGCCGCATGCGCCTGCTCGGCGACCTGTCCGCGGCGCTGACCACCGCGCGGGACGACCTGGACGCGCTCGCGTCCGCGACGCTCGGGCTGCTCGACGACGCTCCCGACGTGCTGGCGGCCGCGCTGTACGTGCGGGACGCGGACGGCGCCCTGGAGCTGCGGGGCAGCGCGGGCGCCTCCCGCGGTTCCGAGGTGCCCGGCGACGTCGTCGAGCGGGTCGCCCGCACCGGCGTGGCCGAGGACCGGGGGCGGACCGTGCTCGTCCCGCTCGCCGGCGTCGTCGACGCCGTCCCCGTCGGCGTCATGGTGCTCACCGGCGCCGGCCGCCGGCCCTGGGACGAGGCGTACCGCTCGTACCTGCACCTGGTCGCGAGCATCGTCGGCGCCGCGGTCGGCGGGACCCTGCGGCACCAGACCGAGGTGGACCACCTCCGCGAGGTCAGCGACACCCTGCAGGCCGCGATCGTGCCCGAGGGGTCGAGCGTCGCCGGGGTGGTCGCGCGCTACCTGCCCGCGGTCGGCGACCTCGCCGTCGGCGGCGACTGGTACGACGTGGTCGAGCTCGGCCCCGGCCGCCGGGCGCTCGTCGTCGGCGACTGCGTGGGCCACGGGCTCGACGCGGCGGCCCGGATGGGCCAGCTCCGCGCGGCCACCCGCGCGCTGCTGCTCGAGGACCGCAGCCCCGCCGACGTGCTGGCCGGCCTCGACCGGTTCGCCCGCACGCTGCCCGGGGCCGAGTGCACGACCGTGTTCTGCGGCGTCGTCGACGAGGTGGAGCACACGGTCGTGCACTCCTCGGCCGGCCACCTGCCCCCGGTGCTGCGCCGCGCGGCCGGCGGGGCGGAGATGCTGGTCGGCGGCCGGGGCGCGGCACTCGGGGTCTCGACCGCCGCGCGGCCGGAGGCCGTCGAGCGCCTGGCCGACGGCGACCTGCTGGTGGTCTGCACGGACGGGTTGATCGAGCGGCGGCGCGAGTCGCTGCGGCACGGCCTGGACCGGCTGGTCGCGGAGGTGGCGGCGCAGCCGGCCGGCGCGCGCACCGCCGCCGTGGCGGACGACCTGCTGCGCGCGCTCGCCCCGCGCGGCGCGGAGGACGACGTGGCGCTCGTGGTCTACCGGGCGGGCGCGGTCGCCGCCGACGACGACCGCTGAGGCGTCACCCGGCCCCGCCCAGCCCCTCGAGGAACCCCTCGTAGGCGGGCTTCGCCTGCAGGTCGTCGTCGAACAGCAGCGGCGCCTCGTAGGGCCGCTCCTCGGGCCAGGCCCGCAGCCAGGAGCGGGTGTCGTACAGGCCCCACACGCCGACGAACGCCAGGTCCCGCTGCGCGAACGCCGCGACCAGGTCGCGCACCTGCCCGCGCTGCGCCTCGAGCCGGTCCGGCGGGGTGCGGTCCAGCTGCTCGTCCCGCCCCGAGATCGCGACGTCCAGCTCGGTGACCGCCTGCCGCACGCCGAGCGCGGCGACCGCGTCGAGCGTGGTGGCGACGCGGTCGACGTCCGAGCCCAGGTCGACGTGCATCTGGTGGCCGACGCCGTCGACCGGCGCGCCCGCGGCCTGCAGGTCCATCACGAGCCGGACCAGCCCGCGGCGGCGGTCGGGGGCGTCGGTGTCGTAGTCGTTGAGGTACAGCGCGACGTCGGGCCCCAGCTCCTCGCGGGCGATCCGGAACGCCTCGGCGACGTAGTCCGGGCCGAGCACCTCGTACCACCGGCTGTGCCGCAGGCCGTCGGGCTGCTGCGGGTCGAGGGCCTCGTTCACGACGTCCCACGACGTCACCGGGCTCGCGTCGCCGTACCGCTCGGCCAGGTGGTCGGCGATCGCGCGGGTGTGGGCGCGCAGCCGGTCGAGCAGCAGGGCGCGGTCCTCGGCGCTGCCGGTCAGCGGGCGGCCGTCCGGCGCCTCGAAGAACCAGTCGGGCGTCGACCGGTGCCAGACCAGCGTGTGCCCGTGCACCGTCAGGCCGTGGGCGGCCGCGAAGTCGAGCACCTCGTCCATCGGGCCGAAGTCGAGCTCGCCCTCGGCCGGCTGCACCGTGATCGGCTTCATGGCGTTCTCGGGGGTGAGCTGGTCGAAGTGCCGGAGCAGCAGCTCGGCGGGGCGGCCGGTCAGGTCCTGCGGCCCGACGGCGACGCCGAGCGGCACCTCCGTCGCGTCCTTGAGCGCGGTCACGTCGGTCTGCACCTCCGGGGTCGGGCGCTGCACGGTGACGTCGTCCAGCCGCAGGTCGGCCGTCGACTCGGTGGTCTCGACGTAGAGCCGCCACTCGCCGTCGCCCTCGGGCACCTCGGCGGTGCCGGACAGCTCGACCCAGTCGCCGGACGACGCCCCGACCCGCGCGACGTGCACGTACAGCGGGTCGTCGCCGCCGGGGTCGCGCTCCAGGGTCAGCTGCACGTCCGCCTCCGGGGCGCCGTCGCCGAGCCGGACCCACGCCGAGACGGTGTGCACCTGGCCGCGGGCGAGGGAGCCGGACAGGTCGACGGCGGCGCCGTGCCAGGCCTCCGAGCGGCCGGAGACCAGCAGGCTGCCCGCGCCGTCGTGCGTGACGTCCTGGGCGGCGGCGACCTGCACGCCGTCGCCGAGCGGGGACCAGCCCTCGTCGCCCTCGTCGAAGCTGCTGGACAGCACGGTGGTCATGGCCTCGGCCGGCGGGGTGCTCGCGGAGGCGGTCGGCGCGGGGGAGCCGTCGTCGGGGCGGTCGTCCCGGCCGTCGTCGCGCACCAGCAGCGCCACCACGAGCAGCACGAGGACGAGGACGACGGCGCCGGTGCCGATCAGCAGGGCGGGTCGGCGCACGCGGGTGCCTCTCGTCCGGGGTCGGGGAGGCACCACGGTAGGCACGGCGGCGCCCCGGGGGCCAGCCGCGCAGGTGGGCGCGCGCGTCGGGCCGGTCGTCCCTACGCTGGCGGCGTGCGGGCCATGACGTGGAACGTGTGGTGGCGCTTCGGGGGCGCGTGGCGGGAGCGGGAGCCCGCGATCCTGGGCGTGCTCGCGGACGCCCGGCCGGACGTGCTCGCACTCGTGGAGACCTGGCGGGACGGGGACCGCACGCAGGCCGACCTGGTGGCCGAGCACCTGGGCCTGCCGACGGCGGTGTTCGTGCCGACCGGCCTGCCGCCGGTGCCCGACGCGCCCGAGCCGGACCTGGCCGGCGTCGAGATGGGCATCGCCCTGGTGGCCCGCTGGCCCGCCCTCGCGACCCGGACCGTGCCGCTGCCCGCGCCGCAGCGCCCGGGGCCGCCGGCGCACGCGCTGCACGCCACGCTCGACCACCCGGCCGGGCCGCTGCACGTCGTGGTCGCGACGCTCGAGTGGGAGCCGCGGTACGCCGA
The DNA here is from genome assembly GCF_035634735.1 of Cellulomonas sp. Taxonomy (GTDB): domain Bacteria; phylum Actinomycetota; class Actinomycetes; order Actinomycetales; family Cellulomonadaceae; genus Cellulomonas. The sequence continues at coordinate 16,693 of NZ_DASQCJ010000172.1, forward strand.
GGACCGGATGGCGCAGGCGTGGGCGCTCGCGGACCTCGCCGCCGATGCGGCGCTCGACGGCGACCTGCCGGTCCTGGTGCTGGGCGACCTCAACGCGCGGCCCGACGGCCCCCAGCTGGCGGCGCTGACCCGGCAGCTCGCGGACCTGTGGCCGCTGGGCGGCGGCGACCCGGGCGCGGCGACCCTGAGCTCGGTCGTGCCGGAGGCGCCCCGCGAGGTCACCGAGCTGATCGACCGGCGGATCGACCACGTGCTCGCCCGGCCGGGCCGGCCCGGGGGGACGCTGCGCGCGGACGGGGCCCGGCTGGCCGGCACCGAGCCGGTGGGCGGGCGGTACCCGTCGGACCACTTCGCGGTGCTGGTGGACGTGGAGCTGACGTCGTGAGGCGCGGGCGGGGCGGCGGGCCGCCGAGTCCACCGGGCGCTGACCTGCGGCGGGGCGCTGACCCGTCGGCGCCAGGGACCTAGGGCCTGGCGCTCCCCGGGGGGCGGGGCGCATGGTGGTCTGATCCGGCGTCAGCTGGACGGAGGTGCGGGAGATGGACGACAGGGTGGTCGTCGGCTACGACACGTCGGTCGAGTCGGCCGCGGCGGTCCGGTGGGCCGCGACGCAGGCGGCGGGCCGCGGCTGGGAGCTCGACGTGGTGCACGTCTGGGGCTTCGCCGGCCGCGAGGGCGGCGGTGCGGGCGAGTCCTGGCTGGGCCGCGAGGTCCAGGAGCAGGTGCGGCAGGTCGCGGAGGAGGGCGCGCGGATCGCGGTCGAGGCCGCGCCCGGCGTCGACGTCCGGCCCGAGGTGCGGCACGGCCCGCCCGCGCGGGTGCTGGTCGACCGGGCGGCGGACGCCCGGATGGTCGTCGTCGGCCGGCGTGGCGCCGGCGTGGTGAACGCGCTGGTGGGCTCCGCCGCGACCGGCGTGCTGCACCGCGCCCGCTGCCCGGTGGTCGTGGTGCCCGCCGCGGCGCGCGCGGGCGCGGGCCGGGACCCGGTGCTCGTCGGCTTCGACGGGTCCGCCGGGTCGTTCCGGGCGCTGGAGGCGGGCTGCGACCAGGCCGTCCACCTCGGCACCGGCGTGAGCGTGGTGACGGCGTGGACCACCGCGGTGGAGACCACCAGCGCCGCGTACTGGGCGTTCACCTACCCGCAGCGTTCGCCCGGCGAGGTGGCGCTGGAGGAGGCGGAGCGCGTGCTGGAGCGCGGGCGGTCGTGGGCGGCGTCCCGGCGGGACGTGGAGGTGTCGTTCGACCTCGCCGAGGGGCGGCCGGCCCAGGCGCTCGTGCGGCGCTCGCGGCACGCGAGCCTGCTCGTGGTGGGCACCCGGGGCCGCGGCGGGTTCGCCAGCCTGGTGCTCGGGTCCACCAGCCGGCCGGTCGTGCAGCGCGCCGAGTGCCCGGTCCTGGTCACCCGCAGCGCGGAGGCGATGCCGGAGCCGCGCCCGCCGCGGCCGGAGCGCGCGACCGCGTCCGCCTGACCTCAGCCCCGCGGCGCGGCCGTGCTCGCGCGCACCACCAGCCGGGTCGGCACCACGATCCGCGAGTCGGTCAGCGTCTCGCGGTCGCGGATCTGCCGGAGCAGCAGGTCGACCAGCCGGCTGCCGATCAGGTGGAAGTCCTGCTGCACGGTGGTGAGCGGCGGCCAGAGGAACTCCGTGAGCGGGATGTCGTCGAAGCCCACCACGGAGATGTCCTCCGGCACGCGCCGGCCCTGCTCGTACAGCGCGCGGACGAGCCCCGCCGCCATCTCGTCGTTCGCGCAGAACACCGCCGTCACGTCGGGGTCGGCGGCCAGCAGCCGCCCCTGCTCGTACCCGGACCGGGCGCTCCAGTCGCCCCGCACGACCGCGGGCACCGGGCGGGCGGACCCCACCAGGTGCTCGCGCCAGGTGTCGACGCGGATCTCGGCGGGCGCGGAGTCCGCCGGGCCGGCGAGGTGGTGCACCGTCCGGTGGCCGAGGTCGAGGAGGTGCTGCACGGCGAGGTGCGTCCCGGTCACCTGGTCCGCCGCGACCGCCGGGTGGTGGCCGACGAACCGGGAGTCGGAGACGACGACGGGCATGCGCGGCGGGACCGCGAGGCTCGCCGGCGTGGCCGTCTCCGCGCGGATGATGACGAGCCCGTCGATCGACTGGTGCGAGAGCCGCGCCGCCGCCGCGGTGACGTCGTCCGACGAGGGGCTCTGCACGTCCACCAGGCTGACCGTGTAGCCCTCGGCGCGGGCGGCCTCCACCACCGCCTCGACCGTCCGGGACTCGCCGGTGCGGGCGAGCCGGTGGGCGATCACGCCGATCGTGCCGAAGCTGCCGTACCGCAGGGCGCGCGCGGCGTGGTTGGGGGAGTAGCCGAGCTCGTCCATCGCGGCGAGGACGCGCTCGCGCGTCGCCGGCCGGACGTTCTCGGCGCCGGTCGAGACCCGGGACACCGTCTGCGACGAGACCCCGGCGAGCTGGGCGACGTCGGCGATCGACGGGCCGGAGCGGCCGCGGCCCGGCGCCTGGACGGTCTCAGTCATGCCGCGATGATAGCCACATGGTGACGTCATCATCCGGGACGCCGGCGTCGGCGCACCGGGGCGGTGCGCGCGCGCCGGGCGCACGGGCCGCGTCGCCGTGCGTCGGAGCCCCCTGACGCGTCGTCATGCGGATGGTGACGTCGCCATCCGGGACCCGCGCCGTGTTGACACCCTTCCCGACCGCGTGGCAACGTGTCGCCCGCGCCGCCGGATGTTGACGTCAACATCGACCGGCGCCCCGACCCCCGAAGGAGTGGCTCGCTGTGACGACCCAGAACGTCCCGGTGCCGGCGACCGCGGTACCCCGTGCCGCCACCCGCCGGCGCACGCGACGCGGCCGGTGGGCCGGCTGGGGCTTCGTCGGCCCGTTCATGGCCGTGTTCGCCCTCGTCTTCCTCGCCCCGATCGCGTACTCGATCTACCTCAGCCTGTTCCGCAAGCAGCTGGTGGGCGGCAACTCGTTCGTCGGCCTGGAGAACTACCAGCGGGCGTTCACCGACCCGCAGTTCTGGGCGGCCGTCGGCCGCGTCGGCGGGTTCCTCGTCGTGCAGGTGCCGATCATGCTCGGCCTCGCGCTGCTCGTGGCCCTCGCGGTCGACAGCGGCCGGCTCTACGGCAAGAGCTTCTTCCGGATCTCGATCTTCCTGCCGTACGCCGTGCCCGCCGTCGTCGCCGCGCTGATGTGGGGGTTCATGTACGGCACCCGGTTCGGCCTGGTCGGCAACATCAACGACCTGCTCGGCGTGCAGCTGCCGAACCCGCTGTCGCCCGACCTGGTGCTCGCGTCGATCGGCAACATCGTGACCTGGAGCTTCGTCGGGTACAACATGCTGATCTTCTACTCGGCGCTCCGGGTCGTCCCCGCCTCGCTGTACGAGGCGGCCGAGCTCGACGGGGCCAGCCAGTGGCAGGTCGTGCGGTCCATCAAGATCCCCGCCATCCGCGGCGCCCTGGTCATCGCGACGATCTTCTCGATCATCGGCAGCTTCCAGCTCTTCAACGAGCCGAGCATCCTGCAGAGCCTCGCGCCGAACGCGATCACGACGTCCTTCACCCCGAACCTGTACGCCTACTCGCTGTCCTTCTCCGGCCAGCAGTACAACTACTCGGCGACGGTCGCGATCATCATGGGCGTCCTCACGATGATCGTCGCCTACGTCGTCCAGCTGCGCGGCATGCGCAAGGAGGCGTGAGCCCGATGACGACCACCTCCGTCCCGGCCCCCGCGCCGGCCGCGTCCCCCCGCCGCCCGGCGGGCCCCCGGCTGCGCACGCCGCGCCGCCGGTACAGCGCGGACAAGCCGCGCCGCAGCGTCCTGCTGACCGTGCTGACCGCGATCGTCGGGATCTACGCGCTGATCCCGCTCGCCTGGCTGCTGATCAACTCGAGCAAGACCCAGTCCGACCTGTTCGACTCGTTCGGCCTGTGGTTCAGCGGCGACTTCGCGCTGTTCTCCAACATCGCCGACACGCTCACCTACGACGACGGCATCTTCCTGCGCTGGCTCGGCAACACGCTGCTGTACGTGGTGGTGGGCGCCGGCGGCGCGACGGCCCTGGCGGTCCTGGGCGGCTACGGCCTCGCCAAGTTCCAGTTCCCCGGCAAGCGCGGGGTGTTCGCCGTCGTGATCGGGGCGGTCGCCGTCCCGGGCACCGCGCTGGCCGTGCCGACGTTCCTCATGTTCAGCCAGATGGGCCTGACCAACACCCCGTGGTCGGTCATCATCCCCTCGCTGATCTCGCCGTTCGGGCTCTACCTGATGTGGACCTTCGCGGCCGAGGCCATCCCCACGGAGCTGCTCGAGGCGGCGCGGATGGACGGCGCCGGCGAGCTGCGGACCTTCGGCCGCATCTGCCTGCCGCTGCTCGGCCCCGGCATCGTCACGGTGCTGCTGTTCACGATGGTCGCGACCTGGAACAACTACTTCCTGCCGCTGATCATGCTGAAGAACCCCGACTGGTACCCGCTGACGCTCGGGCTGAACGCCTGGAACGCGCAGGCGGCCACCGCGGGCGGCCAGGCGATCTTCAACCTGGTGCTCACCGGCGCGCTGCTCACCATCATCCCGCTCATCGCCGCGTTCCTGCTGCTGCAGCGGTTCTGGCAGTCCGGCCTGTCCGCCGGCTCCGTCAAGGAGTGACGCGCCCGACGGCAGCCCGGGGCGCGTGCGCCCCGTCCCGTCGCGCGCGGTCCCGACCCACCCCCGTCCGTCCCGTTCTGACAACGAAGTGAGAGGACCCCGCATGACCACCACCCCCTCCCGGCTCTGGCGCGGCGCCGCCGTCGCCGGCGCCCTGGCCCTGGCCCTGACCGCCTGCTCCTCGGGCGGCTCCGACTCCGGTTCCGGCTCCGACGCGGCCGACGGCGGCTCGCTGACGGTCTGGGCCTGGGACAACACGGTCGAGCCCATCGCCGAGGCGTACATGGACGAGCACCCGGACGTCACGATCGACGTCGTGAACGCCGGCACCAACACCGACGAGTACACCGCGCTGCAGAACGCGGTCGCCGCGGGCTCCGGCGTGCCGGACCTCGCGCAGATCGAGTACTACGCGGTGCCGCAGTTCGCGATCGGCGAGGCGCTGGCCGACCTGTCCGACCTCGGCGCGGACGACCTGGACGGCACCTACAGCCCCGGCCCGTGGAGCGCGGTGCACCAGGGCGACGGCATCTACGGCCTGCCGATGGACTCGGGCCCGATGGCGCTGTTCTACAACACCACGGTGTTCGAGAAGTACGGCGTGCAGGTCCCCACCACCTGGGACGAGTACCTCACCGCCGCCCGGGCGCTGCACGCGGCCGACCCGAACGTCTACATCACCAACGACACCGGCGACGCGGGCTTCGCGACGTCGATGATCTGGCAGGCCGGCGGCCACCCGTACCAGGTGGACGGCACCGACGTGACGGTCGACTTCACCGACGAGGGCTCGACGAAGTTCGCCGAGCTGTGGCAGCAGCTGCTCGACGAGGACCTGGTCGCCCCGACCTCCTCGTGGAGCGACGAGTGGTACCAGGGCCTGGGCAACGGCACGATCGCCTCGCTCGCCATCGGCGCCTGGATGCCCGGCAACCTCGAGGCCAGCGTGACGCAGTCCGCGGGTCAGTGGCGGGTCGCCCCGCTGCCGCAGTGGGAGGCGGGCCGGACCGCGTCGTCCGAGAACGGCGGCTCCGCGCTGTCGATCACGGAGGCCAGCCCCAACAAGGAGCTCGCCTACGACTTCCTGACCTACCTGTCGAACGGCGACGGCACGAAGATCCGCATCGACGCCGGCGGCTTCCCCGCGACCACCGCGGACCTGGAGTCCGACGAGTTCCTGGGCAAGGAGTCCGAGTACTTCGGCGGCCAGAAGATCAACGAGGTGCTGTCGCAGTCCGCGGCCGACGTGGTCGAGGGCTGGCAGTACCTGCCCTACCAGGTCTACGCGAACAGCATCTTCAACGACACCGTGGGCCAGGCGTACGTCGGCTCCACCACGCTGACCGAGGGCCTCGCGGACTGGCAGAAGCAGTCCGTGGCCTACGGCAACGAGCAGGGCTTCACCGCGAAGTGACGCCGGCCGGCCGGCGGCGGTCCCCCCGCCGCCGGCCGGCACCCGCCGGGCTGGAGCAGCGCCGGCCCCGACACCGAGACCCGGGAGCAGCACCCCGCCATGCCCACGTTCGAGATCGGCGCGACCGACTTCCTCCTCGACGGCCGCCCGCACCAGGTGATCTCCGGTGCCCTGCACTACTTCCGGGTGCACCCCGAGCTGTGGGCCGACCGGATCCGCAAGGCGCGGCTCATGGGGCTCAACACCATCGAGACCTACGTCGCCTGGAACTTCCACGCCCCCGAGCGCGGGCGGTTCGACCTCGACGGGCCGCGCGACCTGGGCCGGTTCCTCGACCTGGCCGCCGCCGAGGGCCTGCACGCGATCGTGCGGCCGGGCCCGTACATCTGCGCCGAGTGGGACAACGGCGGCCTGCCGGCCTGGCTGCTGGCCGACCCCGAGGTCGGCGTGCGCCGGCACGAGCCGCGCTACCTCGCCGCCATCGAGGAGTACTACGACCAGCTGCTGCCGCTCGTCGCCGAGCGCCAGGTCACCCGCGGCGGCTCCGTGATCGCCGTGCAGGTGGAGAACGAGTACGGCGCCTACGGCGACGACGCCGAGTACCTGCGCGCGCTCATCAAGCTGACCCGGGAGCGGGGCGTCGACGTCCCGCTGCTCAGCTGCGACCAGGCCGACGACGCCATGCAGCAGCGCGGCAGCGTGCCCGAGCTGCACCGGACCGCGACGTTCGGGTCCCGCTCCACCGAGCGGCTCGCCCTGCTGCGCCGGCACCAGCCGACCGGCCCGCTGATGTGCATGGAGTTCTGGAACGGCTGGTTCGACTCCTGGGGCCTGCACCACCACGTCGCGCCGGCGGAGGCGAACGCCCAGGACCTCGACGACCTGCTCGCGGCGGGCGCGTCGGTCAACCTCTACATGTTCCACGGCGGCACGAACACCGGCTTCACCAACGGCGCCAACGACAAGGGCACCTACCTGCCCATCACGACCTCCTACGACTACGACGCGCCGCTCGCCGAGGACGGCACGCCGACCGCGAAGTACTTCGCGATGCGCGAGGTCATCGCCCGGCACGCCCCGGTCCCGGACGAGGTGCCGGCCCCGCGCGCGGCCGCGCCCGAGCTGACCGTCGACCTGGACCGCCGGCTGGCCCTCGCGGACGCGCTGCCCGCGCTCGGCGAGCCGGTCGACGCCGACCACCTGCCGACCACCGACGAGCTCGGCCACTGGACCGGGTTCACGCTGTACCGCACGACGGTGACGGCCGAGGACCGCGTGCTCACGCTGGCCGAGGTGCGGGACCGCGCGGTCGTGGCCCTCGACGGCGAGCCGGTCGGCGTGCTGAGCCGGACCGAGCACAGCCGGACGCTCCCGCTGCCCGCCCGCGCCGGCGAGCTCACGCTGCTGGTCGAGGACCAGGGCCGGGTCAACTACGGACCGCGGATCGGCGAGCCCAAGGGGCTGATCAGCCCCGCGCGCACCGCGGCCCGGGAGCTCACGGACTGGTCCGTGACGCCCCTGCGCCTGGACGGTGTCGAGCCCGCGCTGGCCGCCCTGCTGGAGGCCGCGCCCGCCGCCGACGCCGCGACCCCGGTCGCCGGTCCGGCGTTCCTGCGCGGCACGTTCGACACGGTCGCGGGCGCCGACCACTTCCTGCGCACCGACGGCTGGGGCAAGGGGCTGGTGTGGGTGAACGGCGTCCTGCTGGGCCGGTACTGGAGCGCGGGCCCGACCGCGACCCTGTACGTCCCCGGGCCGCTGCTGCGCGCCGCCGGCAACGAGGTCGTGGTGCTCGAGCTGCACGGCGCCGCCGCGGCGCGCGTGGCGTTCGCCGCCGGCCCCGACCTGGGGTCCTCGGAGGTCTGAGAAGTCACCCGCCCGCCGCCGCGGTCCACCCGGTCGGACCCTCAGATGACCTGCGGGGACGCCGATGACACGTGCAGGTACCCGGCACGCTCGCCGGGTCGGCACGTGCAACAGCGAGGATCGGGACGTGGACGGCGCAGGGTCGCAGGAGTGGGAGGCCGACGAGGGCGCCCGGGTGCTGCGCGGGGCCCTGGCGGCGCTGACCCGGGACGGCTCGTTCCCGCTCGACGGCCTCACGCCCCGGTCGCCCGCGTCGGCGGCCGAGGGCGCCGGGCGGGTCCCGGGCCTCCCGCGCCGCCGGCGCCGCGTCGAGGCGGGCGGCGCCCCCGCGGCGGAGGACCTGCCGGTGCTCCTCGCGCGGCAGTCCCAGCGGCTGCGGCAGCTCGAGACGCTCATCGAGGCGGCACCGGTCGGCATCGGCCTGGTGCAGCTCGACGGCCGCACCCCGCTCACGAACGACACCCTGCGCCAGCTGCTCGGCTACTCGACCGAGGAGTTCGCGACGATGCCGTTCGCGGACTACACGGTCCCCGAGGACCAGGCCGAGAACGACCGGCTGTTCCGGGCGATGGTGGACGGCGACGGCGAGGCCGACAGCTTCGCCATGCAGAAGCGGTTCGTCCGCAAGGACGGCACGACGCTCTGGGTGGACCTGACCGTCTCGCTGGTGCGGGACGCCGCCGGGCGCCCGGACTACGCCATCGGCATGGTCCAGGACATCACCGAGCGCAAGCGGCTGGCCGACGAGCTCGCGGCGGCCGAGCTGCACTACCGGCTCCTGGTCGAGCACGTGCCGGCCGTGGTCTACATCGCCGAGCCCGGCCCGGGCGGCCGGTTCGAGTACGTGAGCCCGCGCCTGGAGTGGATGCTCGGCCGCTCGCCCCAGGACTGGCTGGACGACTCCGAGGAGTGGACCCGCGCGATCCACCCGTCCGACCGCGCGATGCGGTTCCACGAGGAGGCGCTGCGCGAGGGCCTGGGCGAGGGCGGCCAGCTGCCGTCCATCACCTACCGGCTGCGGCACAGCGAGGGCTACGACGTGTGGGTGCGCGACGACGCCGTGCTCCGCCGGGACAGCGACGGCCGGCCGCGCCTGCACGGCGTGCTGGTCGACGTGACGCAGGAGAAGACGCTCGAGGAGCGCCTGGCGCACATGGTCGACCACGACGCGCTCACCGGGCTGGTCAACCGCTCGCACTTCCACCGGCTGGTGGACGAGGCGCTGGCCGGGCGGGTCGACGGCCGCCGCGGGGTCGCGGTCATGTACGTCGACCTGGACGACTTCAAGGCCGTCAACGACAGCTTCGGGCACGCGGTCGGCGACCGGGTGCTGGTGGCGGTGGCGGACCGGCTGCGCGAGCTCGTGCCGTCCCCCGGCGCCGTGGCGCGGCTGGGCGGGGACGAGTTCGCCGTGCTCGTCACCGGGACGCCCGCGGCCGTGCGGCGCGCCGTGGCGGCGGTGCAGGACATGGGCCAGGTGTCGGTGCCCGTCGGCGGGGCGTGGGCGCGGGTCAGCGCCAGCGTCGGCGCCGCGGTGGCGGACCGGGCGCACACCACGGAGAAGCTGCTGCACGACGCCGACCAGGTGATGTACGACGCCAAGCTCGGCGGCGACCGGCCCGGGCGGGGCGGCGCGCGGCGGGGCTCGGCGGGGCGGCGCGCGGGCGACCGCGCTCCCGCCGACGAGGGCGGCCGGCGCGCCGGGGGCTGAGGCGGATCCTCGAGTCCCCGGCGCGCCGGTCGCCGTCGTCGGGCGGGCCGGTCCGGGCGCCGTCAGGCGGGCGCGCCCACCCGGGCGAGCATGGCCAGCACCACGGCCGCGGAGCGCTCCGCGGCGTCGTCCACGTGCGTCAGGAAGTCGTCCGCGCCGGCCGGGCCGCACAGGTCGGAGATGCCGCGCACGGCGAGGAACGGCACGCCGTAGACGTGCGCCACCTGCGCGAGCGCGGTCGTCTCCATGTCGGTCGACAGCCCGCCGGGGAACTGCTCGCGCACCGGGCCCACCAGGGTCGCGTCGACGAACGCGTCGCTCGACAGCATCAGCCCCGCGCGCACCGTGAGGTCGCCGGCATCCGCGCCCAGGGCAGCGCCGCGCAGCGCCGGGTCCCCGTGGTAGGTCGCGGGCATGCCCGGGACCTGGCCGAGCGCGTAGCCGAAGGCCCGGGCGTCGGCGTTGGTGTAGACGTGCTCCGAGCCGACCACCACGTCGCCGACGTGCACGCCGGCCTGGACGCCGCCCGCGCTGCCGGCGCTGATCAGCGCCGCCGGGGCCGCGCCGCCGCGGGCCGCCGCGACCAGCACCAGCGCCGCGGAGGCGGCCGACGCGGCGTTCGCCAGGCCGATCCCGGACCGGACCAGCAGCACGTCGCGGCCCGCGACGGTCAGCACGTGGTGCTCGGCGCCGCCGACGGTGGCCGGCTCGCCGACCGCGTCCGCCCGGTCCAGGAACGGGGCGGCCTCGTCCGGCATCGCCACCGAGACGACGACGTCGACGCCCGCCAGGGCGGTCGTCAGGGCGCTCGCCGCGGTCACGCGGTCACCTGGCTCCACTCGGCGCGGTGCGCGAGGAACTCCCGCGCCGCGCCCTGCGCGCCCTCCAGGGTGTGGTTGGCGCCCCAGCCGCACTGCACCTCGTTGGCGGCGGGCACCTCGGCGGCGCCGGTGATGTCCTGCAGCGTGTCGGCGACCAGGGCCTGCACGTCGTCCTCGGCCCACTCGCCCTGCAGGATCAGGTAGAACCCGGTCTGGCAGCCCATGGGGGAGAAGTCGACGACCCGGTCGCTGTGGTTGCGCGAGTGCTCGGCGAACAGGTGCTCCAGCGAGTGCACGACCGGCATCTCCAGGTGCGCCTTGTTCGGCTGCGCGAACCGGATGTCGTACTTGCTGATGACGTCGCCCGCCGGGAGCACCTTCGTGTCGGCCAGCCGGATGTACGGCGCGGCGACCGTCCGGTGGTCGAGGTTGAACGACTCGACGTTCATGCGGGGCTGGTTCACGGGACTCCCTCGGGGGTGCAGCGGTCGGACGGGATCATTGTGCAGCGGTCGCCGGGCGCGCGGTATTCCGGGCGCGCGGGCCGGACGGAGGTGTCGGCGGCTCAGGCCGGCCGGGTCGCGCGCCGCGGGCGCGGCCGGGTGCGACCGGAGCGCGACCGGTCGGTGAGCTCGAGCAGCCGCACCACCCGGCCGCGGTGCGGCGCCCAGGGCGCGAGCACCTCGAGCACCTCCTCCTGCTCGACCCGCCGCCCGGCGACGGCCGTGCCGACGAGCCGGGGCAGGTGCAGGTCGCCCACCGACACCGCGTCGGCGTCGCCGAGCGCGCGCCGGGTGGTCTCCGCCACGGTCCACACCCCGATCCCGGGGACGGTGGCCAGCCGGCGCCGGACCTCCGCGGCGGCGCCGGGCGCGTCCGGGGCCACCTCCAGCACCTCCTGCAGCCGCCCCGCGACGGCAGCGGCCCGCAGGATCGTGGACGACCGCTGGTCGTCCACCCCGGCGCGCCGCCAGTCCCAGACCGGGACCCGGCGCCAGCCGAGGGCGTCCGGCGGCACCCGCATGCCCGCGGGCGCGGGCCCGGGCGGCACCTCGCCGTGCCGGAGCAGCAGCCAGCGCCACGCGTGGTGCGCATCCACCGTGACCACCCGCTGCTCCAGCACCGCCGGCACCAGCGCGCCCAGCACGTCGCCGGTGCGGGGGATGCGCAGCCCGCGCAGCCGGTGGTGCGCGGCGGCCAGCGCGAGGTGGCCGACGGGGTCGAACGTGCGCGGGTCGTCGCGGGCGCCGAGCAGGTCCGGCAGCCCGGCGAGCGCGCGGGCGGCGCCCGGGCCCCACGCGGACGCGGCCACGCCGCCCGGGCCCGGGCGCAGGTGCAGGGTGGCGGGGCCGTCGGCGGTGCGCAGCGCGTGCCAGACGGTGCCGTCGCGCTCGATCCGGAGCGCGGGGTCGAGGCCGCCGCGGCGGACCAGCATCAGCGTGAGCCGGAGGTCCAGCGGGCCGTCCGGGACGTACCCGCGGGTCTCGGGGCCGCCGGGGTGCTGCACCCCTCCAGCATGCCGGACGGCGCCGACACGGGCCGCGCGGGCCGTGCCGGCGCCGTCGCGGGCGCGCCGGGTCAGCGCTTCAGGAAGTCCAGCAGGACCTCGGTGACCTCGGCGGCGTGCGTCCACAGCATCCCGTGCGGCGCGCCCTCGATCTCGACGTACTCGGCCTGCGGCAGCGCCGCGTGGAACGGCCGGCCGGTGGCGTCGATCGGCAGGATCCGGTCCGCCGTGCCGTGCACGATCAGCGTCGGGACGTCGATCGTCGGCAGGTCGCCGCGGAAGTCGGTCAGCCAGGAGGGGACGACCGCGCTGGACGCGAACCAGGACGAGCCGGCGGCGACGTCCCAGGAGTGCCGGAGCGCCTCCTCCGACAGCCGGGACCCCAGGTTCTCGTCGGTGTTGTAGAAGTCGGCGTAGAAGCTGGTGAAGTACGCGTACCGGTCGGCCGTCACGGCCTCGACGATCCCGTCGAACACCTCGCGGGGGACGCCGGTCGGGTTGTCGTCGGTCCGCAGCAGGAACGGCTCGAGCGAGGCCAGGAACACGGCCTTCGCGACGCGCCCGGAGCCGTAGGTGCCGAGGTACCGGCCGACCTCGCCGGTGCCCATCGAGAAGCCGACGAGCACGGCGTCGCGCAGGTCGAGCGTCTCGAGCACCGTGTTCAGGTCGGCCGCGAACGTGTCGTAGTCGTACCCGGTGGTCGGCTGGCTCGACTGCCCGAAGCCGCGGCGGTCGTAGGTGATGACGCGGTAGCCGGCGTCCAGCAGGGCGGCGGACTGCTTCTCCCACGAGTGCCCGTCGAGCGGGTAGCCGTGGATCAGGACGACGGGCTGCCCGGTCCCGTGGTCCTCGTAGTAGAGGTCGATCGACGTGGTGTTCTCGGTGCCCACGGTGACGTACGGCATGGTCTGCCCTCTCCCTCTGTCGGGGAACGGTCGTTCTCCGCGATGTCGCCTACACTAGAGAACGAGCGTTTTCCGCGCAACCCCCGAGGAGGCGGCGATGAGCCAGGTGCAGGAGGCGGGCCGTCCGGCGCCGTCCGCGGACGAGCTGCGCGAGCGGGTGCTCGCCGCGGCCGACCGGCTCTACTACCGGCGCGGCATCCAGGCCGTCGGCATGGACGAGCTCCGTACCGAGGCCGGCGTCCCGCTGAAGCGGCTGTACGCGCTGTTCGGCGGCAAGGACGCGATCGTCGCCGAGGTGCTGCGCCGCCGCGGGGCGCTGTGGGAGGTCGGCGTGCGGGCCGCGGTGGACGCCGCCGGCACCCCGCGCGAGCGTCTGCTGGCCGTCTACGACCACCTGGCCGGGTGGTTCGGCGAGACCGACTTCCACGGCTGCATCTTCATCAACTCGTTCGGCGAGCTCGGCGGGTGCTCGCCCGAGGTCGCCGAGATCGTCCGCGCCCACAAGGCGGCGTTCCAGGAGTACGTCGCGGGCCTCGTGGCGGAGGCCGGCGGGCCGCCCGCGCTCGCGGCACAGCTCGCGATCCTCGCCGAGGGGGCGCAGACCACCGCGGCGATCGCCGGCACGCCGGAGGCGGCGGCCCAGGCGCGCGCGGCCGCGGCGACGCTGATCGACGCCGCGGGCCTGCCGGGCTGACGGGTCAGGCCGCGCGGTCGCCCTGCACCCGCGCGAGGAACTCCGTGACCGTGCGCAGGTACTCCGCGCGCGGCCCGTCCGCCGACAGGGCCAGGTCGTGGATCCCGCCCGGGATCGTCACGAGGGCGACGTCGTCGCCGAGCCGCGGGGCGCGGGCCCAGATCTGCTGCACGTCGAGCACGGTGTCCTGCGCGTCGAGCAGCGGGTTCGACCGGGAGTTCGGACCGGACTCCGCCGCGGTGGCGACCAGGACCGGGGCGTCGATCCGCAGCCCGCGCGCCAGCCGGGCCTGGCCGCGCCGGACCGCGCGCAGCCAGCCGGCGCGCACGGGGAACCCCTCGGCGGGCTTGTGCGACCGGTCGTAGTCCCAGCGCCCGCCGTGGTCGACGTGCAGGTGCCACGAGTAGGCCGACGGCCCGTCCGCGAGCACCCGCATCCGGTCCACCGGGCCCAGGCTGTCCAGCACCCAGGTGGACACGACGCGGTGGAACCACCGGGAGTTCAGGTCGAACCACGGGCTGTTCAGCACCAGGGCGTCGACCGCCCCGCGGCCGCCGGGGCTGTCCGCCCACAGCGCCGCCGTCAGCCCGCCGGTCGAGTGGCCGTGCACGGTGAGGCGGTCGTGGCCGAGCTCGTCGCGCAGCAGCCGGGCGGCCAGCCCGAGGTCGGCGCGGTACTCGGCGAGGTCGTCGACGTAGTGCGGCACCTGGCCCTCGCGCCACGACCGGCCGCACCGGCGCAGGTCGAGGGCGTAGAACGTGTGGCCCGCCGCGGCGAACGCGTCGGCGAGGTGGGTCTGGAAGAAGTAGTCGTTGAACCCGTGCACGTGCAGCACCGCGCTGCCGCCGGGCGCGGCCCCGCGCTCCGGGGTGCGGCGCACGACGGTGGCGACCAGGTCCGGGTCGGTCCCCGAGAGCGCGAGCGTGCGCTGCTCCCAGCCGGGCCCGAGCGGGTCGGGCCCCCAGCCGGTCACGCGCGCCCCGCGCCGGGCCGGGCCGCGGGCAGCCGCAGCGGCAGCAGGGCGGCGAGGCCGATCGCGATGACGAGCACGATGCCCAGGATGCCCCACCGCTGCGACCCCGCGACCGCCACCGCGGTCGAGAACGCGAACGGCGCCAGGAAGCTGGCCGCGCGCCCGGTGGTCGCGTACAGGCCGAAGATCTGGCTCTCCCGCCCGGGCGGCGCGATCCGGGTCAGCAGCGACCGGCTCGCCGACTGCGCGGGGCCGACGAACACGCACAGCAGCAGGCCGCACACCCAGAACGCCGACGTGCCCGCGCCGGCGAGCGCGAACGTGGCGACGCCCGCGACCACCAGGCCGACCAGCGACACGACGATGAGCACCCGGGGCCCGACGCGGTCGTCCAGCGCCCCGGCGGCGAGCGTCGAGACCCCGGCGACCACGTTGGCGGCGATCGCGAACACCACGACCTCGCTCGCGGAGAACCCGAACGTGCCGGACGCGATGACGGCGCCGAACGTGAACACGCCCGCGAGCCCGTCGCGGTACACGGCGCTGGCGAGCAGGAACCACACCGTGCTCCGCGAGGTCCGCCACAGGTCGCGGACGTCGGCGCCGATCCGGCGGTACGCCTCGAGCACGCCCGGCCGACGGTTCCGCGCGGCGGCCTCCGCGGGGTCGTCCGGCACCGCGACGAGCACCGGGATCGCGAACGCGCCGAACCACAGCGCCGACACCAGTACCGCGACCCGGATGTTCGCGCCGTCCTCGCCCGTCACGCCGAACCAGCCGACCTCCGGGTTGATGAACCCGACGAACAGCACGAGCAGCAGCACGATCCCGCCCAGGTAGCCCGCGCCCCAGCCGAGCCCGCTGACCCGGCCGAGCGTCGCGGGCGTCGCGACCCGGGGGAGCAGGGCGTTGTAGTGCACGCTGGCGAGCTCGAACGTGAGGTTGCCGGCCGCGAGCAGCGCGATGCCCAGCAGCAGGTTCGCGGTGAGCGAGTCGGGGTCGGGCCGCACCAGGGCCATCGCCGCGCACAGCGCCACCGTGACCGCGGTCTGGACGGCGAGGTTCCGGCGGCGTCGCCCGGAGCCGTCCGCGCGGGTGCCGGACAGCGGGGCGAGCAGCGCGATGAGCACGCCCGCGGCGGTCAGGCCCCAGCCGAGCCAGGTGGAGTGCCGGGCCAGCGCGGCGTCCAGCGCGTCGCCGCCCGCCGCGACCACGGCCGGGTCGACGAACGCGTCGCTGGTGAGCCAGCGCGTGAACACGAACGTCGTGATGACGGCGTTGAACGCGGCGGAGCCCCAGTCCCACAGGGACCAGGCGACGACGCGGCCGCGCGCGCCGGGGGCGGGGGCGGCGGCGGCCGGGGCGTCGGCGCCGTGCGCCGCGGGGCCGGGCGTCGGGGGACCGGCCGGCGTCGGCGGCAGCGGGGCGGGGTCGGCGTGCACCCGCCAGGCATACCGTCATCGGGCGTCCCGCGCGTGTCGAACGGCTGAACGCGCGGCGACGCGGCCGGGCGCGTCACCCGTCCGGGCGGGCCGGGCGGACCGGTTGCCGCGCGCGCGGCGCCTGCCTACGGTCCGGCCATGACCTCGACCGTCCGCATCGGCATCTCGGGGTGGCGGTACGCGCCGTGGCGCGGGGTGTTCTACCCGAAGGGCCTGCCGCAGCGCCGCGAGCTCGAGCACGCCTCCCGCCACCTGGGGACCATCGAGATCAACGGCTCGTTCTACGCCCTGCAGCGCCCGGAGTCCTACCAGGCGTGGCGCGCGGAGGTGCCCGAGGGCTTCGTGTTCTCGGTCAAGGGCGGGCGGTTCGTCACGCACATGAAGAAGCTCGCGGACGTCGAGGTGCCGCTGGCCAACTTCTTCGCGTCCGGGGTGCTCGCGCTGGGACCGGCGCTCGGCCCGGTGCTGTGGCAGCTGCCGCCGACGCTCGGCTACGACCCCGATCGGCTGGCCCGGTTCTTCGACCTGCTGCCGCGGACGACGGCCGCCGCGGCGGAGCTCGCGGGGCGGCACGACGAGCGGCTCGACGACCGGGCGTTCACCACCACCGAGGCCGACCGGCCGCTGCGGCACGTGCTGGAGGTGCGGCACGCGTCGTTCGAGACGCCGGAGTTCCCGGCGCTGCTCCGGGAGCACGGGATCGGGCTGGTGGTGGCGGACACCGCGGGGCGCTGGCCGTACCTGGAGGACGTCACGTCGGACCTGGTCTACGTGCGGCTGCACGGCGACTCCGAGCTGTACGTCTCCGGCTACGACGACCCCGCGCTCGACCGGTGGGCGGCGCGGGTGCGGGCGTGGGCCGCGGGCGGGGAGCCGGAGGACGCGCGCCGGCTGGGGCCGGCGGCCGCCCCGGCGCCGGGCGGGCGGGACGTGTACGTGTACTTCGACAACGACGCCAAGGTGCGCGCCCCGGTCGACGCGATGGCGCTGGCGGCGCGCCTGGGCGTGGGGCCGCGGCCCGGCGGGGGCTGACCCGCCCGGCCGGCCCGGCAGCAGTCCACAGTGGATGGTTGTGACGGACACGCCGACGGCGTGTCCGTCACAACCATCCACTGTCGAGCCCGTGCGCGACCGTCCGCGCCCGAAGCCGCGCGCCCGTGCGGGTCAGCCGCGGCCGCGGAGGCGGTCGATCTCGCGGCGCTCGCGCTTGGTCGGCCGGCCGGCGCCCCGGTCCCGCTGCGCGGCGACCGCCACCTGGGACGGCGGCGGGGGAGCCGGGGTGCGGTCGACGTAGCACCGGGCCGCGGGCTCGGCGCCCACCCGGCGTTCCAGGACGTGCGCGACCTCGACGATCCGCTCCGGTCCGTCGCCGCGGACCCGGACCTCGTCGCCGACCTTCACCGACGTCGCGGGCTTGGCGCGCTCGCCGTTGACCCGCACGTGGCCGGCGCGGCACGCGGTCGCCGCCGCGGCGCGGGTCTTGGTGAGCCGGACGGCCCACACCCAGCGGTCGACCCGGGTGGACGGCGGGCCGGGCGGCAGCGGCTTGGCGGCGGGCGCGGAGGAGCCCGCCGCCCCCGGACCGCCAGCGGTGCCGCCCGCGGCCCTGCCGCCGTCCGCCCGGCCCGCCGCCTCGTCGCTCAGCACGTCGCCGCCCCGGTCAGGCCGCGGCCCGCGCCGCGCCAAGGATCTCGGCCGCGTCGTGCCCGCCCGGCTGCGCGCCGGCGGCCGCGGCGGCCTCGGCGAGCCGCAGCAGCGCCGCGTTCAGCGGGGTCGGCACGCCGTGCAGCCGGCCGAGCAGGACGATCTCGCCGTTGAGGTAGGCGGCCTCGATCGACCCGGCGCCGCGCACCAGACTCTGCCAGGAGGACCCACCGCGCCGCGTGACGCCGGGCAGCTCCACGAGCGTGAAGTCGCCCCGGGCCGCGGCCTCCTCCTCGGGCGACGTCGGCTCGATCCCGGCCGCGGACAGCACCGCGCGGGCCTCGGCGGCCGTCGCGGTCAGCAACTCCTTCGCCGCGGGCTCGCGCACCGGGCCGCACAGCGCCTCGACGGCGTTGCCCAGGTTGCTCAGCAGCTTCGCGTACTTCCAGGCCATGACGTCCCGCACGACCGGGGCGCGGAACCCGGCGGCCTCCAGGTCGGCGCCGACCGCCGCCAGGTCCGGGTCCGGCTCGCCCGCCGGGATCGAGCCCGTGGTGAGCACGCCCGTGACCGGGCTGCCCGCCGCCGACACCCGGCCGGGCTCGAGGAAGGTCGCCGGGAGCCACACGCACATCCCCGCGACCCGGGCGAACCGGCGCAGCGCGGTGCGCTCGTTGTCGACGCCGTTCTGCGCGCACACCAGCAGCAGGTCCTCGCCCGCGGTGCGCCCGCCGGCGACCGGGCGGCCGGCCCACTGCGCCGTGGTCGCGGCGGTGTCCTGGCCCTTCACGGCGAGCACGAGCACGTCGCCGGGGCGCAGGTCGACGTCCTCGGGCCCGGCGGCCGTCGCGGCCCGGACCACCCGCGCGCCCGCGGGCGTCGTCAGGTGCAGGCCGTCCGCCCGCAGCGCGTCGAGGTGGGCGCCGCGGGCGACGA
Source organism: Cellulomonas sp. (assembly GCF_035634735.1). Classification (GTDB taxonomy): domain Bacteria; phylum Actinomycetota; class Actinomycetes; order Actinomycetales; family Cellulomonadaceae; genus Cellulomonas. The sequence goes on from NZ_DASQCJ010000172.1 coordinate 35,252, forward strand.
GCACGACCTCGCGCCCCGCCTCCGCCAGCAGCCCGCCGATGGTCCCGCCGACCGCGCCGGCGCCGATGATCACGTATCGCACGCGTGCCACCGTGCCACACGCGCGGCCCCCGCGGCGTGCGGGCCCGGCCGCCGGGCGCCCGGGCCGCGGGTGCGGACCGCCCCGGAGGCCGACGTACGGTGGAGGTCATGACCTCCACTGTCGTCGCCATCACCGGCGGCCACGTCGTCCCCGTCTCCTCCGACCCGATCGACGGCGGCACCGTCCTCATCCGCGACGGCCGCATCGAGGCCGTCGGCGCCGACGTCGCCGTCCCCGAGGGCGCGACCGTCGTCGACGCCACCGGCCGCTGGGTGCTGCCGGGCTTCGTCGAGGCGCACGGCCACGTGGGCATCCACGAGGAGGGCGAGGGCGTCGCGGGCAACGACACCAACGAGATGACCGGCCCGAACATGGCGGCGGTCCGGGCGATCGACGCGATCAACATCGACGACGAGGGCTTCCGCGACGCGCTGTCCGGCGGCGTCACCTCGGTGGTCGTCAAGCCGGGCTCGGGCAACCCCATCGGCGGCCAGTCCGTCGCGATCAAGTCCTGGGGCGGCCGCACCATCGACGAGCAGGTCATCAAGGCCGCCGTCTCGGTGAAGTCGGCGCTCGGCGAGAACCCCAAGCGGGTCTACGCCGAGAAGAAGCAGACCCCGTCGACCCGGCTCGGCACCGCGCTGATCATCCGGCAGGCGTTCACGGACGCGCAGCACTACCGCGCCGCGCGCGCCGCGGCCGAGGCGAAGGGCGAGCCGTTCAAGGCCGACCTCGGGCTGGAGACGCTGGCGCGGGTGCTCGACGGCGAGCTCGCCTGGGACCAGCACGCGCACCGGCACGACGACCTGGTGACCGCGATCCGGCTGGCCGACGAGTTCGGCTACCGCCTGGTGCTCAACCACGGCACCGAGGGACACAAGATCGCCGACGTCATCGCCGAGCGCGACATCCCGGTGATCTTCGGCCCGATGTTCACCTCCCGGTCGAAGGTCGAGCTGCGGGACCGCGCGATCGCCAACCTCGCCGCGCTGGCGAAGGCCGGCGTCCGGGTCGCGATCACCACGGACCACCCGGTGGTCCCGATCAACTTCCTGGTGCACCAGGCGACGCTCGCGGTCAAGGACGGCCTGCCGCGGGAGACCGCGCTGGAGGCGCTGACCGTCAACCCGGCGGCGTTCCTCGGGCTGGACGACCGCGTGGGCGCGCTGGAGCCGGGCCGGGACGGCGACGTCGTCATCTGGTCGGGCGACCCGCTGGACGTGCACGCCCGCGCCGAGCACGTCCTCATCGAGGGCCGCACGGTCTACACCTGGGACGACGCGACGCAGACGGCCCACGTGGTCGAGCGGTCCGAGCGCTTCACCGCCTGACCCGCCCCCGCCCGCGGCCGTGAGGTCGGCACAACCGGGTGAGGTCGTCACGGACGAGTGACGACCTCACCCGGTTGTGCCGACCTCGCGCGGGGCGTCGGGGACGGGTTCATGGGTGGCGCTCAGGGAGGGTTCAGCGACCTTCCGGGATCCGGGCGTTCTCTTGCTCCTGTCGGCGCCACAGCGGCGCCCCGCAGGAGGTGTCCAGCATGGACCAGCACGACCAGGCCGCTCAGCCGACCGACCCGCAGCAGCCCGCCGCGCCGCAGCCGGCGACCCCGCCGCAGCCCGCGGTCGACCCCGCGTTCGCCGCCGCGCACCCCGGCTACACCGCGCACCCCGGCGACACCGCCCGCCCCGGCGACCCGGCCGCCGCCCCGCCCGCCCCGCGCCGCTCCCGCCGGCGCCGCACCGCCGTCGCGCTGGTCGCCTCCGGCGCGGTCGCCGGGGCGCTGGTCCTCGGCGGCTCGGCGGTCGCGCTCGGCTGGCCCGCTCCCACCGCCGGCACGGGGCTCACCGCCTCGGCGGGCCGCGACGGCTCCGCGTTCGGCCTCGGCGGGTCGAGCGGGTCCACCGGGTCGCAGGGCGGCTCGTCGTCCGGTTCCGGTTCCGGGTACGGGTACGGCAGCCCGTCGACCGGGCTCCCCGGCCCGGGCTCCTCCGGCTCGTCCTCGACCGGCACCGCCACGCTCGACACCAGCACCGCCACCGAGGCCCAGCAGCAGGGCGTGGTGCTGATCAACACGGTGCTCGGCTACCAGTCGGCCGAGGCGGCGGGCAGCGGCGTCGTGCTCACCTCCGACGGCCTCGTGCTGACGAACAACCACGTCGTCGAGGGCGCGACCGAGATCACCGTCACGATCGGCGCCACCGGCGAGACGTACACCGCCCAGGTCGTCGGCACGGACGCGAGCGCGGACGTCGCGGTCCTCCAGCTCGAGGGCGCGTCCGGCCTGACCACCGCCACGCTCGACTCCGACGACGACCTCGCGGTGGGCGACGCGGTGACGGCGGTCGGCAACGCGGAGGGCGGCGGCGTGCTGCTCGCGGCGGACGGCACCGTCACCGCGCTCGACCAGTCGATCACCACCCAGGCCGAGGGCGTGTCGTCGGGCGAGTCGCTGACCGGCCTGATCCAGGTCGACGCCGACGTGGTGTCCGGCGACTCCGGCGGCGCGCTGCTGGACGACCAGGGCGAGGTCGTGGGCATCACGACCGCGGCGTCCTCGGGCTCGGCGGACATCACCGGGTACGCCATCCCGATCGACGACGCGCTCGACGTGGCGACGCAGATCATCGCGGGCCACGACTCCGACACGATCACCCTCGGCTACCCGGCGTTCCTCGGCGTGCAGCTGGCGACCGGCGCCACCACGACCGTCCCGGGCCTGGGCGGCCTCGACGGGGCGACCGGCTCCACCGGCGCCGGCGCGACCATCGCGGGCGTGATCGACGGCACCCCGGCGGCGCAGGCCGGCCTGGCGGCGGGCGACACCGTCACCGCGGTCGACGGCACCGCCGTGGCGGACGGCGACGCGCTGAGCGCGGCGCTCGCGGCGCACGCCCCCGGCGACCAGGTCACCCTGACCTGGACCGCGACCGACGGCACCACGCAGACGGCGACCGTCACCCTGATCGCGGGCCCGGCGGACTGACGCCCGGGACCCGCCCGTCGACGCCCGGCCTCCTCCCCCCTGCGGAGGCCGGGCGTCGTCGCGTCGGCGGATGCCCGGCGGCCCGTGATCTCCCGTTTGACAACGATGTAGAACCGTCGGGAGAGTGGCGCGGGCACCGTTGCACCGCTCACGGCGAGGAAGCCCCATGACGCACGCGACCACCTCCGCGGACCCGACCGCGGCCCCCACGACCGCCCGCCCCGCGCACCCCGGCCCCGCGCACCCCGGCCCCGTCGCCCCGCGCGCCACCGAGCGCCTCGCGCAGCGCCCGCTGCCCGCCTCCGCGGTCCGGCTCGACCCCGCCGGCCACCTCGGCCGCTGGCAGCGCCTCAACGCCGACGCGACGCTCCCGCACAGCATCGGGATGCTCGAGGACAGCGGCGCCCTGCCCAACCTGCGCCGGGTCACCGGCGAGCACGACGGCACGTTCGTCGGCTACCAGTTCGCGGACTCGGACGTCTACAAGGTGCTGGAGGCGATCGGCTGGGAGATCGGCCGCACCGGGACCGACGCGTTCGACGCCTTCCTGGACCGGATCCTCGACCTGCTGACCCGGGCGCAGGACGCGGACGGCTACCTGAACTCGTTCGTGCAGGTCGACCGCCCCGACGAGCGCTGGGCGGACCTGCGCTGGGCGCACGAGCTGTACTGCGCCGGGCACCTGGTCCAGGCCGGCGTCGCGCTGCACCGTGGCGCCGGCCGGGCGGACTACCTCGCGCTGGCCCGCCGCTGCGCGGACCTGGTCGTCGCGACGTTCGGTCCCGAGGGCCGCGTCGGCTACTGCGGCCACCCGGAGGTCGAGACCGCCCTCGTCGAGCTGTACCGCGAGACCGGCCACGAGCCGTACCTGGCGACGGCCCGCCGGATGGTCGACGAGCGCGGCCAGGACCTGGCGCTGCTCGGGCCGGACCGGCTCGGCGCGCACTACTTCCAGGACCACGCCCCGGTCCGCGAGTCGCTGGAGGCGACCGGCCACGCCGTCCGGCAGCTCTACCTGGACGCGGGCGTCACGGACGTGTTCACCGAGCAGGGCGACCCCGCTCTGCTGGCCGCGATGCGCGCGCAGTGGGACTCGGCGCACCACCAGAAGATGTACGTCACCGGGGCGATGGGCTCGCGGCACTTCGACGAGTCGTTCGGCGACGCGTACGAGCTGCCGCCGGACCGCGCCTACGCCGAGACCTGCGCCGCGATCGCGGACGTGCAGTGGTCGTACCGGATGCTGCTGGCCGACGGCGGCTCGCGGTACGCCGACGCCATCGAGCGCGCGCTGCTCAACGCGGTCGCCGCCTCGGTGTCGGCGGACGGGCGGTCGTTCTTCTACTCCAACCCGCTGCACCTGCGCGAGGGCCACCGCGAGGAGGAGAACGCCCCGTCGCGCCGGACGCCGTGGTACTCCTGCGCGTGCTGCCCGCCGAACATCGCGCGCCTCGTCGCGTCGCTGCACGCCTACCTGGCGACGGCGACGGACGACACCCTGCGGGTGCACCTGTACGGCGCGGCCACGATCGAGGTCCCGGGGCACCTCGGTGCCGGCACCGTCCGGGTCGACACCGCCTACCCGGCGGACGGCCGGGTGCGGGTCGAGGTCGACGGCGCGCTCACCGGATCGCTGGCGCTGCGCGTCCCCGGCTGGGCCACGGGCGTGCGGGTGACCGTCGACGGCGCGCCGCTCGCGGCGACGACCCGGGCGGACCTGCCGCTGGACGACGGCTACCTCGTGCTGCCCCCCGGGACGCGCCGGGTCGAGCTGGACCTCGACATGCCGGCCACCGCCGTCGCCGCGCACCCGCGGGTGGACGCCGTGCGCGGCTCGGTCGCGATCGTGCGCGGCCCGGTCGTGTACTGCGTCGAGCAGGCGGACCACCCCGACGGCCCGTCGGTGGAGGACGTGCGGCTCCGGGCCGGCGCCGCGCTCACCGTGGTCCCGGGCGACGACCCGCTGCCGCGCATCGTGGCGGAGGGCGTCGCGACAGACGCGTCCGACGTCCCGCTGTACCGCGCCGGCGCCGACCTGCCGCCCGCGGGACGCCCGGTCCGGCTCACCGCGATCCCGTACGCGCAGTGGGGCAACCGCGCCCCGGGCGCCATGCGGGTCTGGCTGCCGCTGGCCTGACGGGAAGCCCGCCCGAGCGGCGGCGCCGGCGGGGCGGGTTCACCACCCCGGGGGCAGGGGCACCGGGACGGCGGCGCGCGCCGCCCGCCGTCGTTCCTGAGCCAGGCCCCACGTCGCCAGCCCGGTCGCGCCCAGCGTGACGACGGGGGACAGCGCGGCCAGCTCCAGCCGGGCGTACGCGGGCGCGAGCAGCAGGACCCCGACCACGACGGCGGGCGTCAGCGCGGCGAAGTACGCGGCCGCGCTCCCGGCCAGCGCCGGGACCGCCGTCGCGCCCCGTCGCGCGAGCGGCGCGACCGCAGCCGCCAGCGCGCCACCGAGCGCGCCCGCGGTCGCGCCCGCCGGCACGCCCGTGACCACCACGACGGGGAGCGAGAAGAGGAGGTAGCCGGCGCCCGCGGGGTTGACCAGCACCCCGAGCGCGGAGACCGCGAGGTACGGGACGAGGAACAGCCCCGCGCCCCAGATCGCGCCCCAGCCGATCAGCCGCACCGTCCCGCCCCCCGCCCGATCCTGTGCCGACGCACCCCGGACGCGGGAGCCTAGCCGCGCAGCCCGCCCCGCACCCGGCGTTCCGCGCGTCCCGGCCCGCCGGGGTCGAGGGTGCGCCGTCGCGGGGCGGTCGGCAACCATCGAGGTCGCGCGGGTGGCGGAACGGGCGCCCGCCGCCGCCCGCCCGGTGTCCCAACCGGGCGGGCGGCGCCGCGCGCCCCCTCACCGGGCGTCGGAGTCGGCTCCCTGGATCGCGGCCCTGCCGGCCTCGAGCCGCGCGACCGGAACCCGGAACGGGGAGCAGGACACGTAGTCCAGGCCCACCGAGTCGAAGAACCGGATCGACTCCGGGTCACCGCCGTGCTCCCCGCAGACGCCGACGGTGAGGTCCGGCCTGGTCGCCCGGCCCTCCTCGACGGCGATGCGGACCAGCCGGCCGACGCCCTTCGTGTCGATGGTCTCGAACGGGGACACGGTCAGCACCCCGTTCGCGAGGTACTCCGGGAAGAACGCCCCCTCGACGTCGTCCCGGGAGAAGCCCCACGTCGTCTGCGTGAGGTCGTTGGTGCCGAAGGAGAAGAACTGCGCCACCTCGGCGATGCGGTCGGCGGTGAGCGCCGCGCGCGGCAGCTCGATCATGACGCCGACCGGCAGGTCGAGCGCGACGCCCCGCGCGGCGCCGACCTCGGCCATGATCCGCAGCGCCTCGTCGCGGACCAGGTGCAGCTCCATCACGGAGCCGACGAGCGGCACCATGATCTCGGCGTGCGGGGTCCCACCCGCCTCGAGCCGGTCGGCCGCGGCCTCGCAGATCGCCCGGATCTGCAGCGCGAACAGCCCCGGCACCACGAGGCCGAGCCGGACGCCGCGGAGCCCGAGCATCGGGTTGGCCTCGTGCATCCGGCGCACGGCCGCGAGCAGCCTCGTGTCGTGCGGGTCCTCCTCGCCGCGCTCGGCGGCCAGCGCCACCTTGACGGCCAGGTCGGTGAGGTCGGGCAGGAACTCGTGCAGCGGCGGGTCGATGAGCCGGATCGTGGTCGGCAGCCCGTCCATCTCCGTGAGCAGCGCGCCGAAGTCCTCGCGCTGCAGCGGCAGCAGGGCGTCGAGCGCGGCCTGCCGCTCCTCGTCGTCGGCGGCCAGCACCACCCGCTCGACCAGCACCCGCCGCTCCCCGAGGAACATGTGCTCGGTGCGGCACAGGCCGATGCCCTGCGCGCCGAGCGCGCGGGCCCGCCGGGCGTCCTCGGCGGTGTCGGCGTTCGCGTGCACGTGCAGCCGCCGGGTGTCGTCGGCGTGCGTGAGGACCCGGTGCACGGACCGGACCAGGTCCGCGGTCTGCTCGTCCGCGCCGGCCTGCTCGAGCGCGGCGTCCAGCCCCTCGGCCAGGTACGTGCTGACGGGAGAGGGCACGACCGGCACCGCGCCGAGGTAGACCTCGCCGGTGGAGCCGTCGATCGCGATGACGTCGCCCTCCGCGACCTCGTGCCCGTCGACCTTCATGGACCGGGCCGGCAGGTCGATGTCGAGCGCGTCGGCACCGACCACGCAGGTCAGGCCCATGCCGCGCGCCACGACCGCCGCGTGCGACGTCTTGCCGCCGCGCGCCGTGAGCACGCCGACCGAGGCGATCATGCCGCCGAGGTCGTCCGGGTTGGTCTCCCGCCGGACCAGCACGACGTCCTCGCCCGCGGCGGCGCGCGCCTCGGCCGTGGCGGAGTCGAACACCGCCCGCCCCACCGCGGCGCCGGGGGAGGCGGCCATGCCCGTCGTGAGCAGGGTGCGCTCGGCGTGCGCGTCGAACCGCGGGAACATCAGCTGCGACAGCTGGGCGCCGCTGACCCGCGCCAGCGCCTCGTCCATCGTGATGAGGTGCTCGTCGACCAGCTGGGTCGCGATCCGGAACGCGGCCGGCGCCGTGCGCTTGCCGACCCGGGTCTGCAGCATCCAGAGCTTGCCGCGCTCGACGGTGAACTCGACGTCGCAGAGGTCGCGGTAGTGGGTCTCGAGCCGGCGCATCGCCTGGCGCAGCTCGCCGTACGCCTGCGGGGACACCTGCTCCATCTCGGCCAGGCTCAGGGTGTTCCGGATGCCGGCGACGACGTCCTCGCCCTGCGCGTTCGCCAGGTAGTCCCCGTAGTCGCCGGAGTGCCCGGTCGCGGGGTCGCGGGTGAACGCCACGCCGGTGCCGGAGGTGGGCCCGAGGTTGCCGAACACCATGCTGACGACGTTGACCGCGGTGCCCAGGTCGTCCGGGATGCGCTCGCGGCGCCGGTACAGCCGGGCGCGGTCGGTGTTCCAGGACCGCAGCACGGCGACGATCGCCAGGTCGAGCTGCTCGCGCGGGTGCTGCGGGAACTCGCGCCCGGACTCCGCACGCACGATCTCCTTGTACGCCTCGACCAGCTGGCGGAGGTCCGCCGCGTCGAGGTCCACGTCCTGCTCGACGCCCTTGGCCGCCTTGGCCTTGTCGAGCGTGTCGGCGAACACGTCGCCGTCGATGTCGAGCACGGTCTTGCCGAACATCTGGATGAGCCGCCGGTACGAGTCCCACGCGAACCGCTCGTCCTCCGCGAGCTCGGCCAGCCCCTTGACGGACGCGTCGTTGAGCCCGACGTTGAGCACGGTCTCCATCATCCCGGGCATGGAGAACTTGGCGCCCGAGCGCACGGAGACGAGCAGCGGCTCGTGGAAGTCGCCGAGGCCGCGGCCCAGCGCGTCCTCGAGCCGGCGGACCGCCATCGTGACCTGCACCCGCAGCTCGGGCGGCAGCTGGCCCGTGCGCATGTACGCGCGGCAGGCGTCGGTGGTGATGGTGAAGCCGGGCGGCACCGGCAGGCCGAGGCGGGTCATCTCGGCGAGGTTCGCGCCCTTGCCGCCGAGCAGGTCCTTCTGGTCCTTGCCACCCTCGGAGAAGTCCTGGACATAGCTGGCCACGTGCACCTCCGGTACGACCGCGGGGGCGTCGTTGCACCCGCTCTCCCTACTGTGCTCCCCGCGGTCGCGGTCCGGTAGGGCCATCGGTACCTGGCGGGGGCCCGCCGCGACCGGGAGAATCCGGGGGCGGTCCGTCGGTGGTGGTCGGTAGGATGGGAGCACCAGTCCCGCCTCGATGAATGGAGCGCACGGCGCACGCCGAGCACATGGCCGAGACCACACCCGATCGCCCGAGGCGATCGCTCCCCGGCGCCGCCCGGGTCGAGCACCGGATCACGATCCCGTCGAGCGTGTCCATGGTCGAGCTCCTGGGGATGGACGACCAGGTCCTGCGCGCCGTGGAGGGCGGCTTCACCAGCGTCGACGTGCACGTCCGGGGCAACGAGATCACCCTGGCCGGCCCGGCCGGCGACGTGGCGCTCGTCGCCCGGCTGGTCGACGAGCTGGTCGAGACCGCCGTCGCCGGCACGCCCCTGACGCCCGACGTCGTCACGCGCTCCGTCGCGATGCTCACCGCCGGCACCGCCACGCGCCCGGCCGATGTGCTGACGTTCAACATCCTGTCCTCCCGCGGCCGCACCATCCGGGCCAAGACCGCGGGCCAGAAGGAGTACGTCGACGCGATCGACCGGAACACGATCACGTTCGGCATCGGCCCCGCGGGCACCGGCAAGACCTACCTCGCCATGGCCAAGGCCGTGCAGGCGCTGCAGGCCCGCCAGGTGAACCGCATCGTGCTGACCCGGCCCGCTGTCGAGGCGGGGGAGCGACTCGGGTTCCTGCCCGGCTCGCTCAGCGAGAAGATCGACCCGTACCTGCGCCCGCTGTACGACGCGCTGCACGACATGGTCGACCCCGAGTCCATCCCGCGGCTGATGGAGGCGGGCACGATCGAGGTCGCGCCGCTCGCCTACATGCGCGGCCGCACGCTCAACGACTCCTTTATCATCCTGGACGAGGCGCAGAACACCTCGGCCGAGCAGATGAAGATGTTCCTCACCCGCCTGGGCTTCGGCTCCAAGGTGGTCGTGACCGGCGACGTCACCCAGGTCGACCTGCCGTCCGGCACGACCTCGGGCCTCCGGGTGGTCGAGTCGATCCTCGACGACGTGGACGACGTCGCGTTCTGCCGGATGTCCTCCTCGGACGTCGTCCGGCACCGCCTGGTCAGCGACATCATCGACGCCTACGCACGCTGGGACAGCACGAAGAGATGAGTATCGAGGTCAACAACGAGTCCGGGCACGAGGTCGACGAGGCGGAGTTCGCCGCGCTCGCCCGCTTCGTCCTGGACCAGATGCACGTGCACCCGCAGACCGACCTGTCGATCATGTTCGTCGACACCGAGGTCATGACGGACCTGCACGTGAAGTGGATGGACGAGCCCGGCCCCACGGACGTGCTGTCGTTCCCGATGGACGAGCTGCGCCCCGGGCGCGCCGACGAGCCGACGCCCGCCGGGCTGCTCGGCGACGTCGTGCTGTGCCCGGAGGTCGCCGTCGAGCAGGCGCGCACCGCCGGCCACTCCACGGCCGAGGAGCTGCTGCTGCTCACGACGCACGGGATCCTGCACCTGCTGGGCTACGACCACGCGGAGCCGGAGGAGGAGAAGGAGATGTTCGGCCTGC
>NZ_DASQCJ010000173.1:0-4764 GCF_035634735.1 Cellulomonas sp.
GTCTGCGACACGGTCGGCTCGTGGCCGACGACCAGCACGGTGCCGGCGGACTCGTCGAGCTCCCGCAGCAGGCCGAGCAGCTGCCGGATGCCGGCCGCGTAGACGTCGTCGGACAGCCGGGCGGTCTCCGCGGGCACCTCGAGCCCGGCGCGGACCAGGTCCCAGGTCTGCCGCGTGCGCAGCGCCGACGACACCAGCGCGAGGTCGGGCACCAGGCCCGCCGCCCGCAGCCCCGTGCCGACCTCGGTGGCCTGCTTCCGCCCGGCGAGGGCGAGGGGTCGGAGCTGGTCGTCGAGGGAGCCCGGGTGCTCCGCCTTCGCGTGGCGGAGCAGGACGAGCTGGTGCGCGGAGCCGTGGGTCACGCGCACCAGCGTCCCACGACTACTGACCCATGGCGTGCACGCCGCCGTCGACGTGCACCATCTCCCCCGTCGTCTTCGGGAACCAGTCGGAGAGCAGGGCGGCGACCGCGCGGGCAGTCGGCTCCGGGTCGTGCACGTCCCAGCCGAGCGGCGCGCGGCCGTCCCAGCCGCCCTCCATCGACTCGAAGCCCGGGATGGACTTCGCGGCCGTGGTGCGGATCGGCCCGGCGGAGACCACGTTGACCCGGATGCCCTGGGGGCCGAGGTCGCGGGCCAGGTAGCGGGAGGTCGACTCGAAGGCGGCCTTGGCGACGCCCATCCAGTCGTAGACCGGCCAGGCGAACCGGGCGTCGAACGTGAGGCCGACGATCGAGCCGCCGTTCGTCAGCAGCGGCTGCGTGGCGGTGGCGAGCGACTTCAGCGAGAACGCGGAGACCTCGAGCGCGGTGGCCACGTCGGCCCACTCGGCGGCGAGGAAGTTGCCGCCCATGACCGACTGCGGCGCGAAGCCGATCGAGTGCACGACGCCGTCCAGGTGGTCGACGTGCTCGCGCACGCGCTCCGGCAGGGCGGCCAGGTCCTCGGCGTCCGTGACGTCGAGCTGCACGACCGGCGCCTCCTTCGGCAGCCGGCGGGCGATCGCCTGGGTCAGGCGGAACTGGCGGCCGAACGAGCTGAGCACGACCTCGGCGCCCTCCTCCTGCGCGAGGCGCGCCACGTGGAAGGCGATGGAGCCGTCGGTGAGGACGCCGGTGACGAGGAGCTTCTTGCCGTCGAGCAGGCCCATGGTGTTTCCGATCGTTCGAGGGTGCGGGGAGGAGGTCAGTGGCCCATGCCGAGGCCGCCGTCGACCGGCAGCACGGCGCCCGAGATGTACCCGGCGGCGGGCGAGGCGAGGAACTCGACGGCGGCGGCGATCTCGTCGACCGCGCCGAACCGGCCCGCGGGGATGGACGACAGGTAGGCGTCCTGGCGGTCCTGCGGCAGCTCCGCGGTCATCTGGGTCTCGATGAACCCGGGGGCGACGACGTTCGCGGTGATGCCGCGGCCGCCGAGCTCGCGGGTGACGGACCGGGCCATGCCGACGAGGCCGGCCTTGGTCGCGGTGTAGTTCACCTGGCCGGCGTTGCCGTACAGGCCGACGACCGAGCCGATCATCACGATGCGCCCGCGGCGCAGCCGGATCATGCCCTTGGACGCGCGGCGCACGCACCGGAACACGCCCGTGAGGTTGACGTCGAGCACCTGCTGGAAGTCGTCGTCCGACATCCGCATGAGCAGGCCGTCGCGGGTCACGCCGGCGTTCGCCACCAGGACCTCGACGGGGCCGTGCTGGGCCTCGACCTCGGCGAACGCGGCGTCGACGGAGGCCGTGTCGGTGACGTCGCCGGTCAGCGCGAGGACGCCGTCGGGGGCGCCGCCGCTGCGGACGATGGTCGCGACCCGGTCGCCGTTCGCGACGAACCGCTCGGCGATCGCGCGGCCGATGCCGCGGTTCGCCCCGGTCACGAGCACGCTGCGCGGCTCCGGGCTGGTGGTCTGGGGGTTCTCGGACACGGAAGTCGACGCTAGCCGACGGCCCCCGGGCCGCGGTGCACCGCCGCGGCACAGGATGCCGGGCCCGTGTTGTCCGGTTCGCACAACTGGGACGGCCCGGCGCGGGCGGCACCTCCCGACAGTGGAACGTCGTGACCGACACGCCGTCGGCGTGTCGGTCACGACGTTCCACTCCCGACGTGGGCGTCCGGGTCAGAGCGGGCGGCGCATCCGGTAGTTGGTGAGGGTCACGCCGCGGCGGACCGGGTGCTGCTCCGCGACGACGACGAAGCCGTGCGCCGCGAAGAACGGGCGCGCCGTGATGCTCGCGTGGGTGGTCAGCTCGGTCGCGCCGTCGGCGGCGGCCGTCCGGACCGCCCAGTCGAGCAGCGCCCGGGCCACCCCCTGCCGCGCCGCGCCCGGGTCGACGAACAGCATGTCGACGTAGCCGGCCGCGTCCACGTCGGTGAACCCGACGACCGCGCCGTCCCGCACCGCGACCCGGGTGCGCGCGGCGGCGCGCCGGGCGGCCCAGGCGTCGGGGTCGATCTCGTCGGGCGCCCACGCGGCGACCTGCTCGGGGGTGTAGTCGCGTGCCGCGGTGCCGGTGATCGCGCGCCGGAACACCGCCAGGGTCGCGGGGGCGTCGTCGGGGGTGTGGTCGCGGAGGTGCAGCACGCCCTCGGCGGCAGCGGCGGCCAGGCCCGCGAGCGCCCGGGCCTCCTCCCCCACGTCGCCCGCCGCGCGCGCCGGCCCCAGCGCCCGGTCGAACCACGCCCGCGCGTCGCGGGGACGCCCGCCGGCGAGCGCCACCGCGCCCAGGGCGTTGAGCGCCTCGACCTCGACCAGCCGCGCCCGGAGCCGCGCCGCCTGCTCCCGCGCGCCGGTCAGGACGTCCTCCGCGGCGGCCAGGTCCCCCGCGCGGTGCAGCGCCCGGCCCAGGACCGTGCGCGCCTCCGCCTGCGCCTCGACGTCGCCGAGGTCGCCCGCCCGCTCGGCCAGGGCGCGCAGCGCGGCGACGACGCCCGGCACCTCGCCGGGGTCCCCGGCGGCGAGCGCCAGCCGCTGCTCGTGCAGGGCGGTGCGCAGCCCGAGGTTCGCGTCGCCCAGCCGGTCCGCCGCCGCGCGCGCCCGGACCACCCGCGCCCGGGCCTCCGCGAGCCGCCCGGCGTGCTCCAGCGCCAGCGCCGAGTTGCTGGTCACGACCGCCACGTTCAGCACGTCGCCGACCCGCTCGGCGAGCGCGAGCGCCTGGTCGTAGCCCGCGAACGACTCCGCGTGCCGGCCGAGCACCCGCAGCGCGTCCGCGTGGTTGCCCACCGCGCGCCCCTCGCTGACGACGTCGCCGCCGGCGCGCGCCGCCTCCGCCGCCTCGGCGTACGCGCGCAGGGCCTCGTCGGTGCGCCCGAGCCGCTTGTAGACGTTGCCGATCCGGTTGAGCGTCTGGCCCGGCCGCGGGTCGTGCCCGGACTCGTGCGCGCGCACCAGCTGCGCCAGCGCCTCGTCGTACCGGCCGAGGTGCTCGAGCACCCGGCCCAGGTCCCGGCCCGCGCGGCTCCGGCCGGCCGGGTCGGCGGCCGCGGCGGCCGCGCCGTGCAGCACCAGCGCGTCGGCGTAGTGGCCCGCCGTGTCCAGGTACGCCGCCAGGAGCCCGGACAGCCCGCCCAGGGGCGCGGCGATCCCGAGCTCCGCGCACCGCGCGCCCGCGGCCACGGCCACCGGGCGGAGCGCGTCCAGCCGCTCGCGGGCCACCGCGGGCGTCGCGGCCACCGGCGGGCCGCCGAGCGCGAGGTCGTGGTGCGGCGCGACGACGGCGACCAGCGGGCGGCACACCTCGACGAGGCGGTCGACCAGCCGCTCGACCGCCGCGCGGCGCGCGCTGACCGGCTCGTCGTCCTGCGCGGCCTCCCGCGCGTACCGCCGCACGAGCGCGTGCACCGTCGACCGCCCGCCCGGCGCCGGCAGCACCAGGTGCGCGTCCTCCAGCGCCGCGAGCGCCCGCCGCACGCTCGCCTGGTCGAGCCCCGCGAGCACGGCGAGCCAGGCCGACGGCAGCGGGGCGTCCAGCAGCGCCAGCCGGCGCAGCACGAGCGCCTGCTCCGGGTCGAGCGCGCGGTAGGCCGCGTCGAGGGCGGGCAGGGCGTGCGACGACTGGGCCACGCGGTGCACGTGGTCCGCCAGGGACCAGGCCGGGCGCTCGGCGACCTGGCCCGCCGCCACCGCGAGCGCCACGGGGAGGTGCCCGCACGCGGCGGCGAGCGCGGCGGCGGCCTCGGGCTCGGCGGCGACGCGGTCGGGGCCCACGAGGTCGCCGAGCATCGCGACCGCGGCGCCCGGCTCCAGCGGGGCGAGGCGCACGGTGCGGGCGCCGTCGACCGGGAGCGCGCGGCGGGCGGTCACCAGCAGGGACCACGCCGGGGCGGCGTCGGCCAGGACGCGGGCGACGGCGGCGGGGCGGTCGGGGTCGTCGACGTCGAGCAGGACGAGGAGGCCGGGGGCGCCCGGGGTGGCGGTCGGGGTCGCGGTGGCGGCGGGGGTGGACGGCAGGGCCGCCGGCACGAGGTCGGGGTCGACGTCGCCCGGGCCGAGCAGGACCGGCGCGCCCGCGGCGGCCCGGTGCGCGCGGGCGACCGCCTCGGCGAGCGCGGTGATGCCGGAGCCGGGGACGCCGGTGAGCACGGCGACCCGGGCGGGGGCGCGGTCGGTGCCCGGGGCGACGCCCGCGCCCGCGCCGTCCGCGCCGTCGTCACCGCCGTCGTCCGCACCGGCCGGGTCGCCCGCAGGGACGTCGGGACCCGCGCCCGCGTCCCCACCCGCACCCGCGGCGGCGCCCGCGGCCCAGGCCAGCAGCTCCGCCAGCTCGGCG
>NZ_DASQCJ010000174.1:0-11215 GCF_035634735.1 Cellulomonas sp.
CACCGGGCGGCCGGCGTCGTCGGTCTCGGAGATCATCGCGTCCATCCGCTCCAGCATCCTCTGGGCGACGGACGACGGGTGGCCGACCCAGGTCGGCGTGGCGACGACCAGGATCTCGGCGTCGAGCACCGCGCGGCGGACCGCCGGCCACGCGTCGGTGCCGCCCAGGTCGGACTCGACGCCGGGCGGGATGTCGTGGTCGGCCAGCCGGATGGTGCTGACCTCGACGCCGTGGCCCTCCAGGGCCTCGACGACGACGCGCGCGAGCTGCTCGGTGTTCGACGGCTGCGGCGACGGCTTCAGCGTGCAGTTCAGGACGACGGCTCTCATGCCCTCCACGCTCCCCCCGGTCGCGCGATCCGGCGACCGGGGCCGCGGGTACATCGCGCCGAGATAGGACCTCCGCGCCGAGATAGGACCTGAGACGGTCCTATCTCGGCGGGAGGGTCCTATCTCGGCGGATGTGGCGGACGCGCGGGCGCGCGTTCGGCGCGCGGGGCGCGGCCCGGAGGGTCAGGCGACTGGGGTGTCCCGGCGGCGGGGGAGCGTCGGGCGCGCCGGGCGGCGGCCCGCGGACCGCTGGGACGCGTCGCGCGGCTCGGGGCCCGGCTCGTGGCCGACGCCCGGGGTGGTGTCCGTCCCGCCCGGGCGCGCCGGGTCCTCGGTCTCCAGGTCCGGGTCGGCGTCGGGGGCCTCGCCGCCGCCCGGCACCGCCCCGCGCCCGGCGGAGGTCTCGGCGAGCTGCGGCATCATCGCCTCGAGCCGCGGCCGCCAGCCGGCGAACCGCTCCGGGAAGCACCGGCGCAGCAGGTCGAGCATCGCGGACGCCGCGGTCGACGCGCCGGGCGAGGCGCCCAGCAGGCCCGCGATCGACCCGTCGGCGGCCGTGATGAGCTCGGTGCCGAACTCCAGCACCCCGCCGCCCTTGCCGCGCTTGATGACCTGCACGCGCTGGCCGGCGGTGATGAGCTCCCAGTCGCGCTCGCGGGCCGTCGGCATGAACCCACGCAGCGTGCGCATCCGCGCGTCCCGGTTCGCCAGCACCTCGCTGATCAGGTACTTCAGCAGGTCGAGGTTGTGCAGGCCGACCGCGACCAGCGGGACGAGGTTGCCCGGCCGGACGGTGCGGACCAGGTCGGTCCACGAGCCGGCCTTGAGGAACTTCATGCTCCAGCCGGCGTACGGGCCGAACAGCAGCGCCGGGCTGCCCTCGACCACGCGGGTGTCCAGGTGCGGCACGGACATGGGCGGCGAGCCGACGGCGGCCTTGCCGTAGACCTTGCCGCGGTGCCGCTCGACGAGCGCCGGGTCGGTGGTGCGCAGGAACTGGCCGCTGATCGGGAAGCCGCCGTAGCCCTTGATCTCGGGGATGCCCGCGTCCTGCAGCAGCCGCAGCGCGCCGCCGCCCGCGCCGATGAACACGAACCGCGCGTCGAGCGTGGACCGCTTCGGGCTCGCGTTCCAGGTGCGGTCGACGAGGTGCAGCCGCCAGCCGCCGCCGCGCCGCCGGCTGATCCGCCGGACCTCGTGCTGCAGCCGGACCGTCGCGCCCCGGGCGACCAGGTCGTCGACCATGCGCCGGGCCAGGGTGCCGAAGTCGACGTCGAGCCCGTCGAGGGCGCGGGTGGCCGCCACGGGCTCGTCGGGGTCGCGGTCGGCCATGACCAGCGGGGC
Source organism: Cellulomonas sp. (assembly GCF_035634735.1). GTDB lineage: Bacteria > Actinomycetota > Actinomycetes > Actinomycetales > Cellulomonadaceae > Cellulomonas. The sequence goes on from NZ_DASQCJ010000174.1 coordinate 1,675, forward strand.
CCAGGACGCGATGGTCTCCGGGTCCTCGGAGTACTCGAGGTGCGCGAACCGGGGGTGCGCCGTCAGCGCGGCGTGCCGGCGGCGCAGGTAGTCGACGTCGGCGGCGCCGCGCACGAACGTGAGGTGCGGCACGGCGGAGCGGAACGAGTCGTCCGGCAGCCGGCCCTCGTCGCGCAGGTGGTCCCACAGCTGGCAGGACAGGGCGAACTGCTCGTTGATCGTCACCGCCTTGGCGATGTCGATGGAGCCGTCGGCGCGCTCGGGCGTGTAGTTCAGCTCGCAGAGGGCGGCGTGGCCGGTGCCGGCGTTGTTCCAGGCGTCCGTGCTCTCCAGGGCGATCCCGTCCAGCCGCTCGACGATCTCGATCCGCCAGGACGGCTCGAGCTCGGAGAGCAGGGTGGCGAGCGTGGCGGACATGATCCCGCCACCGACCAGGACGACATCGACCGGCTCGACAGTTGAGGGCACGACTCGATGGTAACCAGCGCGTGCGGTGCTCCGTGCACCAGATCCACGCAGCGGGCACCAGGGACGATCGTCCCGGCGGGCCGCGGCCCCCCGTTCGGGGTGCGAGGTCCGGGGCCTGGTGCCAGCGTGGGCCCATGAGCACCGACGACACCACGCAGAACGGCTACGACCCCGCCGAGGACCCGGACACCGACCCGGAGATGCTCAACCCGCGCACCGGGACGCAGGCCTCCGGCGGCGACGAGGGCGGCGACCCCGACGCCGACCCGGACAACCTGAACCCGCGCACGGACGGCGCGGACGGCGGCGGCGCCGGCACCCCGTGAGGCGGCTCGACCGCACGCTGCTCGACTCCTACCTCGGCGACCACCTCGCCGGGGCGCAGGGCGGCAGCGCGCGGTTCGGCCGGATGGCGGAGGCGTACGCGGACACGCCCCTGGGCCCGGCGCTCGCGCGGATCGCGCAGGAGGTCACGGACGAGCGCGAGTGGCTCCGCGACACCGCCTACCAGCTCGACGTGCGGCCTTCGGTGGTCAAGCGCGTCGGGCTCGCGGTCGTCGAGCGCGCCGGCCGGCTGAAGCCCAACGGCCGGCTGTCCGACCAGTCGCCGCTCACGGCGGTGCTTGAGCTGGACCTCATGCGCGGCGCGGTCATCGCCAAGCGCGGCCTTTGGGAGACGCTGCACATCTGGGCCGACGACCTCGGGCTCGACCCGGCCCGGCTGCAGCGGCTGCTCGACCAGGCGGACGACCAGATCGCGACGCTCACCCGGCTCGGCCAGGTCGCCCGCGAGCAGGCGTTCGCCGCGGACGGCGAGCCGGGGCAGCCGGACGGGTCCGGGGACGCGCGATGAGGGTCGTCGTCATCGGGGCCAGCGGCAACGTCGGCACGGCCGTGCTCCGCCGGCTGCGCGACGACCCGACGGTGACGGCCCTGGTCGGCGTCGCCCGGCGCGCGCCGCGCCGGACGCCTCCGCCGCCGTACGACACCACCGACTGGCACGCGGTCGACATCGGCGCGCCAGGCCCGGACGGCCCGGTCGTCGAGGCCCTCCGCCGGGTGTTCGCCGGCGCGGACGCCGTCGTGAACCTCGCCTGGCTGATCCAGCCGAGCCACGACCGCGACCAGCTCCGGCGGGTCAACGTCGACGGGATGCGCCGGGTGCTCGGCGCCGTGGTCGAGGCGAGCGTGCCGCACCTGGTCGTCGCGTCGTCGGTCGGGGCGTACAGCCCGTCGTACTCGGACGAGCCGCGCGACGAGGAGTGGGACACCGGCGGCGTGCGGTCGTCCGACTACAGCGTGGACAAGGTCGCGGTCGAGCGGCTGCTGGACGAGGCCGAGCTGCGCTACCCGGCGCTGACGATCGCGCGGCTCCGGCCGGCCCTGGTCTTCCAGCACGCCGCGGGCCACGAGATCAAGCGGTACTTCCTCGGGCCGTTCGTGCCCGCGGGGCTGCTCGACGGCCGGCTCCCGGTGCTGCCGTGGCCCGCGGGCTTCCGCCTGCAGGCGGTGCACGCCGACGACCTGGCCGACGCGTACCGGGAGGCGGTCGTCCGGCAGGCGCGCGGGCCGTACAACGTCGCCGGGCCGGGGATCATCCGGGCCGCCGACGTCGCGGACGTGGTGTCGCGCGGGCGGTGGCGGGAGGTGCCGCACGCCCCCGTGCGCACGGCGCTGCAGCTGGCGTGGCACGCGCGGCTGGCGCCGGTCGGGCCCGGGTGGTTCGACATGGGGGCGTCCGCGCCGGTGCTGGACACGACGCGGGCCGAGCGGCAGCTCGGGTTCCACCCCCGGTACACCGGGGTGCAGGCGATGCGGCAGCTGGTCGCGGGCATCGCGCGCGGGGCGGGCACCGCGAGCCCGCCGATGCGGCCGCGCTGAGGCCGGGCCGCGGGCGTCGGGCATGCTGGGGGCATGCCCGACGCCCAGGTCCCCCGGCTCGTCCTCGGCGACCCCGCCGCGCCCGTCACGATCACCGAGTACGGCGACCTCGAGTGCCCGTACTGCCGCGACGCCGAGCCGGTGCTCCGGCGGCTGGTCGAGGAGTCGGGCGGCGGGGTGCGGCTGGTCTGGCGGCACTTCCCGCTGTTCCAGGTGCACCCGCACGCGCTGATCGCGGCGCTCGCGGCCGAGGCCGCCGCGGAGCAGGGGCTGTTCTGGGAGATGCAGCGGGCGCTGTTCGCGCAGCAGGACCGGCTCACGGAGCCCGACCTCCGGGCCGTCGGCGCGCGCCTGGGCCTCGACCCGGCGGCCGTCGCGGGCGAGGGCGCACAGCGGTTCGCCGACCTGGTCGAGGCGGACTACGTCGACGGCCTGGGGCTCGGGGTGCGCGGCACGCCGACGCTGCTCGTCCAGGGCGAGCGGTACCGCGGTCCCGTCGAGCTGGCCGTGCTGCGCGAGGCGGTCGCGGCGGCGGTCCCGACGCGCTGACGCCCGGGGGCGGTTCTCAGGACCCCGCGACCCAGGGCCGCGGCGGCAGGCCGGCCGGCAGCTCGTCGCCGGGCGAGCACAGCGGCAGCCGGTCGCCGAGGACCCGCAGCAGCACCGTGCCCAGCACCGCCGCGATCAGCGAGCCGGCGAGGATGCCGATCTTGGCCTGCTCGACGAGCTCGCCCTCGAACGCCAGCTCGGCGATGAACAGCGAGATCGTGAACCCGATCCCGGCGAGCACCGCGCCGCCCAGCAGGTGCCCCCAGCGCACCCGGCCCGGCAGCCGGCCGAGCCCGGTGCGGATCGCGAGCGTCGCGGCCCCGGTGATGCCGATCGTGTTCCCGGCCACCAGCGCCACCGCCACGCCGATCGTCACCGTCGACGTCGCGGCCGCGCGCAGCGCCTCGGGGTCGAGCCGCACGCCGGCGTTGGCCAGGCCGAACACCGGCACGATCACGAACGCCGACCAGGGGTGCAGCAGCCGCTGCAGCCGCTCGCCGGCGGGGACGGTGGCGCGGGCCGCGAGCTCGGCCAGGTGCTCCCGGTCGGCCGTCGGCTCGGCGACCAGCCCGTCCGTCCACCGCGGCACCTGCTCGACGTGGTCCCGGGCCATCGGCCGCGACGGCAGCAGCAGCCCGACCAGCACGCCCGCGAGCGTGGCGTGCACGCCCGAGGCGTTCACCGCGAACCACAGGGCCACGCCGATGAGCGCGTACGGCGTCAGCCGCCACACGCCCAGCCAGCGCAGCACCAGCAGCCCGAGCACCAGCGCCCCGGCCACGGCCAGCGCCGCCACGTCGACGCCGTCGTTGTAGAACACCGCCATCACCGTGATCGCGCCGATGTCGTCGACGATCGCGAGCGTCAGCAGGAACAGCCGCAGCCGGTCCGGGCAGGCCGGGCCGAACAGCGCGAGGATGCCGACCAGGAACGCCGTGTCCGTCGACATGACGACGCCCCAGCCGTGCGCGGCCTCGGTGCCCGCGTTGAACAGCAGGTAGATGAGCGCCGGGACCGCCAGGCCGCCCAGCGCGCCGAGCGCGGGCACGGCGACCATCCGGCGGTCCCGCAGCTCGCCGCTGGTGATCTCCCGGTTGATCTCGAGCCCGACCACGCAGAAGAACACCGCCATCGCGGCGTCGTTCACCCAGTGGTGCAGGCTCAGGTCGATCCCGAACGGGCCCAGGTGGAAGCCCGCCGACGTCGACCACAGGGCGTCGTACGCGTCCGACAGCGGCGAGTTCGCCCACACCAGCGCGAGCACGGTCGCGCCGAGCAGGAAGACGGCGCTGCCGGCCTCGGTGGCGAGGAAGTCCCGCACCGACGGGCTGACGGAGGGCAGGCGGACCCGCAGCGGCGGGCCGGGAACGGCACGGGTGGGCTCGGCGGCGTCCGTGGCCACGGGCGACTCCCCTCGCGGTCGGTGACGGGCGGCTGACTCCGGGGCCGGATCCGGCCCCGACGTCGGACAACGCGGTGGGCAGCGTCAGTATGCCGAGTCCCGGTCGCCGGGCGGGAGGGGGCGGGGGCGATGCGCGACGATGGGGGCATGACGACCCCCGACGCCGCCGCCACGCCCGCCCCCGCCACCGCCGGCACCGCCCCGCGCACCGCGCTCGTCACCGGGGCCGGCCGCGGCATCGGCCGCGGCCTCGCGCTCGGCCTGGTCCGCGCGGGCTGGGACGTCGCACTGGCCGGCCGCACCCGCGCGCACCTCGACGCCGTCGCCGAGGAGGCCCGGGCCGCCCGGCCCGGTGCGCGGGTCCTGGTCGAGGCGGTGGACGTGGTGGACCGGGCGGCCGTCGCCGCTGCGGTCGCCCGGGTCGAGCAGGCGTTCGCCGACCTCGGCGGGCTGGGCCTGCTGGTCAACAACGCCGGCGTCATCGAGCGGGCCGAGGTCGACCTGGTCGCCGACGACGTCGAGGACGTGTGGCGGGTGATCGAGACGAACGTGCGCGGCCCGCTGCTGCTCGCGCACGCGGTGCTGCCGGGCATGCTGGCGCGCGGGTCCGGCCACGTGGTGAACATCAACTCCGGCTCGGGGCACCGGCCCTCGGGGGTCTACACCGGCTACGGGATCAGCAAGGGCGCGCTCGCGCGGCTCACGACGATGCTCGACGCGCAGTACGCCGACCGGGGCGTCACGGTGCTCGACGTCGCGCCGGGCGTGGTGGTCACCGACATGACCCAGGCGATGCCGCTGCACGACGACCGCACCGAGTGGACGCCGGTCGAGGCGACGGTGGAGCTCGTGGACGCGTTCGGCTCGGGGCGGCTGGACGCCCTGCACGGGCGGTTCGTGCGCGCGGGCACGGACACCCCGGAGAGCCTGGCGGCGCTGGCGGACCGGATCGTGGCGGCCGACGCCCGGACGCTGCGGCTGGCCCCCTACGGCGAGGACGACCCGGTCGCCTGACGCCGCCGATCCCGGCCCCCTCACCACCCCCGGGGTGGAGACGAGTGGAGCGTTCTGCCCGACACGCCGGCGCGTGTCGGGCAGAACGCTCCACTCGAGGGGCCTGGCGTCAGAGGGCCGGGGAGTCCAGGCGAGCCGGGACGTGCGCGCCCTCGCCCGCCGACCGCAGGGCGTCCCGCAGGCGCTCGGCAGCCGCGTCGAGCTGCTCGGCCGGGAGGTCGTGCCGGGCGTTCGCGAAGCTCAGCTCGGCCTCGCCCCACGCGGGCAGCACGTGCAGGTGCAGGTGCGGCACCTCGAACCCGGCGACCAGCAGCGCGGCGCGCGGCGCGTCCCACGCGGCCTGCTGCGCCCGGCCGATCGCCTTCGCGACCACGGTCAGGTGCGCCAGCAGGTCGTCGTCGGCCTCGGTGAACGACGCCACCTCGGCGCGCGGCACGACCAGCACGTGGCCGTCCGTGATCGGGGCGATGGTGCCGAACGCCACGGCGCGGTCGTCGGCCCAGACGAACCGGCCGGGGATGTCGCCGTCGATGATGCGCGTGAACAGGGTGGTCATGCGGCCCACGGTAGCGAGGCCGGCCGCGCGCCGCGCCGCCGGGCCGCGCCGGCGGGCACCGCGCCGCCCGGCCCCCGGCGTCAGGCCGCCAGCTTCTCCTGCAGCGCCAGCACCGTCCGCCAGTTCCGGGCGGTGCCCGTCCGGCCCGACATCCGGTCGAGCACCCCGGCGGTGACCTTCGAGCGCCCGATGCCGTCCGGGTAGTGCACGTACCCCTCGCTGCCGCGCCAGGTGCCGCGCTCCCGGCCGTACCCGGACAGGTCCATCCGGCCCTCGTGCGCCGCCGGCCCGTCCAGGAACACGACGACGAGGTGCGCCGGGTCGCTCGCCGCCGGGCCCGGGTACGGGTTGGCCGCCACGAGGTCGTCGACCTGCGCCCGGGTGCGGACGGTGAGCGCCAGCGGGCGCCCGAGCCGGTCCCGCAGGTCGGCGGTGAGCGCCGCGGCCAGCCCCGCGGCGTCGCCGGGGGAGCCCGCGGCGGGCACGAGCAGCAGGTTGCCGGTCGTCAGGTGCGTCGCGACGTCGCCGTGCCCGAGGTCGGTCGCGGCCGCGCGCAGGTCGGCCATCGGCAGCGCGGAGGTGCCGCCGACGTTCACCGCGCGCAGCAGCACCAGCACCCGCTCGCCGGGCGGGACGGGGTCGGGGTCGGCGGTCGCCATCCCCCCACTCTGCCCGCCCGGGGGCGTCAGAGGTAGCGCAGCGGGTCGAACTCGTCGAGCGGGATGATCCGCAGCCGCGGCAGCGTGACGTTGAAGGCCTTGACGTCGGTCTCCAGGTCGAACGCCTGCAGCCCGCGGTCGGCGAGGTGGCTCAGCGCGGTGCTGGTGAACTCGCGGAACGCCAGCAGCCCCACCCGGCGGTCGCCGCCGAGCAGCGCCTCGATCTCGGGGGCGAAGTCGCCGTCGTGCGAGGCGAGCAGCACGTCGCCCTGCCGGTCGGCCAGCGCCTCCAGGGTGCGCTTGATGCCGATGTCGACGACCTTGCCCTCGCCGGCGAGCGGGATCGGCTGGTACCCGATCGCCAGCAGCGCCTGCACGAACGACATCGGCAGCGTGCCGCTCGTCGCGTTGAGGAAGAACAGCCCCCTCGGCTGCTGCCCCCACGTGCGGTGCGCGAACTCCAGCACGCGCTCCCAGCGGGGGCGCTGCTCCGGGGTGGGCCGGCCGTTGAGGATGGAGGAGCCGAGGGTCGCGTCGATGTTCTCGCCGTCGACCAGCACGTACGTCGAGCGGACGCCGTCGTTCTGCATCGGGCCAGCGTAGCCGGGCCCCGGAGCCACGCACCGGCACCCGCGCCGACTCCCCGCCCGAGCCGCACCGCACCACCCCGACCCGCACCCCAGCCACCGCGCCACACCGCTGACAGTGGAAGGTGGTGACGGACACGCCGACGGCGTGTCCGTCACCACCTTCCACTGTCGGGGCGGCTGTCGGGGCGCGGGGGTGGGGCGGCGGTCGGGGCGGCTGGAGGGGCGGGGGAGGAACAGGCCGGAGCCCCGCGGGGTTGGGGAGGTAGATGCGAACGCATGGAACGGCGGACGGAGCGGTCATGACGGTGCAGGGCACGACGGGCGCGGCCACGGACCCGGCCCCCGGCGCGGACGGGACCGCCCCGGCGGTGGACGTGCGGGCCGCGGCCGTCGCCTGGGAGGAGCTGTTCCGCGCCCAGGTCGCGATCATGCGCCGGCTGCAGCGCGACCCGATCTGGGACCGCCTCACGCTGCGCGAGTACGACGTGCTGTTCACCCTGTCCCGCGCGCCGGAGGGCCTGCGGCTGCGCGACCTGGGCGAGTCGAGCCTGCTCAGCCAGCCGAGCCTGAGCCGGATGGTCGAGCGGCTCGAGGAGGCCGGCTGGGTCCGCCGCGCCCCGGCGGCGGGCGACGGCCGCGGCGTGGTGGTCGGGCTCACGGCGGCCGGCGCGGCGCTGCAGAAGGAGGTCGGCCGGCGGCACGTGCAGGCGATCGCGCACTACGTCGGCGGGGCCCTGGACGCGGAGCAGCTCGCGGCGCTCACGGACGTGGCAGGGGCGCTCCGGGCGGCGCAGCCGGCGATCCCCGACCTCGACCGCCGGGGCGACGCCGCTGGTCACGCCGCGGCCGAGGGCACCCCCTGACCCGGTCCCGCGCACCCCGCCCCGGCGGCCGGAGGGACCTCCGGCCCACGACGGGGGCCGGTCCGCGACGGACCATGGATGTCGGCGGGTCCGGGCCGGGAGGGGGCCGGAGACGACCGCCACGACCCAGCCGCTGGAGGGCAGAGCGATGAACGTCCTGGTGACGGTGGCCTCGCGCCACGGTGCCACCGCGGAGATCGGCTCGGCCGTCGCGGACGTGCTGCGGGCCGACGGGCACGTCGTCGACGAGGCCGCGCCGGAGGACGTCGCCGACGTGGACGGGTACGACGCGGTCGTGCTCGGCTCGGCGGTGTACACCGCGCACTGGATCCCGGCGGCGCGCGACCTGGCCGCGCGGCTCGCGGCGGACCTGCGCCTGCGGCACGTCTGGGTGTTCTCGTCGGGCCTGGCGACGCAGCCGGCGGCGCGCGCGAACAGCCCGCACGAGCTGCTGGCGCTCATGCAGGACGTCGGCGCGATCGGGCACCGGGCGTTCGCCGGGCGGCTGCTGCGCAGCGAGCTCGCGTTCGCGGAGCGGGCGATCATCGCCGGCGCCCGCGCCAAGGAGGGCGACCACCGGGACTTCGACGCGGTCCGCGCGTGGGGCCGGGACATCGCGGAGCACCTGCGGGCGGTCGCGCCCCGCGCGGCGGCGAGCGCCTGACCGCCGTGCGGCGGTCCGCGTGACCGACGGGTGCGGCGCGTTGCAAGCCGCTTGCGTGATCGCGTCGTAGGCTTGCGGGCATGGCTGGACGGCTCGCGGAAGTCGCGCAGAAGGTCGGGGTGTCCGAGGCGACGGTGAGCCGCGTGCTCAACGGCCGCAGCGGCGTCTCGGAGCAGACGCGCCAGGCGGTGCTGACCGCGCTCGACGTGCTCGGCTACGAGCGGCCCACCAAGCTGCGCGGCGAGCGCGCCCGGCTCGTCGGCCTGGTGCTGCCCGAGCTGCAGAACCCGATCTTCCCGGCGTTCGCGGAGGTGGTCGGCGGCGCGCTCGCCCAGCAGGGCTACACGCCGGTGCTGTGCACCCAGACCGCGGGCGGGGTGTCCGAGGCCGACTACGTCGATCTGCTGCTCACCCAGCAGGTGTCGGGGATCGTGTTCGCCGGCGGCAACTTCGCCCAGCGCGGGGCCGACCACGACCACTACGCGCTGCTCGCCGACCGCGGCCTGCCCGTCGTGCTGATCAACGCCTCGATCGAGGAGCTGCCGTTCCCGCGGGTGTCCTGCGACGACGAGGTGGCGGTCGAGCAGGCCGTCGGCCACCTCGCGTCCCTCGGGCACACCCGCATCGGGCTGGTCCTCGGCCCGGTCGACCACGTGCCGTCCGAGCGCAAGCTGCACGCCGCCCGCGCCGCCGCCGCCCGGCTGGGCGTGGAGCTGGCCGACGAGGCGATCGCCCGCAGCGCCTACTCGCTGGAGAGCGGGCAGGCCGCCGCGACCCGGCTGCTGCGGCAGGGGCTGACCGGGCTGGTCTGCGCGAGCGACCCGCTGGCCCTCGGGGCGATCCGCGCCGCGCGCCGGGCCGGGCTGCGGGTGCCGGAGGACGTGTCGGTCGTCGG